>JAKPXO010000405.1 GCA_029567505.1 Acidobacteriota bacterium
GTCCATCGTGACGCCGAGCCCCTCCGTCGGCAGGCCGCGCTCCTGGCAGAAGCGGAGGGCGTAGAAGCCGGCGCAGGTCGAGAGGGAGACGAGGAAGAGGTCGAACGGGGAGGGGGCCGAGCCGGCCCCGCCGGCCGCGACGGGCTGATCGGTTCGGATCGTCATTCCGGCGTGGATCGCCTCGACGGCGACCCCGCCCGGGAAACGGACTTCCATGGGCATCGTCTACTCCAGGGCCCGCCGTCCGGGCGAGCCCGAATCTCTCATCGTAGCAGCCGGCGCGCCTTCGCCGGCGGGACAGCCCCCCTCCTCCGGCGTTACCATAGTTGGTCGCGCCGCGTCTTCTCGTGCGGCGTGCCGAAGGGAGAGAGACCCGTCATGTTCAGCGACTTCAGCGAGGCGAAGTCCTTCGTCGAGAAGCGGTCCGTCGAGATGGTGGACCTCAAGTTCTGCGACCTGTGGGGCCGCTGGCACCACGTCACGATCCCCGCCTCGGGCTTCACCCCCGTCCTGATGGAGAAGGGCGTCGGGTTCGACGGCTCGAGCGTCGGCTTCAAGTCGGTCAGCTCCGGCGACATGGCCCTCGTTCCCGACCTTTCCACGGGCTTCCTCGACCCGTTCTGGGAGGTCCCGACGCTGTCGTTCATCTGCACGACGCTCGAGGCCGACACGCGCGCCCTCTTCCCCTACGACCCGCGCTCCATCGCCCGCCGGGCCGAGGAGTTCCTCCGGGCGAGCGGCGTCGCCGACGAGAGCGTCTGGGGCCCCGAGTTCGAGTTCTACGTCTTCGACGGCGTCTCGTACGAGAACGGGATGAACGTCGCCTCCTACCGCGTGCAGTCCTCCGAGGGAGACTGGAACTCCCACGAGCTCGGCACCGGCTACAACATCCCGCGTCACGGCGGCTACCACGCGATCCCGCCGCAGGACCGCCTGTTCAACTTCCGGACGCGCATCTGCAAGCTCGTCTCGCAGATGGGCATCGAGGTGAAGTACCACCACCACGAGGTGGGCGGCCCCGGCCAGTGCGAGATCGAGATCCCGATCTTCCCGATGATGAAGGCGGCCGACGCGGTGATGATCGTCAAGTACGTCACCCGGATGGCGGCGACGCAGCTCGGCCTGACGGCCACGTTCATGCCGAAGCCGCTCTACGGCGAGGCCGGCTCCGGCATGCACTTCCACCAGCGCCTCCTCAAGGGCGGGAAGAACCTCTTCTACGACGCGAACGGCTACGGCTCCTCGAGCGCCGCGGAGCGCTCGTACATCGCGGGCCTCCTCCAGCACGGCGGCGCCGTCATGGCCTTCACGAACCCCTCGACGAACTCCTACCGCCGGCTCGTCCCGGGCTACGAGGCGCCGATCAGCGCCATCTTCTCGCTCGGCAACCGGAGCGCGGCGATCCGGATTCCGAAGTACGCGAACCGTCCCGACAACGCGCGCTTCGAGTTCCGTCCGCCCGACGCCACCTGCAACCCCTACCTCGCGATCGCGGCCCAGCTCCTCGCGGGCGTCGACGGCATTCGCAAGGGGCTCGACCCGACCGCCCTCGGCTTCGGCCCCCTGGACGACGACATCTTCTCGTGGGACGCCGAGAAGCGGGCCACGATCAAGGCGCTCCCCACCTCGCTCGAGGCGGCCATGGAGGCGCTCGAGGCCGACCGCGCGTTCCTCCTCGAGGGAGGCGTCTTCAACGACGACCTCCTCGAGCGGTGGGCGAAGAAGAAGCGGGCCGAAGACCGCGAGGTGCGCAACCGCCCGCACCCGTACGAGATCGAGCTCTACTACGGTCTCTGAGCCCCGGCCCTTCCCCCGGGAAGGACGAAGGCCCCGGCCGGCTCGCCGCCGTCCGGGGCCTTTCCCTCTTCGTGCCCGCCGGTCAGAGCGTGGCGAGCGCCGAGAGCGCGCGGGAGGCGCGGTCGATCTTCCGCCAGACGGGGATGCCGCCCCGCTGGAGGACGAAGACGAAGTCGTCGTAGAGGCGCCCCGAGTCGACGGCGACGGCGACGGGCTTCGTCGTCCCCCGGAAGAGCTCCAGGAGACCGTTCGGGAGCGAGCCGGGCGAGTGGATGTTCTCGCGGTGCGTGCCGGAGAGGTCGGGCGCGAGGTTGTCCAGCGCGGGCGTGACCGGGACGGGCGAGACGAGGAGGAGGTCGACGTTCGGGTCGTCGACCATCGCCTGCGCCGCGGCCACGAACTGCGCCGTCGTCGCCATCGGCGTGGCGTCCGCGGGGTTCCCCGCGTGGCCGACGCCCGGCAGGCACGCTTCGAGCTTCGCCTTCGTCTCGTCGGTGAGCGGCGCCGGGACGAGGCCGTAGAGCTTGTCGAGGACCGAGGAGCACTCGAACCCGGCGTTCGAGAGGACGGCGACCCGGTTCCCGCGCGGGAGCCGGTCGTAGAGCATCGTGAACGCCTTCGTGTAGTCCTCGAGCATGTCGAGGGTCTCCGCGACGACGACGCCGGCCCCCTTCATGAGGGCCTCGGCGACCGCGTAGTCCCCCGCGAGGGAGGCGGTGTGGCTCTGCGTCGCCTTCGCGGCGAGCGGGGTCTTCCCCGCCTTGAACGCGAGGACCCGCTTCCCCTTTTCGCGCAGGCGCCGCGCCAGGTCGACGAAGCGCGTCCCGTCGAGAGGCTTGAACCCCTCGACGTAGCAGGCGACGACGTCCACCCCGTCGTCCTCGAGAGCCGCCTCGAGGAAGTCGGAGATCGTCAGGTCCATCTGGTTGCCGTACGAGACCGACGCCTTCGGGAAGATAATCCCGTCCAGGTTCGACGTCAGCGAGACGAGGTAAGCGCCGCTCTGGCTGACGGCCAGGAGCCGGTCGCCCGGTGCGTCGTGGAACGGCAGCTTGTACTGCGGCAGGAAGAACGTGTTGTACTGGTGCTTCGAGACGATCCCGAGGCAGTTCCCGCCGACGAGGACGGGCCCCTCGTCGGCCCGGGAGCGCGAGGCGCGGAGGATCGAGACGATCTCCTCCTCGAGCGCCTTCTTCCCCGTCTCCGCGAAGCCGCCCGGAATCAGGATGATCGACTCGGCCTTCCCCGTGTCGCAAAGCGCGCGGATCGCGTCGCGCGCCCCTTCGGCCGGGATCGAGACGACCGCGACGTCGACCTTCTGCGGCAGGTCGGCGACCGTCTTCACGCACGGGATCCCGTCGATCGCCTCCTCCTTCGGGTGGACCGCCCAGATGTGTCCGTAGCGGACCCCCTCGGAGAGCTTCAGGTTCCGGAGGATGATCCGGCCGGGGTTCATCGCCGTGGCCGACGCGCCGAGGACGGCGGCCGACTTCGGCTCGAGGAGGTTCTTCACCTTCCGAAGCGGCCGCTTCGGGAGCGTCGCCGTCGAGCGGCCCATGCTCCCCTTCCCGTCGACTGCGATCCAGCGCCCGTCGGCGGCGAGGAGGAGCGGGTTCACCTCCAGCTCCTCGAGCGTGAGGGGGTCCGCTTCGCCGGCCTGAGCTCCCTCCCCGAACGCCGTCGCGACAGCGCCGAGCCTCTCGAGCCGCTCCGCCGTGGCGGCGAGGTCGAGCGGGGCCCGATCGTGGAGGCGGCTCGGCTTGAAGAGGAGCGCGGCGGCCGGCCGCGTCGCCACCGCCCGCTCGAGCCCTTCGCGGACCCGGCCGGGCTGCAGGACGACCGTCGACGTCCCGCCCGTGGCGGCCCCGAACCATTCCGTCAGGACGCCGCCGAGACCGAGGACGAGGACCGGGCCGAAGGCCGGGTCCTGCTTGAGGGAGAGGAGCGTCTCGGAGGCGGGCGAGCCGCCCTTCGTCTTCACCTTCTCCACGACGAGGACGCCCGAGCGCGACGCGTCCGGCATCCGCCGCCCCACGTCGTCCCA
>JAKPXO010000412.1 GCA_029567505.1 Acidobacteriota bacterium
GGGGACGACGTCTCCACCGACGTCATCTACCCGGGCCGCTACATGGCCACCGTCCTCCCGACTGAGACGCCTCAGTACGCCTTCGCGAACGACCCGGCGCTCAACGCGAAGCTGAACGCCAAGGAGGTCCCGCCCGGCTCCGTCCTCGTCGGCGGGAAGAACTTCGGCTGCGGCTCCTCGCGCGAGCAGGCCGTCTCCTGCCTCAAGGAGTGGGAGCTGACGATCGTCGCGAGCGACGTGGCGAGGATCTTCCTCCAGAACACGATCAACCTCGGCCTGAACATCGTCATGGCGCCCGGCGTCGAAGCCTCGGTCGGCGACGAGGTCGTCGTCGAGGGGAAGAAGGTCGTCAACCGGACGACCGGCAAGTCGTGGGACGTCGTCCCGCTCCCGCCGGCCCGCCAGGCGATCATCGACGCCGGCGGCCTCATCGCCTACACGCGGAAGAAGATGCTGGAGGCGCGGGCGAGGGGCTGACTCTCCTCACGACGCCCGGGTCGCGACGACGGGGCGTCGTCTCGGTCGATGTCCGTTCCGAGCCCCGCCCGTCGCTCTCGGGACGTCCCGGCGGGCCTCGCGCCGGTGGAGCGCCTGCGCGGTGGGCGACTCGCGCGATGTCGGGAGGCGCTCCGTGCGGCCTCCGCGGACGCGTTGCCGGACTCTATCGGGGAGGGAGCGCCGCCTCTCGCACGGCGAGCAACGCACCGTCCTCTCCCGCGGAGCGGTACTCGACCCGCAGCCGTGGCTCGCCGGCCGGCATCGCCTCCGGCAGCCGGAGCGGAATCTCCACGACACGCCGTTCGTTCGGGGCATAGACGGCCAGGCCTGCGAGGCCTCCCACCAGCTCGGTACGGGCTCCGTCGGACTCCAGCCGGACGGCGAGATCGCCGTAGATGGAAGCACTCCCGCTGCGCTCCAGAACCACCTCGAGGCGGGAGCCCTCCGCGGTCCCGCGGACCGTGAGGCTCGCGATGCGCACCTCCGCGCTCACGTCGCCGACTCGTACGATGACCGGCACGGTGACGCCGACGGGCGGCCCGGCGCGAGCGTCGCCGGCGGCGCCTCCCTCTTCCCGAGCGACGGCGTCCGCTTCGCCCGGCGCTTCCACGGGTCGAAAGAGCAGGTGGGACCGATACTCGCCCGGCCCGACGCCGTGCGGCAGCCTCACCTTCAGCCGAACCGCGTGGTCGAGACCGGGGGCGAGCTTCAGCACGGCGGGAGAGAAGCGGACCAGGCCGTCGGCGAAGAGCTCGCCGGTCCACGCTTCGGTCACGAAGCTCATCGCGCCGCGCTCTCCCATCCTCATCCGAACGAACGAGAGCCGATATGTCGTCGTGCTCGCTCTCGTGTTCCGGACGACCAGCTTCGCGCCCGCCCCGTCTCCCACGAGGACGACCCTCGTGGGGGAGACGACGAGCCCGCCGGCGGCGGGGAGCTCCGCGTGAGCGAGCGACGCCGCGCCGAGGAGCGCGGCAGAGGCGAGGCTACGAAGGAGGAACGCGACGGCCACCTGGCCGGGATCGTAGCTCCTCGCTACTCCCAGGAGACGAGAACCAGGGCGCGCTCGTCGGACTCGCCGGGAAGACGGTCCGCGGAGATCATCGACGGCGTCGCGGAGGCCGCCGCGGCTTTCTTCGTCCCAGCCGGAGTGGACGCGGCGATCGGGCGGCTCGTGCTCACCGTCGCGGCCACCTCGGCGGGCATCTCCGAATCCGTCACGGCCGTGACGTGCGCCTGCGACGGGCCAACCGGCCACGAGGTGATCCGGATCCCCACGCTCGTGTTCCCCGCGGCCGCCGCCGCCGAAGCGGAGAACGCGAGGCAGAGGAGAAGAAGGAGGCCGCCGGCAGCGAATCGAACGGTTCGGCGGATCGGCTGCGACTCGGTTCGGCGGCTGCGGCGCATGCCGGGACATGCGCAAGGCTGCGGCCAGCCCTAGGCACCGCGTAAACAGCTTACAGACAACTATTTGAACGAACGAGACCGGAGGGGGACTTGTGTCATGAGACATGGTGGGGCTGTGTCCCGGTACACGCCCCGACCGTCAGCGATCGTTCTGCGCGGGCGCGACTCCCGCCGGCGGCAGCGTCCCGACCGGGCAGTCCACCTTGACGTCTACGTCGAAGAGGAAGTCGTTCGTCACCGTGACCGCGCGAGTCGCCGCTGGGCCCTGCGCGCCTTCGGCCGCGACCCTGACCGAGTAGCTCCCGGGACGGATCCCGTCGAGGCGGTACAGGCCGAATGAGTCGGACTCGGTACTCCCCACGACACGTCCGTCGCCGTCGACCGCCTCGATGATCGCCCCCCGCGCCGGCGCGCCCGCCGCGCACGTGATCCTGCCGGCGATCGACAGCTCCACGCGAACCGGGAAGTCGACTCGAGTCACGGCGCCGGCGACGACCTCCACGACGAGCTCGTTCCTGACGGGCACGAGCTCGATCGGCAAGCGCTCGTCGTCCAGCTCCACGCGGTGGACGCCCTCGGACAGGTCGCCGACGTAGAACGTCCCGCCGGCAAGGGTCCGTGCCGCGACCCGGTCATCCACCCTCACAGCGATTCCGGCCAGGTCGGCGTTCACCTCAGCGTCGCCAGCCTCCCGTCGAATCCGCCCCGCGAGCGCGCCGCGTCCCGTAGACCAGGGGCTCGAGTCGGTCGGGAGGAAGCGGTTCCCCACGTATCCGAAGTTCGCCGAAAGCCCCACGAGGACGCGCGGCGAGCTCGGCGTCCCCTTCGCCCGCGAGAGCTGCACCGACTCGTATTCGCCGCGCAGGAAGAGCCCGGCGGTGAGGGGGTAGAAGGCGCTCGCCAGGACGCCCACCTTCCCGTCGCTCCAGATCGCTCCGAGGCCGAGGTCGGCCCGGAAGCTCCGGACGCCTTGCCGGCGGGCGACGACCGAGACCCGGGGAGCCCGGTCTCCCCCGAGCTCCGCACCCACCGAAACGCGATGGCGCGAATCGAGGGCGGAGGACGCCTCGGCGCCGAAGTAGCCCTGGTGGTAGGCCGAGAGGGTGGTCTTCCTTCCCATCTGAGCGAAGAGGTCGACCCGGTATTCGCCGTCGAACACCGGCCAGGCCCGCACCATGAGCCACGGAGCGGGCCGGGCGGAGAGGACCGGCCGCACCCAGTCGAACCCGGCGTCCGCGCTCCTCCAGGATCGCGCGGCCGCCCCCACCTCGAGCCAGGGGAGCGGGCGAACGAGCGCCTCGCCGTAGTGCTCCTCGTTTCGCGGCGACGCCGGTCCCGCGAACCCCTCGTCGCGCATGGACGAGAAGGCCGACAGGCGAACCCGCGGCGTGAACCAGCCCGCCTCGCCCCGGTAGCCGCTCCCGTCCTTCCCCGTTCCGGCGAAGAGCGAGAGAGTCACCGCCTCACGCAGGACGGCGTCGAGGCCGCCCACGACCTGCCAGCCCTCTTCGTCCGCTCGCGCCGAGACTTCGACCCCGAGGCTCTTCGAGATCCCCCGCCGCGCCTGGACGAACCCGATCGCCCCTTTCCCCCCGCGGTCGCTGCCGAGAAGCTCCGACCCGAGGTTCCCGGCGGCTCCCGCTCCCCCGACGAGCGTCCAGGTGCCCGCCGGCAGCAGGTAGTCGGACGTCGCGACGGTCTTCGCCTGGACACCGGTCGGGACGAGGAGGTTGTCGCGGCTGAAGGTGTAGACCTCCACCCGCGTACTCGCCCGGCCTGGCAGCTCCACGTCGAGGAACTCGTAGATCCCCGAAAGGCCCACCGTCACCCTCTGGCGGAAGACGCCGTCCACCCGGAGCTCGGCGATGCCGCCGATCGGTCCCTGCCCGCGGATCGTCGTCGTCGACCGCATCTGCCGCGGCAGCAGCTCGCGACCGTCTGTCGAGACCGGGAAGAGGGTCTCGGGCTTGTTCGTCCAGGCGAGCTGTGCGCCCGACAGGCTCGAGGAGGGGAGGAGCGGGTTCAGCGACACGTTCTGGTGCCCCACCAGGACCTTCGCCCGGCCGAGGTCCTTGACCCAGACCGCCTCGGAGAGGAGCGAGTAGTTCTCGAGGTCCGAGTCGAGGCGCAGCCGGAAGCGGCCTCCCGCCACCCGCCCGGCGACCGTCGTCGCCGAGGTGGCGCGCCCGTCCGAGTGCGACCGGTCGTAGTAGAGGTCCTGCCGGAGAAGGGAAAGGGAGCTCCCGGGCGCCCTCACGTCGGGCGTGAGCCTCGGACCGGGACCCGTCGCGGCCGCCGGCTCGCTCCAGGCCAGCTGCACCACCAGCGCGCCCTGGGCCTCGTCGAAGGCGACCCGTGCCCCGAGCCGTCTCTCGAGGAACGCGACGCTCACGTAGCGCTGCCCGTCGAACTCGCGCAGCTCCTCGTCGTTGACGAGAGCCATGCCGAGAGGCGTCACGAGCTGCACCTGCGACTCCACCGTCCGAACCTCGGAGTAGGTCCATTCGGCCAGCGGCCCGAGCGGGATCCAGAGCGTCCCTTCCGCGCGGATCAGCTCCTCCGTCGCGACCTCCTGCCCGTTCACCACGATCCCCGCGACGACGGCGGTCTCGCCGCTCACCTCCAGCGCGCGCGCGGCCAGAGCCGGCGGGGTGAAGGCGAGAAGGAGGACGAGGGCGAGCGCCCGGAGCCGCACGGTCAACGTGGCGGAGCGGCCGGCGGGGCCGGCGTCGACTCGGGTGCCGGCGGCGCCGCCGGGAGGCGGCACGGCACCGCGAGGTCGAGAGGCGTCCCGCCGAGCGTCCCGAGGAGGTGAAGCACGAGATCGCCCTCCGGCGCCTCCTTCGGAAGCGGGACGAGGACGTTCCTCCGCGTGCCGGGGAGGACGGGCACCGTCGGCAGGCTCCCTTCGAAGAGGAGCCCGGCCGGCGGCGTGGGCCGCGCCCCCTCCGCAGCGCTCGCGGCCGCTGTCGAGTAGGTCGTCGCCCCGATTCCGGGGAAGGCGGACGCGCTCCAGAGACCCCATCGCCCCGTCATCCGCGCATTCGCGCTCCCCTCGCTCGCGATCTCGAGGAGCCCCCCATCGCGCGAGCAGCTCGTCGAAACGACGCGCCCGACGCGCCGGACCTCGCCGACGTGCGCGTAGATCGCCGCGCCGACGCGGAAGAGCGCCTTCAGCGTCGTCGCGGGCCCGCTCTCGCGCTCGACCTCCTCGAAGAAGAGCATCGCGCGGTGCTCCCCGAGCGCCGGCCTCGACTTCGGCCGGATGGAGAAGCGGACGGCCCGGGACTGTCCGGCCGGCACGACGAAGCGCCCGGGCTGGACGACCATCCACCGGTCGAGCGAGTCCTCGGTCGAAGGGAGCGACCGATATTTGTTCGCCTCGTCGAGGTCGAACGGCTCGACGCGGACGCTCACCTCGACGTCGCGCTTCCCCATGTTGATGAGGCGCACCGACTCCGTCGCCGAGCGGCCGGAGAGGTCGACCTCCACGATCGGGGGCGAGAGGGCGATCTGCGCCCGGGCGCCCGGAGCCAGGAAGCCGAGCCCGATGAGGGCGGCGATCGAGAGGCGCCGGAGGGCCGTCATCGCGGAATGACCGTGACGGAGATGGACCCCTCGTAGCGGCCGGCCTGCCTGGCCGTGGCGAGGTCGAGCTCGAGCTCCACGCCTCCCTGCAGGAACGCCGTGCCCCCCTCCTCGATCCGGACGGGATTCAGCGGAACGGCCCTGATCGCGATCTTCGCCGCGGGTTCTCCGGCGACCCCGAGCGCGCCGACCGTCCCGTCGGGAGCGATCAGCTCGACGCGGACCTCGTGTGCGTCGGATGCCTTCGTCGAGCCCTCCAGCGCGACCCGCCAGAGCTTCTCGACGCGCCGGACGACGCGCGCCCGAAGGGCATGGGGGCGGCTCGCGCCCGCGGCACTGTAGCTTCCGAGGTCGAAGGAGAGGCCCGTGACCAGGCCGTTCGTCGGGGCGTTTCCGGTCGCGAGGAGGTCCCGTCCGCCGATCGAGTCGAGCTCGACGAGACGAGGAAGCTCGATCTGGAAACCGACGGCCGGCCGGGGGGGCGCCGGTGGCACCCCCGCGGCCGGCCAGGTGCAGAGAGAGACGAGCGCGGCGCCGGCGAGCCGCAGGCCGATCGAGGGAAGCCTCCCGCGCTCGGCCCACATCGTCGTCGGCGCCCCCCTCCTCGAACCGCGCTACAGGTTGACGGCCGTGAGGGTGTAGTTGCCGCCGGCGAAGTTGCCGGTCGCAGTCGTCGCCGACATGTCGAGCACGAGCCGGACGTCACCAGTCTGAGGAGTGACGAACGTCCCCGCCGACGGGAAGGTGGAGGTCGCCCCGAAGGCCCCGGACGTCGCGCGGACCTGCCTGTCGTCGATCGTGATCACGTTCCCGGCGCCCGCCGTGAGCGTGTCCTGCGTTCCGCTGATCGTGACCTGGGTGGTCCCGCTGGCCGTGTTGAGCGAGCGGACGGACCAGGCATTGAGGATGTCGAGGTTCATGGCGGCGAGAGAGACGGGCGTGGCCGACGTGGGGTTGGCGAGCGTCGCCTCCGCGCCCGTCGCAACGGCGACCGCAGTCGGGGCAGCGGCGCCGGCGCTGACCGCCTGCGACCCGAGGAGGTCCGCGGGCATCGTCACGTTCACGCTGCTGTAGTAGTAGAGGATGACGATGCCGTTCACGTTCACAGAGACGGCCGTGGTGCCCTGGGCCTGTGCCTGGGCCGGCTGGACCGCGCCGAACAGGGCCGCGGCGGCGACGAGGACGAGGGCGAGGAGCTTCATCGAGTTCTTCATTTCGTTTCCTTCCTCCAAGTTGGGTCTCTCACTCCCGGCCGCGGGGCCCGCCAGGGGCACCGGAGCCGCAAATACGTTCAGCTGATCCGCGGGGCGCCTCGGCCACCCGGATTCGAACCTTCTGCGATCGACCGCACCGCCCCATCTCCCTCGGGAAATCCCGGCGTTGCCGCTCGCACCCGCTCGACCATTTTCTGTGCGCTCGAGCTAGCCATCATGAACTCGCGAGCGATTTCTGTGCCAGAGGTGGCACACCGAGAGACACCTGAGACACGCAACGCGTTTCTGTCGGGAACGGAGCGAGAAGACCGCCTCTCTGCATCGATTCCGCGTCGTTGACCGGGAAAACCCCGGGCGATGTCGCGACAGAGTTTCACAAACTGATCCCGCGCAAGACTCTGATTCGGGACGGCGTTCCCAAATAGATGCTCGGGCGTCTCACGACGCTACAAGCCCGGGGTCATTTCGCGTCAGCCTGCATGGTCCGGGAAGTGCATGGCATTCTGTACCGGGAGGAGTGTCCATGGCTCCAGCCGCAGATCGCAACTGGCTCCTCGCCGCGCTCGGCTGTCTCGCGCTGTCCGCCTCCCTGGCACCTCCGGCAGTGTCGCAGGCCATCGCGAACGGGTCGTTCGAGACAGGCAACCTGAGCGGCTGGACGGTGGGCGGCGTCGGAAGGGCGGACGCCGTGAGGGCGAGCAGCTTCGACCGGCCCTTTGGCGGCTTCGATCTTCCGTTCCCGGACGACACCTGGGCCGCGCTTCTCTCGACGCACTACACGCCCAGCTCGCCCTCAACCGACCTGGACGGCAACGGAGTCCCCGAATACCACGTCACGACCCTGTCGCAGACTTTCTCGGTCTCGGCGGCTCCGGTCAATCTCTCGCTCTCGTGGCTCGTCCTGACGGACGAACGGAGGCGCACCGGAGGCGGCGCGGCGGCCTACGACGACCTCTTCTCGATAGACCTCAGCGGCACGCCCATTCTCCGGCGGAGCGTGTATCGGCCCGGCGGCGGGTCGCCTTGGACCGACACTCCGCCCTACAACGGCGTCCGCTACAGGGTGAACAAGGGCGGAAGCCCGGTGAACTCGAGTGAGTTCGAGAACGACAACGGCGGCGGCCGCATGACCGCGTTCTCCGACCTCTGCGTCACCATCTCCCAGCCGGGGACCTACACCCTCACCTTCACCGTCGCCGACCAGGGGGGGACCGACTCGAGCTACGACTCGGCGCTCATGGTCGACAAGGTCGAGCTCCCCTCTTCCTGCGTCGCCTCGCCGATCCGGATGACCGACACCTCCGGGGCGAACGTCGAAGTAAAGTCGGGCGGCGTCGTCTTCAACCCGCACTTCAACCGCCAGCCGGCGACCTCCGACGACGGCTCGGTCATCGCCTTCGTCTCGAACGCGAACCTCACCAGCGACAACCCGAACGCCGTCGAGCAGGTCTTCACGTTCGCCTCGAACGTCTATCGCCGCCTGACGAGCTTCGCGAGCGGAACGGTCGGCCGACCCTCGATCACGCGGAACGGCCGCTTCGTCGCCTTCGCGAGCAACGCGCCCACCGCCGGGAACCCCGACGGGAACTCGGAGATCTACCGCTACGACACCGTCACCTCGACCCTCACGCAGGTGACGAATACGACCGGCTGCACGAACGGTGCGCCCTCGATCTCCGACGACGCGGCGGGGAGCTCGATCTTCTTCGAGACGACGTGCAACCTCGGCGGCGCCAACTCCAACGGGAATCGCGAGATCGCCCGCTGGACCGGGGACTCCACGTTCCTCGTGACCGCCGGCTCTCCCACCGCCTGCACTTCTCACTCCCCTCACGCCGCATGGGGCACGCCGACCACGGCGGTCTTCGTCTCGACCTGCGGCTTCACCGGGGCGGCCAACGCCGACGGGAACGCCGAGATCTTCCGCTGGGTCGCCCCGTCCTCGCCCGGGACCTACACCCGCATCACCAACACGACGGGCGCCATCGCCAGCGACGCCCCGTCCATCACCGCCGACGGCGCGTTCGTCTCCTTCGTCTCCAACGCGAACCTCGCCTCGTCCAACGCCGACGGCTCGTTCGAGGTCTTCCGCTGGCAGTCGGGCAACTCGTCCTTCGTTCAGGCCACCAACGACGCGAGCGGCCTCGTCGCCTACACCTCGGCCCGCATCGGCGGCTCGAACGGCAACCTCATCGCCACCGAGCGCCTCAGCCTCCTCTCCGGGACGTTCGAGACGTCGCTCCTCACGGTGGGAGGGGGAGAGGCGGTCCTCCTGACCTCCAGCGACTTCACGCTCCCCGCCGTCGCCGCCGGGGCGAGCCCCCCCGCGGTCGTCTTCCAGTCCTCGGCGGACCTCCGGGGAGAGAACCCCGATCGGAACCTCGAGATCTGGGCGAGCGATTCGTCGGTGGGGCGCGTCCGCACCTACACCCGCACGCTCCCCCCGCTCGCCATCCTCCAGTGCGGCGGCTACTCGCAGATCTGCGAGTGCACGAACCCGCGAACGACCACTGACGACCTCGTCGTCTCCGACCCCGGCACGGTCGGCTCCCTCGTCGTCAGCCTCGTCGTCACCCACACCTACGTCGGCGACCTGATCTTCCGGCTGACGCACGTCGAGTCCGGCACCACCGTCACGCTCCTCCACCGGCCCCTCGTCCCCGACCCGAACCCCACGGCCCAGTGCGGCTGCTCGAACGACAACCTCAACGTCGTCTTCGACGACGCCGCCGCGACCGCGGCCGACGGCCAGTGCTCCGGCAATCCGGCGATCAACGGGAGGTTTCGCCCCTATACGCCGCTCTCTGCCTTCGCGGGAGCGCCCCTCGCCGGGACCTGGCGCCTGACGGCGGTCGACATGGCGGGTCAGGACACCGGCAGCATCTCCTCCTGGGGCATGACGGTCACGTTGCAGTAGAGGACGCGACGATGAGAACGACGCTCCGCCACGCCTTCCTCCTCTTCGCGCCCGCGGTGATCGCCCTCTTCGCCCCGACCGCGCCCGGACAGGCGCTCCCGGAGCCCATCGCCCCGCCCGACGCCTGGGGCTACGAGATGTTCGACCAGACGACGGGGTCCTGCCCATTCCAGTTCGTCGACCTGGCCGGCGGCGGCTCGCTCCTCACCTTCCCCGCGCCGGGAGATGACGAGGGGGCCGCCTTCGTCCCAACGCGCCCGTTCCAGCTCTACGGCTCCCCCGTCTCCGGCTTCGTCGCCTCCACGAACGGGTATCTCGCCGCCACCGGCTCCCTCTCCGCGGAGGACGGGCGCGACTACAGCAACGACTCGGTGCCGTCCGTCCCCGGCTACGTCCCGCTCGTCCCGGGCACGCCGACCGCCTCGTTCCCCGCCCGCATCGCCGTCTTCCACGACGACCTCGCTCTCGGCGACGGCACGGTGCGGTGGCAGGAGGCCGCCTCCTGCCCTCGTCCCTCCGGCGCGATCGCGGGGGAAGCCTGCACGGTCGTCCAGTGGAGCGGCGTCTCCCGGGCTGGCGGCAGCGAGCCCCTCACCTTCCAGGCGATCCTCTACCACTCCAGCTTCGCGATCGCGCTCCAGGTCGCGGCGTCCGACGGCTCGGGCGGTGGGAGCGCCAGCGCCGGCATCCAGGACCTCGAGGCCCGCCTCGGCCTTTCCTACGCCGCCAACGAGCCGGGCCGCCTCGGCCCGGGCACCGCCGTCTGCTTCTTCGACCCGCGGCATCCGGCCGGCGGCCCGAGAGCCGACCTCCGGCTCTCCACGACGGCCAAGGTCGAGCCGTCCGCGCCCGACGCCCTCGTCACCTACGGGGTCGCCGTCTTCAACGCCGGTCCCTCCGACGCCACCGGCGGCACCGTCGACGCGCCGTTCCCTTCCGGCCTCGAGTGGGAGTCCGACTCCTGCGGCGGCGCCTTCGCCGCAGGCCAGTGGGTCCTCGACGCCCTCCCCGCCGGAGGCTCCGCCGAGTGCCACGTCACGGCCCGCGTCGTCGCGACCGTCGAAGGGATCGTCACCCACCCCTTCGTCGTGAACGGCGACGCGACCGATCCCGATCCGACGAACGACGGGGTCGACGTCCTCGTGCAGGTCTTCGTGCCTGCGCCCGTCGACGACGGAGACGGCGTTCCCGCCTCGACCGAAGACTCCTTCCCCGGCGGGCTCGGCGTTCCGCCCCTCGCCCCCGGGGACGGCAACGGCGACGGCATCGCCGACTCGCTCCAGGCCGGAGTCGCTTCGCTCCCGGCAGCCTCGGGCGCAGGCTGGCTCACCGTCGAGCTCCTCGGCGGCGGCTGTTCGTCCCTGCAGGAGGTCGCCGCGCTGGCCGAGAGCGCCGTCGCGGAAGGCGACCTGCAGTACGACTTCCCGCACGGCCTCGTCGCGTTCCGGATCCCGTGTCCGGCAGGCGGCGCGAGCGTGCGGGTCTGGTATCACGGAGCCTCTGCCGTGCCGCCCGTCTACCGGAAGTACGGACCTCTCGTCCCGGGAGACGGCGTCGCCGTCTGGTACACGCTTCCCGGCGTCGGTTTCGGTGAGAGCCGCGGCATCCCCACGGCCAGCTTCACTCTCGTCGACGGGCAGACCGGCGACGACACGGGGATCGACGGCGTCATCGTCGACCAGGGCGGCCCCGGCCAGCCGGGGGAGAGCGTCGCCACGATTCCGGTGGCCGGCCCCTGGGGCCTCGCGACGCTCGCGGCCCTGATCCTCGCCGCGGGGATCGCGCTCCAGCGGTCGAGGCTCAGGTAGCCGTGCCACGACGGAGGAGGCTGACGCCTTCCGAGGCCGCTCGCGCCGTCCGGGCCGCCTGCTTCTCTGTGCCCGGACCCTGTGTCAGGCCTGTTCCAGGAGACACCATCCCCGTCCCACGGCTCGCACAAACACTTTCCATACAATAACTTAGACAGCCGCTTTGGTGGCATGACGCTCGCTCTTCATCCCGTGAAGAGCGATGACGAAGCACGCAGCGGCCCGCAGCTCCCGAGCGACGACGAAGCCGAGATCGGCCTGGGCGTTCCCGGCGATTCCGCTCGCCCTGGCGGTCGCGATCCTCGCGGGCCAGCCCGCTGTCGCGGCGACGAGCTCCGTCGAGGTCTCGGCCTTCATCCGGGCCACGGCGTCCTGCTCCGTCGACCTCCAGCCCGGAAGCGTCCGCGTGAGCGCGGACGACGTCCGGCGCGGCTACGTCGACCTGCCCGCGTCGAGCCGGGTCCGTGTCCGGACGAACTCCTCGAACGGCTACATGCTCGTCCTCGAGGTCGAGAGCAGCGAGTTCGACGCCGTGGTCCTCGAGGAGTCCGGCGAGCGGGTCGAGATCCGGGGCACTGGTTTCGTCGAGCGCCCGTTCCGCGGCCGCGCGGAAGTCGTCTCCGAGCTCGGCTACAGACTCCTCTTGAACCCCGCCACCCAGCCCGGCGTCTACGCGTGGCCCGTTTCGCTCTCCGCGCAGCCGCGCTGAGCGAAGAGCCGAGACGCCGCTCCGGGCCGCCGCCGTCGTTCCCGGGCGTCGAGCGCTCCGCGGCGAAGGATTCGGTCCGCGGCCGCGCGCGTCAGAAGTTGAGCGTCAGCGTCACGGAGTCCGCGTAGCTCCCGGGGGCGACGTTCTGCTCCGGCGGGATCCGACCGTAGATCGGGACGACGATCGAGGTGTTGTTCGGCGGCGACAAGGGGCCGTAACGCGAGCTCCCTCCGCTGCCGTCTCCCCAGATCGTCGTGCAGGCCGAATCGAGGAAGAGATTGTAGGGGAGCGTGCTGCCCGTCGACGACATGCTTCGCGGGTTGAACCGCCCGGAGGAGCCGCTCGACAGGTCGATCGTGACCGTCCGCTGTCCGACGCCGCGGCAGGTGTAGGTCACCGAGCCCTGCGCATCTCGCGGCGACGTCCGGAAGACGTCGTAGGTGGAGAAGGAGACGGGCGTGACGTTCTGGATCGAGCACCGGATGTCCGCCCGCGCGGGCGCTCCGACGATCGCGGCCCCCACGGCGAAGAAGGCGAGGAGCAGGCGAGGTCTCATCGCGACGGCCATTCTAGCGACACGCACCGGGACGCGGATCATCGATTCGGCTCGCAGACGAGAGGCGGCGCCTCGAAGATGAACTCCGTCGAATCCGGCACCTCGAGCGTGAAGGTGCAGGGTCGGCCCGCCGGGCTCGCCCGCCCCACGTAACGGCCGGGCGCGAGGTCCTCCAGGTAGAACTCTCCCCCGGTTCCCGTCGTGTGCTCGACCGGGCCGGCCGCGGTCTCGAGCGTGAAGACCGCGAACTCGACCGGCACGACGTCGCCCTCCCGGCGCGCGAGGATCGTCCCCGTGACGCCCTGCACCCGCTGGACGTCGAACGACAGGACGGAGCCGCTCCGGAAGGGGGGAGAGACGACCTTCGTCAGCGCGGGAACGGAGTAGTCGAGAGGGATGTCTCGGTTCTCGATCGTCACCTGGTTCTCCAGGAACGAAGCGAGCTCCGGAAGGAAGACGACGCCCGTGTCGTCCGTCTGTCCGACGACCTGGCCGTTCTGCGAGACGCGGACCCCCTCGAGCGTTCCGACACGGGCCACGCCGAAGCTGTCGGTGATCGGTCGAGTCAGGCGCAGCGTGCCGCCGGCCCACGCGAGCCCGCCGACGGCCGAGAGCCTGTAGGTCTCGCTCGGTCCGGCGCCAGGAGCATCCGAGAGATCGACTCCCGCCGTGAAGAGACCGAAGCGGCGCTTGACCTGGACATTCGCCGAGCCCTGGGTCTCCCCGCCGCTCTCGAGCGGCACCCTCGCGGACAGACCGTAGCCGATCCCCTCCCCGAGGGGCGCGCCTCGAAGCCCTTCGACGGCGAAGGACTCCCGGCCGTTCTCGCTTCGGGCGCCGGCGGAGAGTGTCGCCTGCCCTCCGAGGTAGGCGGTGAGCCCGACGAAGAGCTCGCGACGGGAGCTCTCCCCGCTCGTCCAGCGCCCGCTCACCCTGAGATGAGCGGACCTCCAGACCCTGCGGAAGAACGTGGTGGAGACGCTCGACTCCGTCGGCCCGTCGAATCGTTCCCGGCGAGAGAGATCGAAGGCGAGGGAACCGAGCCGGGGCGAAGTGGCGTTCAATCCGACGCCGGTCTCGACCCGGGTGCGCGCCGAGGAGCTCGCCTCGTCCACCGTGGCGTAGCCCGAGCTGAACGACCTCACGAAGAGCCGTCCGCCCAGAGAGCGGCCGCCGTAAACCCACGAGAGGGCTCCGGCCCACCCCGTTTCCGCGCCGCGACCCGCGCTGACGTTCGCCGCGGCGGTCAAGGTGCCCCAGCGCCCGAGGACGGCGGCGACATCCGGACCTGCGTTGAAGACGTCGCCATTCGCTTCCGCACGCGCCCCCAGGGTCAGGCCATCCGTGACGCCCCAGCGGTGGAAGCCGAGGAACGTGAGGGAGCCGTAGTCGAAGCTCGCCTGGCCGAATTCCCGGCGCGGCGCCCCGATCGAATAGCTGAAGTCCGAGAGGCCGCGGGAAAGACCGACGTCGGAGAAGTAGAAGGGGACGAGGTGGCGCTCCTCGCGTCCGGCGACGTCCCGGATGACGACCTCGAGCGTCCGCGCTCCCGTGTAGCCGACGATGTTGCGAAGGGAGAACGTCCCGGGCGGAAACGCCTGCGTGGCGATCTTCTGCCCGTCGAGGAAGACGTCGACCTGGGACGGCGTCAGCGCCGAGCCGGTGAACTCGAAGGCCGGGCGGGTGACGAGGTAGGGGTCGATCCGAAAGGCCCGCGAGTAGCTCACGCCGCCGAGGCCGAGCGCGCTCCCGAGAAGGCCGCTCGTCCCGACGAAGTCGCCGGCGACGAAGCGGGTCAGGCGCTCCCGGTCGTCGCGCGTGAGCGAGGTCGAGAGCCGGAGCCACCGCTGCTGCTCGTCCGTCCGCTCCCAGCGCCCCTCCCCGTGGAGCAGCCAGTCGCCGAGCCGCACGCCCAGCTCCTGGCCGAAGGAGAGGTTCCGCAGACGCAGCCCGGCCTCCCCGGTGTAGTCGAGCCGGTAGTTGAAGAACGCCGAGCGGTCTCTCGTTCGAATCGCGTCGAGCCGGCGCTTCGGGAGGAGATCGAGCGTGCTCGACGGGAAGCTCGCGGGGGTCGCGACCAGGTGGAGCGTGAGGGTCGCCATGTCGAGGCGGAACGTGATGCCCGCGGCCTCGCCGAGCGCGACCCACGGCTCCCCGTCGATGGTCCGGACCGGCCGATCCGCGGGCACGAGGCCGAGCGCCGTCAGGTCCTCCGCCTTCAGCAGGATGCCTCCGTCGTCCTCGAGGGCGGCGAAAAGCTCGCCTTTCGGGATCTCGTTCAGGACGACCCGGACCACGATCGTCTCCCCGGCCCGTGCGGCCGCGGACCACGCGAGCAGGAGGGCGAGAATCAGGCAGCCGGGAAGGCGCTCAGCGCGCACACGCCCCGTCGGGGACGTCGAGACCGGCCTCCTGTTTCAGGTCCGCGCCGACGGCCGCGACGTCGATCCGGACCAGGCCGCGGCATTCCTCCTCGGTCAGGCGCGCCTGGAAGGGCCGCGTGGCCCCGGCGAGGACGTACCACCCGCCGATCTCGCGGCTCAGCGGCTCCCCGCTGGCGCGGGTACCGCAGAGGAGAACCTTGTCGACCCGGAATGAAACCGACCCCGAGTTCCGGACCGGGACCTGGAGCAGGCCGTCACGAAGATCCAGGGCCACGATCTCCGCCCGGGTCGACTTCACGGGCGGCTGCACGAAGACTCCCACGCCGAACCGGACGCGCACGTTCACCCGCGCCCCACCCTCCGGGCTCGGCTCGGGCATCTCTTCGACGTAGAGCCGGTAGGTCTTCTCGACGGACGCCGGGAGCGACCGGACGCCTATACGCACGACGGCCTCCGCGCCCGGCTCGACGCTCAGGATCTTCGGGAAGAAGACGAGGTCCTTCGAGTCGGAATAGACGTCTCGTCCGTCCCCGTCCTGCGACCATTCCGAGAGGGTGACCTGCGCCCGCAGAGGCCGATCGCCGTCATTGCGCACGTTCACGGAAGACGTTCGCGTGGTCCGGTCGAACTCGATGCGGATGGGCGAGACCGAGAACTCGGCGCCGGACGCCGGACGGGCCAACACGAACGCCGCAGTCAAAGCCAGGGACGGGAGGGCGGTCCATCCGGCCTTCATGGAGAGGAATGTTAGCGTGTGTCTCTCCGCCCTACGGCAGGAGCGTGAGGGTGACCGTGTCGGAGAAGGAGCCCGCGATCGAGGCGGCGACGTCGGCCGGCGTGACGGTCCCCGTCAGGGTCAGCGTCCCGGTCACTCCCTTTCCGATGGTGCCCGTCGCGGGGGAGAGTCCGAGGCTGTAGGGAAGGTACTCGTTCGAATCCGTGGCGTGCTTCATCCGGGGACGGTTCGGTCCGAACTCGTTCAGGCCGTCGTCCGAGGAGAACATGAAGGAGGCGATCGGCGCACTTCCCTGGCAGCGGAAGTCGAGCGTGGCGCTCACGACCCGGTCGGACGAAAGGGCCGCGTCCAACGTCCCGAACGGAAGCGCCGCGGCACTCGTCCGGAACTTGCAGTTGCTCTTCGAGAGCACGGTGGCGGAGACGGAGACGAGCCCGCCGTCCGCGACCGCGCCGTGGCTCATCGCCCCGCAGACGAGGACGACGAGAACACGCAGCAGGCGTCGGCGCAACATCACGATCGGAGCTCCCCTTCGCGACGCAGAATCCCGCCGGAGTCCATCCGTAGCAGGAGAAGGGGGACGCGAGCCCCGCCCGCGTCCCCTTTCGCGAGGTCTCTTGCTGGCCTAAGGGTTGATCGTGAGCGTGACCGTGTCGCTGTACGCGCCCGCGAGCGCGTTCGCGTAGGACGCGCCGAGGACCTGAGCGGCGATGTCCATCGTGAACGGGCTCTGGGGCCCGGTTCCCGTGCCGGACGCGGTGTAGGTGAAGGAGTACGGGATGAACTCGGCCGCGTTGGTGCCGTGCACCATGCGGAAGGTCGTTCCGGTCTCGTTCAGACCGTTGTCGTCCGAGATCGTGTAGGCCGCGCCCTTCGTGCACCAGAACTGGGGCTGCGAGACGGTGCCCGCCACGTCCGTTGCCGCCGACGGGTCGAGAGCGCCGAAGGAGACGGCTCCCGTCTTGGGCGAAACGAACTTGCAGGTCCCCACCACGTTGGCGGTCACTGTCACGGTGGCGGAGTCGTTCGCCATCAGGTTCCCGGCCGGAACGAGGACGGCGATCGCGGCGAGGGCGGTCAGGGCGATCAGGGCGGTCTTCTTCATCTCTTCACTCCCCCCGTCCCGTCCCATTTCGGGACGAGACGTGTCGGTACGGATCATCCGTGTTTCGTTTCGGGCCGTGTGTCAGGTGTCTCAGGGCACACGCTGACACACACGCAATACGGATGCCGGCCTCCGCGAAAGGAATCCCGGAGTCCTCGCCGCCTCGCCTCTCAGGATTTCCGATCGGGCGGAGCGGGGCGGGGCTCTCGCCCCGTGTCCGCCGACGGTCTCCGCCCCTCTCCCCCTGCGTCCTGCTCCGTCTCCGCCGCCTCGTCCCGGACCTGCTCGACGAGCGTGTCGACGCGCCGGTCGGCCTGGAGGTGCTTCTGGAGCTCGAGGAGGCCGGCGCCGGCGAGGTTCGGGCGGGCGCTCGGCGGGCCGTAGATCCGCGCCTGCCGCTTCCCCTCGAGATAGACGACGAGGACGAGGAGCGGGACTCCGACGACGAGAACGAGGCCGAAGGTCGTCATCAGCTTCATTGTGAACCCGGGGGCGGCCGCCTCCCTAGAATCGAACGCATGTCCGAGCCGCCTACGGTTCCCTCCCCCGGCGTCGAGCGCCCCCGGCGCTCCGTCCTCTACGTTCCCGGCTCGAACACGAAGGCGCTCGCGAAGGCGCGGACGCTTCCCTGCGACGCCGTGATCCTCGACCTGGAGGACTCGGTCGCCCCGGAGGCGAAGGAACCCGCGCGGCGCGCCGTCGTCGAGGCCGTCGCCGCGGGCGGCTTCGCCCCGCGCGAGCTCCTCGTGAGGGTGAACGCGCGCGGGACGCCGTGGCACCGGGAGGACCTCGCCGCCCTCGCCCGCCTGCCCGTGGACGGCATCGTCCTGCCGAAGGTCGAGACGCTCGAAGACGTCCGGGAGGCCGCCGGCGTCCTCGGCGCGTCCGGCGCGACGGCGGCACCGGCCCTCTGGCTGACAATCGAGACACCGCGAGGTGTCCTGGCCGCCGACCTCCTCGCCGGCGCGCACCCGTCGGTCGCCGGCCTCGTCGCCGGGACCTCCGACCTGACGAAGGAGCTGCGCGCCCGGCACGTCCCGGGGCGGGAGCCGCTCCTCCACGCCCTCTCGGCGATCGTCCTGGCGGCCCGGGCGCACTCTCTCGCGGCGCTCGACGGCGTCCACCTCGCGCTCGAGGACGAGGAGGGATTCGCTACGGCCTGCCGGCAGGGACGAGACCTCGGCTTCGACGGCAAAACGCTGATCCACCCGCGGACGATCGAGGCCGCGAACCGCGCGTTCGCGCCCGACCCTTCGGAAGTGGAGGCGGCCCGGCGGCTCCTCGCGGCCTGGAGCGCCGCGAGGGCCGAGGGACGAGGCGTGTTCGTCCACGACGGACGCCTCGTCGAGGAGCTCCACGCGCGGGAGGCCGACCGCCTCGTCGCGCTCGCTGGAGCGATCGCCTCTCGGACGGCCGGCGGCTGACGCCCCGGCGGGTCAGCGGACCGCCGCGCAGGCCTCGTTCCCGCGGATCGCCGCAACGCGGTCGATCCACGCGTGCCAGACGGCGGGCGACACGGGACCGTCCCCCGGCGGGATCGCATTGGCTCGCCAGGAGGAGACGTCGGCGCGGGCCGCCGCGAGGAAGGTCCGGCAGGCCTCCAGCTTCGGAGCGCGCCTGTAGTAGCCGACGCTGCCGACGATCGCGCCGACGGCGCCGGCGGCGACGGAGAGGGCCTTCGTCGAGCCTCTCGATCCGGCGATGCTCCCGGAAGAGGCGGCGAGAACGCCGAGGGCCGTGCCGCCGACGAACATCGCCCGCCAGATCCGCTGCTCCCTCTCGATCCGGCGCATCGCCTTCTCCCGCAGGAACGGAAGCTCGTTCTCGAGGAAGGAGTCGACCTCGAGCCGGAGCTCGGCGGCCGTCGGGGGCGGCTGCTCGCGCCGTCGCTGGCGCCCCGCCTCGACGAGCGCGCGGTCCGCGCCTCCTCCCGATGCGCAGGAGGAGAGGACGAGTGCGGCGAGGAGGAGCGGGACGGCGGTGCGGCGGATCATGGCGGCTCGCTTTCGAGCATACGCTTCGCCGTGCGCTCCTCGGGGTGCGTAAGATCCCGCCCCGTGACTCGTGTCCTCTCCCTCCACGACGTCGTGAAGCACTACGGTGCGGTGAAGGCCGTCGACGGCGTCTCGTTCGAGGTTTCCGCCGGCCGGATCACCGGCCTCCTCGGAAGGAACGGCGCCGGCAAGACGACGACGCTCCGGATGATCACGGGGGTCCTCCACCCCGACCGGGGGCGGGTCGCGCTCTTCGGCGCGGAGGTCGAGGCGGCGCGGGACCGGCTCGGCTATCTCCCGGAGGAGCGCGGCCTCTACCGGAAGATGCGCGTTCTCGACCACCTGCTCTTCCTCGCCGAGATCAAGGGGCGCTCCCCGGCCGCGATGCGTCCGGCCGCCGAGCGGTGGCTCGCCCGCTTCGAGCTCCTGGAGAAGCGGAACGCGAAGGTCGAGGAGCTCTCCAAGGGGAACCAGCAGAAGGTCCAGCTCGCCGGCGCGCTCCTCTTCGACCCCGACCTCGTCGTCCTCGACGAGCCGGGCTCGGGCCTCGACCCGGTCAACGTCGTCCTCGTGAGGCGCCTTCTCCGCGAGCTGGCCGCCGAGGGGAAGGCGATCCTCCTCTCGACCCACCAGATGGGCGAGGCCGAGAAGCTCTGCGACGAGATCGTCCTCGTCCACGCGGGGAAGGTCGTCCGCTCGGGCCCGCTCGCCGAGGTGAAGGCCTCGGGCGGTCGGGACGCCGTCCACCTCGAGTTCGCCGGAGACGGCGCGTTCCTCACGGAGCACCCCGCCGTCGCCTCGGCGCGGGTCGACACGAACCGCGCCGAGCTGCGGCTCGCGCCCGGGGGAGACGCCCAGGAGGTGCTCGCCGCCGCGGCGGCGCGCCTCCGGGTCCTCCGCTTCGAGGTCGTCGCCCCCTCTCTCGAGGAGGTCTTCCTCGAGGCGGTCGGCGAGACCGCTCCTCCGGAGGTGGCGGCGTGAGGAAGCTCTGGGCCGTCCTGAAGCGGGAATACCGCGAGACCGTCCGCAAGCCCTCGTTCCTGATCATGACCGTCCTCGCCCCGTTCCTCTTCGGGGCGCTGATGCTCGTCCCCGCGCTCCTCGCGACGCGCGGGATGGGCGAGCGGAAGGTCGCGGTGCTCGACGGCACCGGGCGCCTTCGCACCGCCGTCGAGTCGCTCGCGGGGGGGGCGCCCGGCGAGCGCTCGGCCTTCGCCCGCGGCCGGGGCGCGAGCGCTCCCACCGGCCGGATCGTCGCCGAGTACGTCGACCTTTTCACCGTCGACCCGAAGAACGCGGTGGGTCCCTACCTCGAGCGCCTCTCCCTCGAGCGGACGCCGAAGGAGCGGCGGCTCGACGGCGTCCTCCTCGTTCCGGCCGACGCCTTCGAGCGGCCGCTCACCCACCTCACGTACTTCAGCCGCTCCGCGGCCGACCTCCTCGCCGAGGAGCAGCTCGGGCGCGCCGTGAATCGCGCCCTCCAGCGGGAGCGGCTCGCCGCCCGCGGGCTGCCGCCGTCGGAGCTGGAGCTGATCCTCGCCCCGCTGCCGGTCGAGACCGTCCAGGTGACGAAGTCGGGCCAGGAGCGGCGCGGCGGGGAGGGGAGCTTCGTCCTCGCGATGCTCTTCCTCGCCCTCCTCTTCGTCCCCTCGCTCGTCTACGGGCAGGAGGTGATGCGGGGCGTCATCCAGGAGAAGACCGACCGGGTCGTCGAGCTCCTCGTCTCGTCGATGACGCCGATGGAGCTCCTCTCCGGGAAGATCCTCGGGATGGCGGCGATCGGCCTGACGCAGATGGCCGTCTGGGTGACGATGGGCGGCTCCCTCGCCGTTGCCGGACTCTCCGAGGCGCGCTCCGCGGGCTTCGACCTCTCGACCGTCCTCCGTCCCTCGATCGCGGTCTGGTTCGTCGTCTTCTTCCTCCTCTCCTACCTCGTGACGGTCGGCGTCTACGCCGCGGGCGGGGCGATCGCCGGCTCGGAGAAGGAGGCGCAGCAGGTCCTCACTCCGGTGATGTTCGTCTTCCTCGTGCCGTGGTTCCTGATGATGCCGATCCTGACGAACCCCGACTCGACGCTCTCCGTCGTCCTCTCGCTCGTCCCGATCTACACGCCGATGACGATGTTCATCAGGCTCCTCGTCTCCGAGCCGCCGGCCTGGCAGGTCGCCCTCTCGCTCGTCCTGTCGGTCGCGACGATCGCGGGCCTGATGAAAGCCTCGGCCAAAATCTTTCGCGCCGGTCTCCTGGCGACCGGCAAGCGGCCGACGATCCCCGAGATCTGGCGCTGGCTGAAGGAAGCGTGAGCTGAAGGCGGCGCGGGCGCGTCGGGAACTCCGACGCGCCCGTCGGAAAATCCGGCATTCCCGGAGCGCTCCCAGGGCCAGCGGTCTCAGGCAAGTAGCGTAAACCGCTCGTTTCGTGTTGGTTGCCCGCGCGACCCGAGGGGCGAGCTCTGCCGGCACGCCTCCTGCAACTCCAGGGTTGCGTCGACTTCCCAGCGAGGGAAATCCCGACGCGAGGAGGTTTCCCATGCAGCCCACCGACTCCGAGATCCTCTGGCTCAACCTGACGAACGCCGGACTCGGCCTCGCCACCCTGGGCGGGATCGTCGCTCTCGGCTGGGCGGCCGTCCGCGAGCTCCGCGAGCGCGCGAAGGGCCGCGTCGCCGTCCACGACCTCGACCCGCACGCCGCCTTCATCCCCGAGCTCGGCCTGACGATGGCCGACGGCGGCGAGAAGGTCGACGAGAACGAGGAGAAGAAGTAGCCCCGGGGCTGCGAGAGGCGTAGCCGTGCGTTGCCCCTTCCTTCGCGAGGCGCACGTCCAGTCGTGCCAGGCCTCCCCGATCCGCAAGCAGATCGTGCGGACGGGGAGCGCATCGGACGAGCGCTGCGCGACGGCAGCCTGGCACGAGTGCCCCGTCGTCCGCGAGCTGAACGAGGAGCACCCGAGCGCGAGCTCCTGCCCGTTCCGAACGGAGTCGCTCGCCCAGTACTGCTCCGCGGCGCCGGTGACGAAGCTGATCCCCTGGAGCGACCAGGCGTTCTCCCGCTGCGGGAGCGAGGCCCACCGCTACTGCGACCTCTACCTGGCGCTCGCGAGGACCCCCGCTCCGACCGCGGCTCCGGGCGAGGCCCCGCCCCGGTCCGACGACGCCGACGGCATCCCGGTCCCGCAGTGGCTCTGGTTCGCACCGGGTCACACCTGGCTCTCGGTCGCGTCCGACGGCGTCTGCCACATCGGGGTCGACGCGTTCCTCGCGCGCACGCTGGGCGGGATCGACCGGGTGCAGTTCGTGACGACGAAGGGGCTCGAGAGGCCGGCGGCCGTCCTCACCGTCCGCGACGTGGACGTGACCGTCTCCTTCCCGAACCCTGTCTTCATCACCGCCGTCAACGGCGCGCTCCGCGCGGACCCCGCCCGCCTCGCCCGTGATCCGTACGGCCTCGGCTGGCTCTTCGAGGGGATCGTCCGCGACCGCTCCGCCGTTCCGAACGGCGCCCCGCGGATCACCGACGGTCTCCTTCGCGGCGAGGCCGCGACCTCCTGGATGCGCCGCGAGACTCTGCGCCTGCGCGGGCTCGCCGAGGAGGCCGCCGAGCGGATCTCGGGCGTGCGCCTCGCCGCCGACGGCGGGCTCCCCGAGCCGGCCCTCGTCCGGACCCTTCCCCACGAGGAGGCGCTCCGGCTTTCCCACCTCCTCCTCTCCACCGCTTCCGACGAAGAGAGGTCTACTTGAAGCTACCGGCCCTCGTCTCGATCACAGCCGGCCTCGTCCCCGCCCTGGCGGCGGGCTGGCTCCTCTTCCCGCGCCTGATCTACAAGACCGAGGCGCAGCCCCTCCCCTTCAACCACAAGGTCCACACCGAGCAGGGGATGTCGTGCGGCGACTGCCACGCCGTCGCGGAGGACGGCCGCTTCGCCGGCATCCCGACGACCGAGAGCTGCGCCGGGTGCCACGCCGAGAAGGGCGAGAACCCGGCGATCAACGCCCTCGTCGAGCGCTACGTGGAGCCGGGGGCCGAGATCCCCTGGCTCTCGAACGCCCGCCAGCCCGACAACGCGTACTTCCCGCATGCCGCGCACGTGACCGGCGAGAAGGTGGCCTGCGCGCGCTGCCACGGCCCGCACGGGGAGTCGACCGCCGTACGCCCCGTCCAGGTGAACCGCCTCTCCGGCTACCCGCGCGACATCTGGGGCCCCTCGATCTCGCGCCTCCGGCGCGAGGAGTGGCAGGGGATGAAGATGTCCGATTGCATCGACTGCCACCGTGCGGGCGGGCGCGAGAGCGCCTGCATCGACTGTCACAAGTGAGGAGGACGGCATGAAGCTCGAAGTCTCCCGCCGCGACCTCCTCCTCGCCGGAACCGGCGCCGCCGCCGGGATCGTCCTGTCGCCGGTCCCCTGGAAGGCGCTCGACGACCTCTCCATCTGGACGCAGCGGCCCCCGACGCCGACGCCGCGTCCGGCCGGGCCGCTCGCGTTCCGCTTCACGTCGTGCACGCTCTGCCCCGCCGCCTGCGGCCTGAAGGCGCGCTCGTTCGGACCTCAGCCGGTCGGATTCGCCGGCGTCCCGGGCCACCCCGCAAGTGACGGCGGCCTCTGCCCGCTCGGGCTGACCGCCCACCACCTCGCGAAGCATCCGCTCCGCGCCGTCGCCCCCGAGCGCGTCTCGGGCGGGAAGCGCGAAACGATCGACCGCGCCGCCGCGGCCGCAGCCCTCGCCGCCGCGATCTCCGCGGCCGCGAAGGACCCGAAGCGCTCCCTCCTCGTCGTCGACGGCCGTCCCGGCCGGAGCCTCTCGCGCACCTTCCGGGCTCTCGCCGCGGCGACGAACGGGCGCTACGCCGTTTCCGGGTCTCCCTCGCCGGCCCTCGACGCCCTCGCGGCCCGCTTCGACGGCCCGCTCGCGCTCGGCGTCGACGTCACGAAGGCCCGCCGCGTCGTCTCTTTCGGCGCGCCGGTCCTGACCGACGCCGGGACCCCGGGCCTCCTCGCGCGCCTTCGCGCCGAGGGGCGCCGGAAGCCGAAGAGCGAGCGGCTCGAGGTCGTCCACGTCGGGGCGACCCGGACGAAGAGCGCCGGCCTCGCCGACCGCTTCGTCCCGATCGCCCCCCGTACCGAAGCCGCTTTCGCCCTCGGCCTCGCCCACGTCCTCCTCGACGAGAAGCTCGCCGACGCGGCCTTCCTCGCCGCGCGGACGACCGGCCTCGCCGGGCTCGAGGCGCTCGCGGCCCGCTTCGCCCCGCCCCTCGTCGAGCAGAAGACCGGCGTCCCCGCGGCCGACGTCGTCGCGCTCGCGCGCGACCTCGCCGCGGGCCGCCCGGCCGTCGTCCTCGGAAGCGACCCGGCCGAGCCGCTCTCCGCAGAGGCGGACGCCGCGATCGCCGCACTGAACCTCCTCCTCGGCGCCCCGTCCGGTCCGCTCGTCGCGCGCCGCGCGGCGCCTTCGGAGCCGGACGGCGACGCGAAGCTCGCCGCGGTCACCGCTCTCGACGCCGTGCCCGAGCGCTCCGTCGGCCTCCTCCTCCTCGACGGCACGGTTCCCGAAGGGCTCGTCCCCTGGGCGCGACTCGAGAAACTCCTCGCCGACGACGCCGTCGTGGCGAGCTTCTCCGCGTTCCGCGCCGGCCTCGGCGAGAAGGCGACGCTTCTCCTCCCCGGCCCCGCGCCGCTGGAAGAGGCGGTCGAGCTGGACGGCCCGGCCGACGCGCCGCTTGCGACGTTCGCGCTCGCCCCGGCGCTCCTCGCCCCGCCGAAGGAGCTCGTCCTCCCCGAGGAGCTCCTGCGCGAGGCGGCTTCCGCCGCGGGCTTCGAGCTTCCGCCTCCCGGCGCCGGGCGCGCCGCGGCGATCCTGGCGGCGAAGCGCGGGCAGCTCTTCGACCCGGCCACGGCGACGACGACCCCGGTCTCCTCGCTCGCCGACGCCGCGGCCCTCGAGACGGCCTTCGCGGCCGGCGCCTGCTGGGTCGACGACCCGGCGCCCGCCCCCTCCGGACGCTTCGCGCTCCTCCGCGACGGCGAGACGCCGCGCCTCCTCGAGACGGCCCTCGGCGCCCCCGGCCCCGAGCCGGTCCGCGTCGCGGCCCTCCCGCGGACGGCCCTCTCCGCCGCCCCTTCCTCTCCGCTCCTCACGAAGCTGACCCGCGAGACGGCGCTCTTCCCCGCGCCCTCCGGCGCGAGGGCGTGATCATGACCGCCACGAAGCAGACCACCAACCTCCCGACCCACCGCTACACGCTCGTCGTCGACCTCGACCGCTGCAACGGCTGCGGCTCCTGCGCGACCGCGTGCGCCGTCGAGAACAACATCCCGCCCGCCACCGAGCGCTCGAACGAGCGGACCGGCGTCGTCTGGCTGCGCGTCCACGACGTCGCGACGGCCGACCCGGCGGGACGCTCGACGTTCGTCCCGATCCCCTGCCAGCAGTGCGACGAGCCCCCCTGCGTCGACGTCTGCCCCCAGCGCGCCGTCGAGTACGACCCACGCACGGGGATCGTCGGCCAGATCCCGGTCCGCTGCCTCGGCTGCCGCTACTGCATGGTCGCCTGTCCCTACCACACGCGCTCCTTCAACTGGTGGAGCCCTGAGTGGCCCGAGGGGATGAAGGCCTCCCTCA
>JAKPXO010000430.1 GCA_029567505.1 Acidobacteriota bacterium
CGCGAGGTGAAGCGCGGCGCTCCGGCGACGGTCGGCGTCCTCGCCGACGCGACCTACTTCCTCGTCTACCGCCAGGTCCTCACCGGCCTCGCCGAGTCGGTCGGAACGCTCTCGGCCGGGATCGAGATCCGGAGGCTGACGGCGCAGGGGATGCCCGAGGCGAAGGCGCGTGCGTTCCGCGACCCGGTCCCTCTCGTCTCGCGCCCCCTCTTCAACCCGGCCGAGGGGTATGCGACGTACGTCGTCCCTCCCGTCCTGATCCTGATCCTCCAGCAGACGCTCCTGATCGGGATCGGCCTGCGCGGCCCGGCCGACCTCGGCCGGCTCGGCTCCGGCCCGCTCCTCGCCCGCGCCGCGGCCTCCGTGACGGGCCGGACGCTCGCGTTCGTCGCCCTCTACTTCGTCCACGCCCTCTTCTACTTCGGCGTCGTCGCGCGCCTCTTCGGCTTTCCGGTCCGCGGGAGCGCGGCGGCCGCGGCGGGCCTCGTCCTCCCGTTCCTCCTCGCGACGAGCTTCCTCGGCCTCGCCCTCTCCGTCCTCTTCCGCCGGCGCGAGGCGGCGATCCAGACGCTCCTCTTCACGTCCCTCCCGGCGATCTTCCTGGCCGGATTCTCCTGGCCTCCCGCTGCTCTCCCCGCCTGGCTGCGGGCCGCCTCGCAGGCGATCCCCTCGACGAGCGCGATCCCGGCGCTCCTCCGCGTGAACCAGGCGGGCGCCTCCCTCGCGCACGTGCGGCACGAGCTCGCGCTCCTCTGGGGGCTCGCGGTCGTCTTCTTCGTCCTCGCCGTCCTCGCGCAGGCCGGCCGGGAGGCGGCGGTCCGGCGTCAGTACCGGGCGGCGACGAAGCCGTAGAAGTTGTCGAGGAAGTCGTCGAGCGGGAGGACGCCGGCCTGCGGCACCGCGCGGCGCCCCTCTCCCCACGTGAAGATCCGGAGCGAGACGGTCGTCGCCGGCTTCCCTTCGATCATGGTGGCCCCGAACGTGACGCGTCCGGTCTGGACGACCCAGTGGTCGGCGGTCGCCGACCCGTTCGCCTGCGTCGAGGGGCTCAGCATGTTGGAGTGGATGAAAAGGCAGACGCGGAAGCCCTTCCGGAAGAAGTCGTCGGCCCTCCGGAGGCATGGCTCGTCCTTGTCGACGATCGCCCGCGCGTCGTTGACGACCTCGGTATAGCCCGCCTTCCGGAACCAGCCCTCGAGCTCTCCCGGAAGCGTGATCCCGGCGAGCGCGTCGGAGTCCTCCTGGTAGTCGAAGAACCAGTTCTCCGAATCCCGCAGGCTCGCGAGGGCGATCCAGTCGGACGCCTCGACGTTCCGCCCCGGGTCGAAGGCCTTCAGGTCCGTGCCGGGCCGCACGTCGATGCGGCCGATCCGGCCCTGGCCGGTCTCCCAGAGCGCCGTCACGTACCTCACGTACGCCTCCGGGTCGCGCGTGGCGACGTCGAAGAGGAGGGACGCCGGCCCGCAGAGGCTCGAGGTCCCCTGGTCGATGGCGCTCGGCGCCCAGACGCGCACGCGAAGGCCGTCGGCGACCCGCTTCCGCGAGATCGTGGTGAAAGCGCCCCCGCCGATCCGAGCGGCGAACCGGTCCACGAGCTCCTCGGCGCGCTGCTGGGGCGTCGCCGATCGGCCCTTCGCGTCCGCGACGTCAGCGGGTGCGACTCGCGCGCCGCGGCCGATCGGACCGGGAAAGACGAAGGCGCGACCCAGCAGCCCCTCGGGGACCGGGTCGTGACGGGAATCCGTTCCGCGGGGACCGGGGACATTCGATCCAGCCATCAGTACCTCGGCATCAGGTCGTCGTCACCGACGTAGCAGGTGATCCTGTCGGGGAAGGAAGGGCCGAGCTCCGCGTCGAGCCAGAGGCGTTCTCCCCTCTGCTCGAGCCGCCCCTCGACGGACGGCGCGGCCGGGTCGCTCGTCAGGCAGGCGACCGAGCGCGGGTGTCCGAACCAGCGCTGCCAGAGGCCCGGGGCGGGGCGCTCGACGCCGATCGCGAGCCGGATCCGGAAACCAGGCCCCCTCGTCCACTCGCGAAGGGGCCAGAGCTCGTACCGGAAGCGCTGGACGAAGCGTCCGGCGCGGCGGGAGGAATGCCCGACCTCTTCGCCCCCGAGCGGCTGGCGGTACCGGACCGTGATCGTGTTCGCGCCTTCGTGGAGCTCGGCTTCGAACGCGGCGCGGTGGAGCGGCGGCTCCCCCGGCCCCGGCTCCGGGAGGCTGCGCCGCTCCTCGGCCCGGAACGGTCTCGCCGGGGCGACGCTCACCTCTCCCGTCCCCCCGTTCGATCGGGCCGTCACGTCGCCCGCGACCGGGAGGACCATCTCGAGCCGGACACGCTCCGGTGCCCCAGCCGTGACGTCGTACTCGGCCGTGACGTCGCACGCCTCGGCTCCGCAGAGAAGCGTGAGCCGCTCGCGCTCCACGACGAGCTCCTTCGCGGGAGCCGCGAGCGCGGTCGAGGGGGCTTCGGGGACTCGTCGCGGCGCACGCAGGTTCGCCGCCGCCGGGAACGCCGCCAGGAGCGCGAGCGCGGCGGCCAGCGCTCGCCGGCGCGCGAAGCCGCCGTCGGCCCGACGTGTCGTCCCGTCGACGTTGTCCTGCACGCGATCAGCCTACGCCCGCTCCCGGACCGGCTCAAGAAGCGCGCGAGCGCCGGGGCGTGACCCGCGTCACGACGAAGGCGTGCGGAGAAGCGAAAGCGCCTCGGCGCGTCGCTCGAGGCTCGCCTTCCCCTGGAAGAGCTTTCCGGACCCGCCGCCGCGCCCGTCCAGCCGCGCCGCCACGGCGGAGCCGAGAGCCCGGACGTCGGCCGAGGACCCCGCACCCGCCGCGAGGACGAAGACCCCGGCCCCGTCCTTCTCGCCCGTCAGGAAGGCGAGCCCACCGACGGGCAGCTCCGTGAACCGCCTCGCGACCCGACCGACGAAGGCGAGGTCCCGTCCCTCGAAGTGCGCGTCGACGACGGGAGCTCCCGCCGCCGCGAGCGTCTCCGCCTTCGCCTCGGCGAGCTCCTCCTCCGCGCCGCGCAGCGCCTTCTGCGCCTCGGCCAGCTGCGCCAGCTTCGCGGCGACCGCTTCGGCGAGGCCCGGGTCGGGCGCGCCGAGGAGGGCGCGGAGGCGCCCGTTGCGCTCCTCCGCCTCGCCGAGCCGCCTCCGGACACGGCTGCCGGCGACGAAGAAGAGTCGCGTCCCGCCGCGCAGCTTCTCCGTGCCGAGGAGCTTCAGGGCCTCGAGCTCCGCCGTCGACCGGAGGTGGGTGCCACCGCAGGTGTTGAGGTCGACCCCCGCGATCTCCACGAGACGCACGTCGCCGACGTGCCCCTCCGGCAGGCCGCGCGAGCGGACCCCGAGGCCCGGCAGCTCCTCCGCGCGGACGCGCCGCGCCGTCACCGGGAGGGCCGCCCGGATGGCGGAGGCCACCGCGTCCTCGAGGCGCTCCGCGTCGGCCGGGACGATCGAGGGGACGGCGAGCTCGACGTCGCACGTCTCCGGTCCGAGGTGGAACGCCGTCGTCTCCCATCCGAAGCGATCGGCCGCCACCGCGGTGAGGAGATGCTGGCCCGTGTGCTGCTGCATGTGGTCGAGCCGCCTCGCCCAGTCGAGGCGGACGACCGTCGGCCCTTCCGGGACTTCGGTTTCGAGAACGTGGCGCACCCGGCCGTCGACCGTCCGGACGTCGACGACGGGGACCTCGCCGAGGAATCCGTGATCCGCGGGCTGCCCGCCCCCCTCGGGATAGAGGACGGTGTCGTCGAGGACGGCCCAGGGCCGTCCCCCTTCGCTCCCCGTCGCGACGACGCGAACGGGGAGCTCGGTGAGGTACGGGTCGCGTTCGTACGCCTGCGGAGCGCTCATGGACGAAGATTACCTTCGCCCGGTCGCTGCGGGCCCGCTCCCCGCCGGCGCCCCGGCCTTCGGGCGCTCCTCAGCCGGAAGGCTGGCCGTCCTTCAGGAGGGTCGAGAGCTCGCGGAACCGGGGGTGGTTCTTGTCGCGGGCCCACTCGAAGCCGACCGATTCGTGGTTCGTGATCGCGGCCCCCGCAGCGGCCATCCGCTCGAGCGCGTGACGCCGGTACTCCTCGCCCCGGCCGCTCACCGCGTCCCACGAGACGTGGACCTGGTTCCCGTGGTGGATCAGCTCGACTACGGTCTGCAGGACGCACACGTGCGCCTCGATCCCCGCCACGAGGACCTGTCGCGTCGCGCGCGCCCGGGGCCGGAGCTCGTCGAGCGCCCGAAGGAACGCCGGCTCGCCGCAGCAGCCGAACGACGTCTTGTCGACGTACCTCTTCGGGACCGTGAGCGCGTCGAACCCGGCGCGGATCTCCGCCTGGGTCGGCCCGAGCCCCTTCGGATACTGCTCGGTCAGGACGACCGGCACTCCGAAAAGCTCGGCGAGCTTCATCAGCCGGAGGGTCGCCTCGACGACGAGCCAGGGTCGGTGGATCACGTCCATCAGCTTCCCCTGCAGGTCGATCACGACGAGGACGCTGCGTCCCGAGTCCAGGAGCTCCATTCGCTACCTCCCCGCCGGCCCGGGGCCGGCCGTCGGCGGGATCGCGACCTCCCGTCGCGACCCCGCATTCCCTACCATCGATAGATCCCGACCGCCGCGGCCTCGAAAGGCATCTTCGCGGCGTCGAGGACGAAGACCTCTCCCCCGCGAGCGAGGACCGTCTCGGCGAGGTCGTCGAGGACGTCGTCGTCCTGCGGTCCCG
>JAKPXO010000437.1 GCA_029567505.1 Acidobacteriota bacterium
CCTCGTTCGGAACCGGATGACGCGGCGGGTCGCGTACGGCACGGTCGTCCGGCTCGCGACGATGTCCGCGACGGCGGCGCTCGCGACGGCGACCCGGCTTCCCGGGGCGCTGATCGCAGCGGCGGCGCTGAGCGTCGGAGTCGTCGCCGAGGCGGGCGCGAGCCGCTTCATGGCGCGGCATCTCGTGGCAGGTCTCCTGTCGGAGAGCGGGGATGCCGCTCCTCCGTCCCAGGGAGAGCTCGCGCGCTTCTACTTCCCGCTCGCGCTGACGTCGATGATCTCGATGACGACGGCGCCGCTGCTGACGTTCTTCATGAGCCACGGCCCGAATCCGGTGCCGTCGCTCGCGGCGTGGCCGGTCGTGAGCGCCCTCGTCTTCCTCTTCCGGAGCGGGGGCGTCGGGTTCCAGGAGACGAGCGTCGCGTTGAGCGGGGAGGCGGGGGAGAACGTCCCGGCGGTGCGCCGGACGGGGACGTTCCTCGGAGCGGGAGCGTCGCTCCTCCTCGCCGCGGTCGCGTTCTCTCCGCTCCTCGGGCTCTGGTACCGCGTCGTCGTCGGGCTGGGGCCGGAGCTGGTCCCGGTCGCCGTCGTGCCGACGCGGATCCTCGTCCTCCTCCCGGCGCTCGAGTACGCGCTTTCGTTCCTTCGCTCGCGCTGGGTCCTGGCGCGGCAGACGCGGCCCGTGACGGTCGCCACCGCCCTCGAGGCCTCCGCGCTCCTCTCCGCCATGCTGCTCCTCGTCGTCGTCGCGAAGCTGCCGGGGACGATCGCCGCGGCGCTCGCCCTGCTTTCGGGGCGGCTCGCGTCCTGCGGGTTCCTCGTCGGACTGGGCCGGACGGCGCGGGCGCGGAGGGCCTTCGTGTCCGCCCGTCCCTGAGCGCCCGGCCCGAGACGGTGGCGCGAGGACGCCCGTCGTGGTATCCCGGCCGTGCAAGGAGGTCGTGATGTCCTTCCGTCTGCTCGCCCTGCTCCCGGCGCTCGCCCTCACCCTGCCCGCGTTCGCCCAGTCGAAGCTCCTCGTCGTCCTCCGGAACGGAGAGGTCCGGACGTTCGAGCTGGCCGAGGTGGAGCGGATCGAGTTCGCCGGCACGTCGCTGACCGGAGGCCTCGATCCGGCCCGTCCGGTCTTTCGCGATCCGGTCGGGACGTGGGACTGGGTCGACGGGCAGACGCTCGTCCTTCGCGCCGACTCTCAGTTCGCGCTCCACCGGAGCGACGGGACGCTGATCAGCCAGGGGCGCTGGGAGCTCCTCGAGAGCGCCGCGCGGCGCTACCGCCTCGTCCACGCGCGCGGCGGCTACATCGACACCGTCACGCTCTCCTCGGACGGCTGGATGCTTTCCGGGACCTCGAACACGGGCTACCGGCTCGAGGGGCGGCGTCGCTCCGACGCGTCCACGGGCTGGGGCGGTGTCTCCGAGGCCCAGATCGCCGGGACGTGGGACTGGGCGGACGGCCGCATCGTGGTGCTGCGGACCGACCGGACGTTCCTCGTCTATACGGCGAACCGCCAGACCGACGAGGGGCGCTGGGAGGTCCTCGACGCGGCGGCCCGTCGCGTCCGGCTGACGCACCGGCTGGCCGGGACCGCCGACACGCTCGTCCTCTCCGCGGACGGGCGGACGCTCGACGGGACGAACGACCGGGGCGCCCGCGTCCGGGGGCTCCGGAGGTAGATTGCGCCGCGCCGGGCCGCGGCCGGCGGCGCGGCGGTCGGAGATACGAGATGACGAGAAGGGAAGAGGAGCTCGGCCGGTTCGAGGAGGCGATCGGGTTCCGGTTCGGGGACCGGACCCTGCTCGAGCGGGCGCTGACACATTCCTCGTACGCGAACGAGGCCTCGCGCGCCGGCGCCGTGCGCGACAACGAGACGCTCGAGTTCCTCGGCGACAGCGTCCTCGGCTTCCTCGTCGCCGAGATGCTTCTCGAGCGCTTCCCCGATTTCCGGGAAGGCCAGCTCTCGAAGGCCCGGTCGCACCTCGTGTCGGAGGGGAGCTTCGCGCGGCTCGCGCGCGAGCTGGGCGTCGGCGAGCTGCTCCTCCTGGCGGCGGGGGAGAGCCGCTCCGGAGGCCGCGTGAAGGAGTCGCTCCTCGCGGACGCGTTCGAGGCGGTCTTCGCGGCGATCACGCTCGACGCCGGCCTTCCGGCGGCGCGTGAGGTGGCGCGCCGGCTCTTCGAGCGGCCGGTCTCCGAGCTCGACCCGGGCGAGCTGTCGTTCCACGACTACAAGACGGCGCTCCAGGAGCTCGTGCAGGGGGAGGGGAAGCCTCTGCCCGTTTACCGCCTCGTCTCCGAGTCCGGACCCGATCACCGGAAGGAGTTCGTCTTCGAGGTGGTCTTCGACGAGGGGCTCTCGGCGACGGGGAGCGGCGGGACGAAGAAGGAAGCCCAGCGACAGGCGGCGAAGACCGCGCTCGCGGCGCTCCTCGGCCGCGCGACGCGCGCCTGAGCGGCGGGGCGCGCGGGAGAGGGCCGTCCGGTCCCCTCCCGCGCGCGGGAGCTCACTTCGGGAAGCGCGAGAGGAACGCCGCCGGCTTCTCGAACTGGACGACGCGCGGGAGCGTCTCCTTCCCGTCCGGGCCGACGAAGACGATCGTCGGGACGCCCTGCACGTTCCAGCGCGTGCGGAGGGCGGCCACCTCGGGGGAGGCGCTCTTCGTCAGGTCGGCCTTCAGGAGGACCCAGCCGTCGAGGGCCTTCGCGACGGCCGGATCGGTGAACGTGAACTTCTCGAGCTCCTTGCAGGGGAGGCACCAGTCGGCGAAGAAGTCGATGACGACCGGCTTCCCGGCGGCCGAGGCCGAGGCGAGCGCCGCGTCGGAATAGGGCTGGAAGGCGAGGCCCTCCGCGTGCTTCGACGGGACGACGAACCAGGCGCCGACGGCGAGGAGCGCGAGTCCGAGCGCGACCTTCAGGCCGCGGAACCAGCGGACGCCGGCGCCCGCCTTCTCGAAGAAGAGGAACCAGACGCCGCCGGCGAGGAGCGGGAGGGCGACGGCCCAGGCGAACGCGCGCTCGGGGAGGAGCGGGCGGAGGAACCAGGCGGCGAGGGCGACGAGGACGAAGCCGAAGACCTTCCTCACGGCGATCATCCACTCGCCGGAGCGCGGCATCGCCTTGAGGCTCCCCGAGACCGTGCCGAGGACGAGGTAGGGGAGGCCGAGGCCCATGGCCAGCGTGAAGAAGAGTGCGAAGCCGAGCGGGGCGGAGCCCTGCTGGGCGACGTAGGTGAGGAGCGAGAGGACGAACGGTCCGATGCAGGGCGCCGCCACGAAGCCGACGAAGAGGCCCATCGTGAGCGCGCCGAGGACGCCTCCCTTGCTCCCCGTCCGGTCGGTGATGAAGTGGGGCGCCTGGAGCTCGTAGAGGCCGAACATCGAGAGCGCGAGCGCAAGGACGACGAGAGCGATGACGACGAGGACGGCGGGCTTCTGGAGCCACGAGCCGAAGAGAGAGCCGGAGAGCGCGGCGAAGACGCCGAGCGCGGAGTAGGTGACGCTCATGCCGAGGACGTAGGCGACCGCGAGGCCGAACGTGCGGCTCGTCTTCCCCTCGCTCTGCCGCGAGAAGAAGCCGACGGTGATCGGGATGAGGGGATAGACGCAGGGGGTGAGGTTCAGGGCGAGGCCCGCGAGGAAGACGAGGCCGAGGATCGCGGGGAGGGAGCGGCCGGAGAACGGCCCGGATTCGGGCGTGGCGGCGGGGGCCGCGTCCGTCGCGCCTTCCGACGCGGGCGACCGGTCGCCCGCGAGCGGGAAGAGCGCGGCGTTCGCCGGGGCGACGGTCGTGCCGGCCGGGACGACCTCGATCTCGAGCATCGCCTCGGTCTGGCTCGGAGCGAGGCACTGGGCGTCGTTGCACGGCTGGTAGTCCAGCGTCGCGCGGAGCGTCCGCGGTCCCGGCGCGAGGGCGGCGTCGGCCTTCCCCTCGAAGACGATCACGGTCTGGCCGTCGTAGAGGGCGAGCGGCTTGTCGGAGAAGGGGAGCTTCGCCTCGCGGTGAGCGGGATAGGAGGGAGGCCCGAAGGTGAGCCCCTCGACCGGGCCGATGGCGGCCTCCGTCGGGATGAGGTAGTCCTCGAGCGGCGCGTTCGAGTTGACGTGCCATCCCGGTGCGATCGTGGCGACGACGGCGACACGGAACGATCCCCCGGCGACGATCTTCTCGGCGTCGGCCGCGAGGCGGAGGGAGAGGACCTCGGGAGGGGCGCCGAGCTGGGCCGCGGCGGGGAGAGCGAGGAGGAGGAGGACGAGCGCCGCGGCGACGCGGCGGGCGGGTCGAAGCGACATGCGGGTTCCCTTCACGGTCGGGGCGAGTCGAGGAGGCGGAGGAGCCCCTCGGCCTGCGGCTTCAGCGGGGATTGCGGGTGCTTCTCCAGGAAGGCCTTCAGCCGGGCGGCCGCTTTCGGGTGGTCTCCGCGTCCGATCTCGACGTCGGCGAGGCGAAGCTCGGCCCGCTCCTGGAGCGCGGGGTCCTTCGTCGTGGCGAGGACCCTCTCGAGGGTCCTGGAGGCGTCGTCGAAGCGACTGGCCTCGAGGGCGAAGGTGGCGAGATAGGCGAGCGACTTCGCGCGGAGCTCGGCCGGGGCCGCGTCGTCGTCGGAGAGCTTCCGGAAGCGGCGCTCGGCCATGACGTCGCCGTAGCGCCGGTAGGCCTCCTCGCCGACGGCGAAGGTGCGAGCCGGGTCGGCCGGGCTCGCCTTCTCCTCTTCGACCGCCCGGAGGAAGGCGGCCCACGCCTTCTCGGACTCGAAGAAGCTCTGGATCCACGTCGACTGGTTGGTGTCACCCTCCAGCTTCCCGCAGAGCATCAGGTCGGTGGACAGGACGAGCCAGGCGGGCGACGTCCGGAGGCGGTAGCGGGCGTAGAGCCGGTCGGCGTCGGGGGTCCCGCGCAGGAGACGGACCGGGACCTTGTCCTTCAGGAAGGCCCGGAAAGAGGCGGAGGGGTAGAGGAGCTTCTCGACCCTCTCGCACTCGGAGCAGCGGGCGTCGCGGATCTCCACGAGCAGACGTCCGCCGTCGAGGGCGCCGGCGCGCTTGAGCGCGTCGGGCATCGTCTCCGCCCAGTCGACGGGCGCGTCCGAGCCTTCGGACGGAAAGGCCGTCTGAGGCCCCTGGGCGAGGAGCAGCGGCGCGACGAGGAGGGCGGAGGCGAGGACGGTCAGGCGCAGGTTTCTCATTTCGTCTCGGTCGGGGGGGTGGCGGCGCGAAGGGCCGCGTTGACTATTCTAGTGGGCGCCGGTATAACGCCCGGCGTCGCGCCGAGGGGCGGATCGCAAGGTGCGTGCCGCGGCGCCGGGTGCCCAGGTAGCTCAGCTGGTAGAGCACGCGCCTGAAAAGTGCGGTGTCGACGGTTCAACTCCGCCCCTGGGCACCATCTCTTCTCTCTCGCGGCCCGGAGCTTCCGGGCCGTTTCCGTTTCGGGGTGCCGCGCCCGGTTCCGGGCGGGACGGCCCGGCCCCGGATCGCGCCTAGAATCCGTCTCGGGAGGGCTGCTTGGCCATTCTCAAGGTGATGAAGCTCGGGGCCGACGTGCTGCGCCGCCCCGCCGTGGAGATCGAGGCCAAGGACCTGAAGCGCGGTCGCTTCAAGGGACTCTTCGACGACCTCCGCGAGACGATGGTGGAGTACGCGGGGACCGGCCTGGCCGCGCCGCAGGTGGCGGCGCCGGTGCGCGCGCTTCTCTACATGGTCGACCCGGAAGGGCGCCGGGCGAGCGCCGGCGCGGTGCCCCCGACGATCCTCGTCAACCCGACGTTCGAGGTGCTCGACCCGAAGGAGGTCGAGGACTGGGAAGGGTGCCTCTCGGTGCCGTTCCTCGCGGCGCGCGTCCCGCGCGTCCGGAAGGTGCGGGTCCGGGCGCTCTCGGAGACGGGGAAGCCGCTCGACTTCGTG
>JAKPXO010000529.1 GCA_029567505.1 Acidobacteriota bacterium
GGCTCCTCGAGCCTCTCCGGCGCGCCGGCGCCGGCGTCGTACAGAAGCGGAACCCTCGCCTCGTGGCAGAGGCCCGCGAGGTCGGGGAGCCCGACCTCCTCCGTGAAGCCGACGATCCTGTAGTTGGAGGGGCGCACCTTCAGGACCGCCGCCGCCCCGGCGCGAAGGGCCTCGACGTAGTCGTCCGGCGTCGTCTTGTTCGTCGTGCCGACCTCGAGGAGCGACGCGCCGCTCCTGGCGAGGATCGAGGGGACCCGGAAGTCGCCCCCGATGGCGACGAGCTCGCCGCGGGAGACGGCGACAGGCCGGCCGTTCGCGAGGGTGTCGAGCGCGAGGAGGAGGGCCGCGGCCGCGTTCGTCACGGCGAGGGCGTCGACTCCGGGCCGGTCCGGGGCGAAGAGGGCGAGGAGGAGTGGTCGGACGTGCTCGCCGCGCCTTCCGCGACCTCCGGTTTCGAGGTCGAGCTCGAGGGTGGAGTAACCGGCGGCGCGCAGGACCGCCTCGCGGGCGGCCGTCGCGAGCGGCGCCCGCCCGAGGTTCGTGTGGAGAAGGACGCCCGTGGCGTTCAGGACGGGGCGTGGCCCGGCGGGAGGACGGGCCGCGAGGGACGCTTCCGCCGCGGCGAGAAGAGCGGCGGCCGGGTCGGCACCCGGCTCGAGCGCCCCCGCCCGGAGGCGGGCCGCGGCCTCCCGGAGGAGCTCCCGGACCCGCAGCCGCCCGTGCCGTTCGGCAAGGGCCCGCCCCTCCTCGCTCGAGAGGAGCGCCTCGATCGACGGAGGAATGACGGCCGGTCTCGCCAAGACCCTTAGAATCTAACGCACCGATGGGGATCTCGATCGAACGGGAGCTGATCTTCCTCGAGCGGAACATCACGGCCCTCCGGGTCGAGTACGAGCGGTTCTTCGGCGGGGAGCTGAAGCGGCCTCCCGTCCAGTCCCGAAGGACGATCGAAGACGTCCTCCGCCGGGCCGGCAACGCCGAGGTCGAGAAGGCCGTGGAACGGTTCCGGCTGCAGTCGATCCAGAGCCGCTACAACTCCTTCGTCGAGATCTGGGACAAGCGGATGAGGGCGAAGGAGGAGGGGACGACGGGGCCGGTTCGGCGCCTCGCGACGGGCGCGGTCGCGCCGGCCCCCCAGGCGACGCCCACGCCGAAGAAGGCCTCGACGAGGAAGGCGGAGACCGCCGCCGACGTGGCGGCCCTCCTCGCCGCGGCCGAGGCCGCCGTCGCCCGGACGACCCCTCCCGGTCCCGCCCCCGACGCTCCGGTCGCGCCTTCCGTAAAACCGAGGAGCCGGGTCGATTTCTCGCCCCTCTTCAAGAGGTACGTGGCGGCCCGGCAGGCCTTGGGAGAGGACGTGACGAAGCTGCGATACGAGAAGTTCGAGGAGGCGGTGCGGCGGCAGGCCGAGGAGATCCGCAGGCGGACCGGCTCGTCGCGGCTCGTCTTCGAGGTCCAGACGGCGGAAGGACGGGTGAAGCTCGTCGGTCGGCCGGTCCCGGCTCCCGGGTCGAAGGGGTGAAGATGCTCGCACCGTTTCCGAAGGCGCTCCTCCCGGGCGCGATCGCCGTCTCCCTCCTCTTCGCGCCCGTCGCGTCGGGGAAGGACGTCTACAAGCCGTATCTCGACAAGGCAATCCCGCACCACGCGGCGATCCTCGACACCCTCAAGAAGCTCGAGAAGAGCCCCGAGGACGCTCAGCTCCACAACGACCTCGGCTGCCTCGTGGCGTGGGACGGCTTCTGGCGGGACGCCCTCCGGAGCTTCGATGCGGCCTCCGACCTCGACCCGAAGGACGCGCGCCCCTGGTTCAACGCGGGCCTGGTCGAGGCGCTCCGGGGGGAGTGGGGCGCGGCGCGGTCGCGCTTCCGGAAGGCCGTGAAGGTCGACCCGGGCAACTGGGCGGCCTGGTGGATGCTCGGCTTCGCCGAGGAGACGCTCGGCCACGAGAACGCGGCCGTGGATGCTTACAGCCGCTCGCTGCGCGTCGACACGTCGCTCTTCGACCCGCGCGTGAACCCGTTTGCCGTGGCGACCCGGCTGAAGTCGCGGGTCCTCCTCAGGACCTACGAGCGCCGCCGGGTCGACGCCGCCCTCCCGTACTCGAACCAGCTCTCCGACACGTCCCGCATCGCCGCCTTCTTCCAGGCGCGGCCGGTCGCGGCGCCGGTCCCCGCGCCGGCTCCCGTCCCGGCCCGGACGGGCCCGGTCGTGACGGCGGTCCCGTCGTCGACGGTCCTGCCGGACGCGTCGGCGTCGGAACCGCCGCCGACGCGGTCGTCGCGCCGCCGCCGCGCGTACTCGAGGGGAAGCGACCCATCGGAGCCGGTGGAGCTGCAGCCCGAGCCGCCGCGCCAGGAGCCGGAGCCCGCCGCCGCCGAGTCGAGTCCCGAGCGCGGCGACGCGCCCCGCACGCCCGGACCGGGCGGCGGCGGACCAGGGCTCGGAAGCGGGGCCCGGCGCGTTCCAGGGCCCGGCGGGGCGGCGCCACCGACGGAACCTCAGCCGGAGCCGAAGCCCGAGCCCAGGTAGGCGGCTCGCCGCCCTCCCGGCGTCAGCCGGTCCTCCAGCGCGGGACGAGGAGCGTCGGCGAGCCGATGCTCCCGGTCCCGCCAATGGCGAACTTGAGGTCGTCGCCGATACCGGAGACGCCGCGAAGGAACTCCGAGAGCCGGCCGGAGATCTCCGCCTCGGAGATCCGCTCCGTGGCGCGCCCCTTCTCGACCGCATAGCCCGCGACGACGAGGCGGAACCGGTCGGCCGCGAGGTCGACGTCGGGCCGCTCGAGGAGGACCGCGGCATAGAGGCCCCGGGAGACGCTGCCGAGGAGGTCGAGCGGCGAGACGCCCGGTGACGGGTCGACGAAGAAGTTCGTCACGCCGATCCGCGGCGCGTCGCTCCAGGCGACGCGGATGGCGTTGCCCGAGAGCGGGCGCGAGAGCCGGAGCGCCGCGGCGGTGTCGGTGAGGCGTCCCGAGGAGAGGCCGCGCTCGACGAGCCGCGTCCGGCCCTGGGGAGTCCCCTCGCCGTCGCGGACTCCGCGCACGAGGCCCCCCGAGACCGTCGCGTCGTCGACGATCGAGACGAGCGGGGAGGCGAGCGCGTCGCGTCCGTCGCGCGTGCGGGCGGCGAGAAGCGCCTCCTCGTCGTCGCCCAAGAAGAGCGGCGCGAGCCGTCCGACGAGGTGCGAGGCGACGAGCGGGTCGAGGAGGACGTCGGCTCGCGTCGCGTCGAACGGACGGCCGTGGAGCGGGAGGAGGACCCGGTCGGCGGCGTGCCTCGCGAGCCGCGCGACCGGAAGCTCTTCCGGTCTCGGCGCGGCGCCGACGACGCGGGCCGAGAAGCGCCCTCCCGTCGTCCGGCCGACCACCGTCGCGACGAGCGTCGCGAGGCGGCTCCCCCAGGCCGTGTCACGCCCCGACGTCGTCGCGAGGCGTTCCGTCCGCTCTCCGAGCGCGACGGAGGCTTCCCGGACCGCGACGGAGCCGCGGCCGGAGCTCGTGAGCGCCTGGCGGAAGCCGGTGAGGAGCGTCCGGGCGAGGTCGACGTCCGGCGCCGGCGGATCGCCGATCGGACGTCCCTCGGGTGCCTCTCCGGCGACCGGCGCGGGCAGCCTCACGCCGCGGCGCGTTCGGGCCCGCGGCAGGCGCGCGTGCGCCTGAGAGGGAAGCAGGAGGGCGTGCGCGGGGCCGGAGGCGGCGAACGCGGAACGTCCTCCTTTGAAAAGCCGAAGCGCCAGCCCGTGCTCGCCAGACTCCAGGAGAGAGGTGCCGGTCTCGTCCTCGGTCAGCTCGAGGAGCCTGCCGCGACGCTCGTAGAGCTCCGCTCCGCTGCCGTCGGAAGCGGCCGCGTCGAGGACCCTCTCGAAGAGGCCGTCGTCGGACGCGGGGGTCATCTCCGCGCCGTCCTCGCGACGAGGCCGCGCACGAGCAGGGCCGCCGCGGCCCCGCCCACCGGGACGGCGTCGCCCCCCTTCACGCAGATCGAGAGCCCGGTGGCCGGAAGGACCTCGTTCCCCCAGACGTCCTCGATCGCGCCGAGAGCGGAGAGGATCTCCCCGCCGAGCGCGAACGGGGTGAGAGGGGCGCTCCGGCGGCCGCGGCGGATCGCCTCGGCCGCCGAGACCAGGAGGACGAACCGCCCCGATTCCGGGTCGGCCGAGCCGGTCGCCACCTCCTTCACGAGGACCCCGTCTCCGCAGCGCTCGATCAGCTCGCCGAAGGACGCGTGGCCGGCGTTCGCGACGAGGTTCGACATCCGGGCGCGTGGAGGGCGCCGGAAGCTCGCGGTGCGGCCGTGTCCGTTCGACTCGACGCCTCCCGAGCGGCGGTCGGCGAGGAGGCCGGTGACGACCCCGTCGGCGAGGAGAGGGATGGCGCGGGCGAGGGTGCCCTCGTCGTCGACGCCGTACGCTCCCGGGAGGTCGGCGCGGCCCGGGTCGTCGTGGACGTCGAGGCCGGGGGGAGCGACCGCGGCCCCCTTCACGCGGGAGAGGACCGAGCCGCGCTCGCCGCCGTCGGCCTCGAGCGAGTGTCCGACGACCTCGTGCCAGAACACGGACGCGGCCGAGGGCGAGAAGACGACGTCGACCGGGCCCGGCGGCGGCGGAAGGCCGGGGACCGGACGGGTTGCTTCGTGGAGCGCGAGGGCGAGGGCGTTCGCCGCCTCGGCGAACGGCCGCGCCGACTGGAAGGAGAAGGGACGTTCGGCGCCGGACCGGCGGATCGTGCCGGCGGCGACGAGGCGCGTCCGCGCGCCGCAGGGGAGGAGCGCCCGCGGCGTCACGACCGTCCTCTCCGTCACGATCCGCGAGAGCTGGAGCGTGGCGCTGATCCCGCGCGGATCGGGGAAGGCGCGCGCGAGCGCGGCGGCGAGCGCAGCGGAGCGTCCCTCCTCCTCCGCCTCCGCCCGCTCGACGGCCCTTTCCGCCGGAGACGTCCCGGACGACCGGTGGGCCTTGAAGAACGGCGCGTTCCCGGCGAGGCGTCCCGCCTCGCGGACGGCGTCCCGCAGCGCCTCGGGGCCCGCGCCGGAGCGCGCGACGAGGAGGAGGCGCCCCTCGCGGCGGATCCGCACCGCCGTGCCGCTCTCCACGGAGAGAGCAGGCGCGAGCAGGCCCGATTCGGTGGCGGACCAGCTCTCCGTCCGGACGCGCTCCCGGAACGCCTCTCCCGTCTCCCCGCGGCGAAGGAGCCCCGACACGAGCCTCACGGCGTCGTCCGCGTCGCGTGCGAGCTCCGACGGTTCCCTCATCACCGGCCCGATTCTAGGCAGTCGCCGGACGGAGCGCTCGGGCCGCTGCTGTATCCTCCGCGGCCATGGCCGCGCCCGACGCCCGACTCGCCGCCTGCGCCGCGTTCGTGGCGCGGCGCCTCCTCGACTCGGGACTCGTGAAGGCGGGCTCGGGAGCGCCCGTCCGGAAGGCGGTCGAGACCGTTCTCCTCTTCGACCGCGACCGCGAGCGCCAGCTCGAGGCGGAGGTCGAGAAGCTCCTCCGCGCCCACGGCGCCGCGACCCTCGGGGCGGGCGTCGACTACGCGGAGATGTTCCGCAAGGCGAAGCGGCTCCTCGCCGAGAAGAAGAGGATCCCGCTCTGAGGGACGGAGCGACGCGATGAGGACGATCGAGGAGAGGATCCGCCACCTCGACGGGCTGCGCCGGGCGGCGCGGCTCGGCGGGGGAGAGGCGCGGCTGAAGAAGCAGCATGAGGCCGGCAAGCTCTCGGCGCGCGAGCGCGTCGAGCTCCTCGGCGACCCGGGCTCCTTCGAGGAGACGGACCCGTTCGTCGTCCACCGCTGCCGCGACTTCGGGATGGACGCGGACGGGAACACGGTGCCGGGCGACGGCGTCGTCGCCGGCGCCGTCCGCGTCGAGGGACGTCCCGTCTTCGTCTTCGCGCAGGACTTCACGGTCTTCGGCGGCTCCCTCTCGGAGACGAACGCGGCGAAGGTCTGCAAGGTGATGGACCTCGCGATGCGGGCCGGGGCGCCCGTCGTCGGCCTGAACGACTCGGGAGGCGCGCGGATCCAGGAAGGGGTCGCCTCCCTCGCGGGCTACGCCGACATCTTCCTGCGCAACACGCTCGCCTCGGGCGTCGTCCCGCAGCTCTCGGCGATCATGGGTCCGTGCGCCGGCGGCGCCGTCTACTCGCCCGCGATCACCGACTTCGTCCTGATGGTCCGCGGCACCGCCTCGATGTTCGTGACCGGGCCCGACGTCATCAAGTCGGTCACGCATGAGGAGGTGACGAAGGAGGCGCTCGGCGGTGCCGAGACGCACGCCTCCGTCTCCGGCGTCGCCCACGTCGTCGCCGACTCCGACGCGGACTGCATCCTGAAGATCCGGACGCTCCTCGGCTTCCTTCCCTCGAACAACCGGCAGGACCCGCCGCGGCGGGAGTGCGCCGACCCTCTCGACCGCGAGGACGCGGAGCTCGACACGCTCGTCCCCGCGAGCCCGAACCAGCCATACGACATCAAGGACGTGATCCGGCGGGTCGTCGACGACGGCGAGCTGTTCGAGATCCACGCCGACTTCGCGAGGAACCTCGTCGTCGGATTCGCGCGGCTCGGCGGGCGCCCCGTCGGGATCGTCGCGAACCAGCCCGACTTCCTCGCCGGCGTCCTCGACATCGACTCCTCGACGAAGGGGGCGCGCTTCGTCCGCTTCTGCGACGCTTTCAACGTCCCCCTCGTCACCTTCGAGGACGTTCCGGGCTTCCTCCCCGGCACCCAGCAGGAGTTCGGCGGGATCATCCGGCACGGCGCGAAGCTCCTTTACGCGTTCGCCGAGGCGACCGTCCCGAAGGTCACCGTCATCACGCGGAAGGCCTACGGCGGCGCGTACTGCGTCATGTCGTCCAAGCACATCCGGACCGACTTCAACTACGCCTGGCCGACGGCGGAGATCGCCGTCATGGGACCGGAGGGGGCGGTGAACGTCCTCTACGGCCGCGAGCTCGCGCGGAGCGCCGACCCCGCCACGGACCGCCGGGCGAAGGTCGAGGAGTACCAGGACCTCTTCGCGAACCCCTACGTCGCCGCGCAGAAGGGCTACGTCGACGACGTCATCTTTCCGCGCACGACCCGCCGACGCCTCATCCGCGCCCTCGACCTCATCGAGAACAAGCGCGACGTCCTTCCTCCCAAGAAACACGGGAACATGCCGCTTTGACGCGATCAGCGCCGAATGTGAGGGGAAGGGGTCTGGTCTACACTCTACAGTCTGCGCCCTCCGGGACGCCCGTAGAGTGGAATTCCGAGGGGCCTGACCCCCACTCTACGGGGTGCGCGTGAGGCTGCTGATCGCGAACCGGGGCGAGATCGCGGTGCGGATCGCGCGGGCCTGCCGGGACCTCGGGATCTCCCCCGTCGCGGTCTTCTCGGACGCGGACCGCGCCGCGCTGCACGTCCGGCTCTCCGACCACGCGGTCGGGATCGGGCCGGCGCCGGCGCGCGAGTCGTACCTCGTGCCGGAGAAGCTGATCGACGCGGCGAAACGGATCGGCGCGAGCCTCGTCCATCCGGGGTTCGGCTTCCTCGCCGAGAACGCCGCGTTCGCTCGGGCCGTCCGCGACGCGGGGCTCGTGTGGGTCGGGCCCGACCCGGAGTCGATCGCCGCGATGGGGAGCAAGACGGAATCGCGCGCCCGGATGCAGGCGGCCGGCGTCCCGATCGTCCCGGGGATGACGGCGCCCGCGAAGGACCCCGCCGAGATCGCCGCCTTCGGCCGCGAGCACGGCTTCCCGCTCCTCCTGAAGGCGGCGGCGGGAGGCGGTGGCAAGGGGATGCGCGTCGTGCGGGGCGAGGAGGAGATCCCGGCCGCGTTCGAGCGCGCACGGAGCGAGGCGCGTTCCTTCTTCGCCGACGAGGCGGTCTACTGCGAGCTCTACGTGGAGCGGCCCCGTCACGTCGAGGTCCAGGTCCTCGGCGACCGGACGGGGCGCGTCGTCGCGCTCGGCGAGCGCGAGTGCTCGCTCCAGAGGCGCCACCAGAAGGTTCTCGAGGAGTGCCCGTCTCCCGTCGTGACGCCGGAGCTCCGGGCCCGGATGGAGGAGGCGGCCGTCGCCGCGGCGCGCTCCGTCGACTACGTCTCGGCCGGCACGGTCGAGTTCCTCCTCGCCCCCGACGGCCGCTTCTTCTTCCTCGAGATGAACACGCGGATCCAGGTCGAGCACCCGGTGACCGAGATGGTCTACGGCGTCGACCTCGTCGCCGAGATGATCCGGATCGCGCGCGGAGAGCCGATGAGCGTTGCGGCGCGGCCGGAGCCGCGGGGGCACGCCCTCGAGTGCCGGATCTACGCGGAGGACCCCGCGCACGGCTTCGCGCCGTCGCCCGGGACGATCCAGCGTCTCCGCTGGCCGCAGGGGCCCGGCGTCCGCGTCGACTCGGGCGTGGAGGAGGGGGACGTCATTCCGCTCGACTACGACCCGATGGTCGCGAAGGTCGTGACGCACGGCCGCGACCGCGACGAGGCGCTCCGCAGGATGCGACGGGCGCTTCGGGAAGCGCGCATCGACGGGATCGAGACGTCGATCCCGTTCTTCCTCTCCCTCCTCGAGGAGGCCGACGTCCTCTCGGCGAACGTCTCCACGCAATTCCTCGAGTCGTTCACGTTCGAGCCGCCCGCCCCCTCCGCCGACGCGGAGGAGATCGGTCTCGTCGCCGCGGCGGTGGCGGCGGCGCGGGCGAGCCTCGCCCTGCGCGGGGCCTCTCAGCCGCGCCCGCCCTCCGCCTGGCGGACCGCCCGCCCGACCTACGGACACCGAGAATGAAGTACCGCGCGAGGCTCTCCGGGCCGGCCGGGGAGAGGACCGTCGAGGTCGAGGTGCAGCTC
>JAKPXO010000443.1 GCA_029567505.1 Acidobacteriota bacterium
TCGGAGACTTCTACGAGATGTTCTTCGAGGACGCTGAGGCGGCCGCGCCGCTGCTCGGCCTCGTCCTGACCGCGCGACACCGCGACACCGACGTCGAGGCTCCGATGTGCGGCGTCCCGCACCACGCTCTCGAGTCGTACGCCGCGCGCCTCATCGCGGCCGGAATGAAGGTCGCGATCGCCGAGCAGGTCGAGGCCCCTCAGAAGGGGAAGGCGCTCGTCGCCCGGAGGATCGTCCGCGTCATCACGCCGGGAACGCTTCTCGATCCCGAGCGCCTCGACGCGCGTCAGGCGAACGACCTCGCCGCGATCGCCCTCGGCGGAGACGAGGCCGGTCTCGCCTTCCTCGACCTCTCGACGGGAGAGTTCACGGCCGTCCGCCTCGACGGGACCCCGCCCGCCGAGCTGCTCGCGCGGCGACCGGCCCGGGAGCTGGTCGCGTTCCCCTCGGAGAGGGACGACGTGAAGCGCCTGCTCGAGGCGCTGGGGCCGGAGGCTCCCGTCCTCTCGGTCCTGACATCCGAGTCGCCGCGGGGGCGGAGCGCCGCGGAGCTCCTGGAAGGGCACTTCCGGACGTCCACGCTGTCGGCGTTCGGTCTCCCCGCCTCCGGGCCTCTCGTCGAGGCGGCCGCGGCGGCCCTCGCCTATGCGCGCTCCACTCAGCGGTCCGACTGCACCCACGTCACGGGGCTCCGGACCGAGTCGGCGACGGGGGGGCTCGTCGTCGACGCCGTCACGCAGGGCCACCTCGAGCTCTTTCGCTCGCTTCGGGACGGCAGCCGGACCGGCACGCTCCTCTCCGTCGTCGACCGGACGGGCACGGCGTTCGGCGCCCGAGCCCTTCGACGGATCCTGGAGCAGCCGCTCGGTTCGGTCGAGGAGATCGACGAGCGTCTCGACGCCGTGGAGGAGCTCGTGACCGGGCCTGCGCGTCTGGAGGCGGTCGCGACCGCGCTGTCGCGCCTCCCGGACCTGCCGCGGCTCCTCTCGCGCGTTGCCGTCGGGAGCGCGACGCCGCGCGACCTGGCGTCGCTCGGCACGGGGCTCGAGCAGGCGGCGGCCGTCGGCCCGATCCTGGAGGGAGCGGAATCGGCTCTCCTGCGTCCGGGGGGCCGCGCCTTCCCGTCGGGCGTCCCCGACGCCCTGTCGGCGCGCCTCGCGGCAACGCTCGTCGAGACGCCGCCCGCCTCCGCGAAGGAGGCGGGGCTGGTCCGCGACGGCGCGGATGCCGCGGTGGACGAGCTGCGGGTGCTGCGACGGGACGCGGCGACGCTCCTCGGCGCCCTCGAGGCGGAGGAGCGGTCGCGACGAGGGATCCCGACCCTTCGCGTGAAGTTCAACCAGGTCTTCGGGCACGTCTTCGAGGTCCCCGGCTCGGCGCGGGCGAAGATCCCGGAGGACGCGCTGAAGAGGCAGACGCTCGCTTCCGTCGAGCGTTACGCGACGGCCGAGCTCGTGGCCCTCGACGAGAAGCTCCGGTCCGCCGACGAGAAGCTCGCGGAACGGGAGGGGGAGATCTTCCGGGAGCTCTGCGCCGCCGCGACGGCGGAGTCGGCGGCGGTAACGGCCCTGTCCGGCCGGCTGGCGCTCCTCGACGTCCTCGTCTCGTTCGCGCGGGTGGCGCGCGCCGAAAGCTGGTGCCGCCCGCGCCTCGTCGCCGAGCCGGGGCTCTCGATCGTGGACGGTCGCCACCCGGTCGTCGAGGCGCTCCGGCGCCGCGAACCGTTCGTCCCGAACGACACGGAGCTCGGCGGCGACGCGCGCGTCGTTATCCTGACCGGGCCGAACATGGGGGGGAAGTCGACCTACCTCCGCCAGAACGCGCTCGCCGTCCTCCTGGCGCACGCCGGCGCGTTCGTGCCGGCCGCCTCCGCGACGGTCGGCCTCTGCGACCGGATCTTCACCCGCGTCGGCGCCTCCGACTCGCTCGCGCGCGGGGAGTCGACGTTCCTGACGGAGATGGCCGAGACGGCGCACATCCTCCGCCACGCGACGCGCCGGAGCCTCGTCGTCCTCGACGAGATCGGCCGGGGCACGGCGACGTTCGACGGCCTCTCGCTCGCCTGGGCGATCGCCGAGCACCTCCACGACACCCCGGGCGCTCCGGCGCGGGTCCTGTTCGCGACGCACTACCACGAGCTGACCGAGCTCGCCCTCGTCCGCGAGGGGGTGAAGAACAGGACGATGTCGGTGAAGGAGTGGAAGGGCGAGGTGGTCTTCCTCCGGAAAGTCGTCGACGGGACGGCCGATCGCTCCTACGGCGTCCAGGTCGCGAAGCTCGCGGGGATCCCGGCGGCCGTCACGGAGCGGGCGAAGGAGATCCTCCGGAACCTCGAGAGGCAGCAGCTCGACGTCGGCGGTCGGCCCCGTCTCGCCGAGCACGAGGGCGCGCCGGCCCCGTCCGAGACCCAGCTCGACCTCTTCCGCGGGCAGGAGGAGGTCGTTGTCGAGGCGCTCCGTCGGGTCGACGTCGAATCCCTCACCCCGCTCGCGGCTCTCAACCTCCTCGCGTCGCTCCGCGCGCGGCTGGAGGGGCTCGAATGAGCGGGGCCCGGCTCGTCGTCGGCCTCGCCGGGACGGCGTTGTCCGTCGCGGAGAAGCGCTTCCTCGCCGAGCGGCGTCCGGCCGGCGTCCTCCTCTTTCCGGAGAACCTCGCTTCCGCGGAGCAGGCGGCCGCCCTCGTCGCGGATGTCCGCGCGGCCTGCGATCCCTCGCCGCTCCTCTTCGTCGACCAGGAGGGGGGGCCGGTCGATCGGCTCGGGCCGCTCCTCGGCTTCGACGTCCCGTCGCCCGCCGCCCTCTCCGCGATCGGAGTCGACCGAGTCCACGAGGGGGCCTACCTGATGGGGCGCGCGGCCCGCCTCCTCGGCTTCGACGTCGACCTCGCGCCGGTCCTCGACCTCGCGCAGCCGGGGACGGGGGCCGTCGTCCTCGCCGGAAGGACGTTCGGCTTCCACGCGGAGGACGTCGTCGTCGCCGGGAGCGTCTTCCTCCACGGGCTCGCCCGGGCCGGGGTCGCCTCCTGCGTGAAGCACTTCCCGGGGCTGGGGCGGGGGCCGGTCGACTCTCACGGCGCGCTCCCCGTCGTCGACGCCCACGACGTCGACCTGATGGTGACGGACGTCGCTCCGTTCACGAAGCTCGTCCGCGCGTCCGACGCGGTCCTCGTGGGGCACGCGGCGTATCCCGGCTTCACGGGAGACGAGACGCCCGCGTCGCTCTCGCCGCGGATCCACGCGATCCTGCGCGAGAGGATCGGGTGGGACGGCGTCGTCCTCTCGGACGACCTCGGAATGGGAGCGCTCGCGGCGGCGGAGATCGACCGGGAGCCCGCCGCGCTCGAGAGGATCGCGGCGCTTCGACGCCGCTGCGACGGCCACCCCCGGACGCGATTCGGCCCGGAGGCGTGGGACGCGCTCCGGGCCGAAGGGGAGAGGTGGC
>JAKPXO010000473.1 GCA_029567505.1 Acidobacteriota bacterium
CTCTTCCGATCTAGGCGATGATCGCGGACGGCCTGCGCCTCTCCTGGTCGGCGTTCGTCAACCCGGGGCACCTCGACGCCCGGCTCGTCGACCTGATGGCCCGGGCCGGGTGCGACGCGGTGGAGATCGGCACCGACTCCGGCTCCGCGGCGATGCTCCGGAGCCTCGGGAAGTCGTTCACCGTCGACGACGTGCGCGCGGCGTCGCGCCTCTGCCGCGACGCCGGGCTCGCCACCGCCCACTACCTCCTCTTCGGCGGCCCGGGCGAGAACGAGGCCACGGTCGCCGAGAGCGTCGCCCTGATGGACGAGCTCGCGCCGGAGGCCGTCATCGTCATGGTCGGCATCCGCGTCTACGCCGGGACGGAACTCCACGCGACCGCCGTGAGCGAAGGCGTCGTCCGGGCCGACCAGTGCCTCCTCGAGCCGGTCTTCTATCCGGACGAGGCGCGGCTGCGGAAGATCGCGGAGCGCGTGGCGGAGCTGGCCGCGGCGCGACGGACCTGGATCGTCCCGGGGCTCGCCGTGAACACCTCCTCCGGGGTCCTCGAGATGCTCCGTCGCCGCCACCCGCGCGGGCCGCTCTGGAAGGTCCTCGGCCAGCGGGAGAGCTGGCGGGGGCGGCGGCGCGCGCCGGGCGAGTCGGCGGCCCCGAGCGTCGCACCGGACTGACGCGATTCGCCCCGCGTCACGGCGCCGGGAGCCCTGCGAGGAGCGCGTGCACGGTCTCGAACGCGCGGCCTGCGGCGGAGGAGGCGGCGTCCGGCGCTCGTGTGCTCGCGGCCTCCGACAGCGGGCCGCGGACGGCCGAGAGGTCGAGGCACGATCCCGTGGCGAGCCGCACCGTCCGCAGGCCTTCGATCTCGCCTCCCGCTGCGACGACCTGTCCTCGCCCTTCCTGCCCGATGCGGACGGCGCGGTCGTGATCGCCCTCGCGCTCCTCGACCTCCGCGACCTGGAGGAGCTGCTGTCCCGAGCAGAGGAGGTACCCGATGCGTGCGTAGCGGGAGTCGCAGGTCTCCCGGCGGACGACCTCGCCCGCCGCCTGCACCGCGAGCGCGTCCGCCATCTCCCTCCATGCGAGGCCGAGGTCGAAGGAGAGCTGCTCCCGGTAGGGGCCCGCGGGAGAGCGTAGGAGCCTGTCCGCCAGCTCGCCGAGGCGGGTCCGGCGCGCCGAGGAGTCGGGCCAGGCCCGAAACGGCGCGTACGTCGTCCGGGTCGCCATCGTCATGTGGTCCCCCGCGGCCCGCAGGTGCGAGGCGATCGAGCCGTCGGCCTTCCCGGTGGACCATTTCGCGAGCGCTTGCGCCCAGCCGACGCGGCAGAGGGCGGCGAACTCGTGGTACGGGCCGGACCGGCCTTCGTCGAGAATCGTGGCGTTCCCTCTCGGCCGGGATGCCGAGACCGCGGCCCGGGCGAGGGCGACGTCGAAGGGCTGACCACGGTTCGCCCGCGGCGTGCTCCAGCTGACGACGCACCGGTCGCCGTCGACGGTGACCCGGTAGTCGATGTCGTCGACGCTCGTGACGTGCATCGGCATGCCCGAGGAGCCCGAGCGGCCAACGACCTTCGTGGATCCGGTCCAGACGCCCGCACCCGACGGCCTCAGCTCCACCGGCGCGTCGCCGGGCGAGAAGCCGGAGAAGACGCAGACGCCCGGTCGGCTCCGGCAGTCGAACGAGGTCGTCCTCCCGCTCCGCAGGGTCCAGGTCCCGTGCAGGGTCGCATCTTCGCCCGCCAGCGCCGGGATCGGCGCCCGGGTCGGGGCCGGCCGCGCGGCTGCCGGGGCACGGGGGGTGGGCCTCTCGGCTGACGCGGGAGCGGGGAAGGTCTCGTCGAGGAGCGAGATGCCCTGGTCGAGCGCCACCTCCGCGTCTCCGCCCCATGCGCCTCCGGAATCGAGTCCCCAGGAATCGGACGGCGCGGTCGGCGCGGCGCGGCCCGGTACGACGCGGACTCCGAGCGTCGCGAGCCCGCCGTCGGCCGCTCGGGCGAGGACCTCCGCTTCGCCCGGAGCGAGTCCGGTGACGACGCCCCCCTCGTCCACGACGAGGACCGACGTGTCGAGGCTGTTCCACCGGACCCCGTCGAGCGTGTGCCCTCCCATGTCGGTCGCCTTCAGGGTGAGCCTTCCGCCGACGCTCAGACGCGGCGGCCGGGCCGGGGAAACGATCTGAATGCCGCCGAAGGTGGCGTCGTCGACGCGGTCGGCGCCCCCGCTGGGAGCGGCGGCGGGCGTCGGATGCGGGAGCGGCGATGCGGGGGCCCGCGGGGGCACTGCCGGGTCCGCGGGGCCGGTTGGAGGCGGGAGAGGAGCACCCGATGCGGGCGAGGGAACGGGCCTCGCGCTTCGGATCGCGAGGCCGTCGCGGCAGCGCCGGGCTCTCACCGATTCCCGTCGCGCGGTTTCCCAGCCCGGGAGGCAGAGATACTCGAGCCCGGACGCGGCGGCAACGTGACTCTCGAGGCGGGCCGCCCTCGTCTCGATCCCCTGCCGGGCGCGGTCGATCTCCGCTCGTGTCTTGGAGAGGCGCTGGATTCCGGCCGAGACGCCCACAGCTGCTGCCGCCGCCTGCTCGACTTCCCGGAGAGCGGCCTCAGCGGACGCGAGGTACCCTCCGTCCGAGCGCGCGGTGCGCGGCCCCCCGAGCTGCTCCTCGAGGAAGCCGACGTCCGCGGCAACCCGATCGATCCGCGCCTCGAGGGAACGGACGTGCTCTCCGCGGCTTCGGAGATCCTCCAGGAGGCCGCGGGCCTGCTCCAACGAGCTCGCGACGGCCTGCGCCTCTCGCTCCCGCTCCAGGGCCGAACGCTCCAACGTCGCGAGGCGCGCGACGATCGAGCCGGCCCTCTCCCGGAGACGGTCCTCTCCAGAAGCGCCGGGACGGGACCTCCAGAGTCGGATGGCGTGCGCGCAGACCTCGAGCTCGCGCTCGGCCTCCTCGGCGCCCCGGACGGCACGTCGTGCCGCCTCGGCATCCGTGGCCGCGCAGGCGGAGCCGGCGGCATTTCGTGCCTGCTCGACGGCATAGGCGAGCCTGCTTCTTCGCTCGGGATCGGTCAGCGCGAGGAGCGCCTGGGACTCCGTCGAGCGCAGCTCCGCGTCGAGCTCGGTCTCGACCTCGCGCGCCTCCGTGGCGTCGGCCGACGGGAAGACGGCTTCCGACAGCTCGGCGTTTTCCCGAAGCCGCTCGAGGGCCTGCCGGCGCATCCGGCGCTCGTCGGCAGGAGCCCGCGAGAGGAGACCGTTCGTCGCTTCGCGGAGGTCGGCTTCCGTGAACCGGAGCCAGGCGAGAGCGAGCGGCTTCAGCGTGGCCATCTCTCGCCGGAACCTCTCGCGCCCCGGTCCGCTGAACGTCTCGCCGGCAGCCTCCCGCCGTGCGGCGTCGCGCACGGCGGCGACCGCCTCGGCCACCTTTCCCTCGCGCCGGAGCCGCTCGAGAGTCTCCGGAATCCCGTCGAGCGACGGCGAGGCCGCGGCTTGCGACGCGAGGAGCACGGCGACGGCGGCTGCCCGCGTGAGAGGGAGCGCTCGTTGCATCTCGGACCTCGCCACCGCCCGCGGCCTCACCAGCCCGGGACGCGCCGGGCGCGCATGAAGGCCGCACATTCCTTCCACGACACGGGTCCGAGGACGAGGACGTTGTAACCGCTTCCGGCGAGCTTCCACGGGCCCGGTCCGTCTCCCGAATCGCACGCCACGGCGTAGCGCGGCGGTTCTCCCCAGCTCGCGCCGACGTAGCAGGCCTCTCCGGCCGCGGGCGCCCCTGCCGCTCTGCCGCCGGGGGCCGACGCACCGCCGCTTCCGCTCCCGCCGCGGCCCGGCCCTCCCCGCGTGCAGTCGGCGATTGCTGTCTTCTTCGACGCGAGGCAGCGGGTGCAGTCCTCGCTGACGGAGACTCCGAGGAGGTTCACGTTCGTCTCGCACATCGGGCAGAACCGGCGGCGGCACTCCACTTCGCTCGCACCGCTCCCCTGAGCGGAGCCGTGGCCGGAGGTCGTACCGCTGCTCGGGACGCTCGCGTTCCTCGGGGAGGGGGGCGCGTACGGCACGGCGCCCGGGGCGGTCTGGCCTCCCGGGGGCGGCGCGCTCATCCCGCGGGGGCCGACGCTCTGTGCCCAGGCCGCGAGGTTCGAGAGGCGCCTCCACGTCTCGACCGACACCGCCGACCGTCGCCGGTCGCGGGCGTCGTCCGCCGCGGCCCGTGCCGTTGCCTTCTTCTGGTCGAGGCGGCGCTGGAACGAGGCGAGGAACGCCGGGCCGACGGCGCAGCCGCGTCCGGTCGCGTCGGAGAGGAGCGTGCTCGTCCGGTCCAGGTCGTCCGCGTTCAGCGCCGCCATGATCTCCAGCTCGATTCCGGCACAGGCCCGCTCCTGGTACAGGAGCCTTTGCGCCTCGAGCGCGTCGCGGGCGCTCGAAGGCCACGCGCAGGCGGGCGTGTCGGAGAGGATTCGCTCCGCCTCGGCGAAGTCGTCGCGCTGTGTGGCCTCGCGGAAGGACCTGAAGACGTCGGCGCAGGTCACGCACTCCGTCCCGGCGGCGTTCCGCATCGTCCCGGGGTCGCAGACGCACGAGGGCTCTCCCGTCGCCGGGTCGATCCGCGCCGCGCTCCCGCGCAGGTGAGAGCAGTCGATCCGGCGCGCCGTCGCCGCGGCTTCCGCGGCCGTGACCCGGAGCGGGAGGAGAGCCTCGGTTGCGCCGCCCAAGCACTCGAGGCGCAGGCGGACCGTGTAGTCGCCGGGTGCGGCCGGCGTGAAGCTCCTCCGAGCCTCGCTCGGTTCGAACGGTCTCGCCTCGAAGCGGTGCGGGCGCGAGCGGGCGAGGACGCGGCCCTCCTGCTCGATCGAGAGCGTGAGGTCGACCGGGACGGCGGTGGTCCCCCCGTCGGCCGGTTTCACGATGAAGGCGACGATCGCGACGAGGGGTTCGCCCCGCACCGGGGGATATGGGACGAGCGCCTTGTGGAGGACCTCGATCGTCGGCCGGCCGGCCGTCGCGGGTGGAGAGCCGGGCGCGGAGGAAGCTCCGAGGAGAAGGGAGGCGAGAGCACCGAGAAGCGGCGGGCCGGCTCGTCGAACGCGCATCCTGCGTCCTCCTCGTTCCGGAAGCCCCCGGCACCGCTCCGGCGGCGACGGCCTCCGCGCTGGATGGGGCACCGCGAAGCGGTGCTGCTGCGTTGCGTCAACCTTCAGGATAGGCGTGCGGCGTGGGCGGATCAACGGAAACCGGCGCAGCCATCGGAGATGGAGCGTGGCCGAAGCAGGAGGCCGTTCGCGGGTGTCGGGCGGCTCTCCTGACACGACGCTGTCAGGACGGCCGGGCGACTCTCCCCGCCGAAAGGGAGATCGCCATGTCTCATCCGATCGTCTACACCGAGCTCCACACGACGCAGCCCGCCGCCGCGCGCGACTTCTACTCGCGCCTCTTCGGCTGGGAGACGAAGCACTACCCGGAGCACGACTACACCTCGATCCTGCCGGGCGAAGGCCCCGAAGCCGGCCTGATGGGACTCACGCCGCACGACGAGGAGCGGCCGCAGTGGGTCACCTACGTCGGGGTGGCCGACGTCGACGAGGCGGCTTCGCGGGCGGTCGCGCTCGGGGCGGTCCTTCGCGTCGGGAGGACGGAGATCCCGGGCGAGGGGTGGTTCGCCTGGCTCGACGACCCGACCGGCGTCCGCTTCGCGCTCTGGCAGAAGGCGAGCCGCTGACCTACGGCGGGCGCGACGCCGGTAGGATGGAGGCGCCGTGCGCCGCGCCGACGGCCAAATCGAGACCGAAAGGCATTTTGACGAGGTCGGTCGCATCCGCGCCGATGAACGACTTGAAGACGAAGCCGAGGAAG
>JAKPXO010000480.1 GCA_029567505.1 Acidobacteriota bacterium
TTCTTCAGCTCCCGCACGTTCCCCGGCCAGTCCCACGCCGCGAGCTTCTCGGCCGCCCCGGCGCCGATCTCGAACGCCCGCCCGCGCGCCCCCTCGCCGCTGCTCCGCGCGAACGCGCGCGCCAGCTCGGGGACGTCCTCCCTGCGGGCGCGCAGCGGCGGCAGCTTCACCGGGAAGACGTCGAGGCGGTAGTAGAGGTCCTCGCGGAACGCGCCCGCCTTCACCCGCGCGGCGAGGTCCCGGTTCGTCGCAACGACGAGCCGCACGTCGACGGAGAGCGGGACCGTCCCGCCGACGCGGAGGAAGGTCCGCTCCTCGACCGCCCGCAGCAGCTTCGTCTGCGCGCCGAGCGGCAGCTCGCCGATCTCGTCGAGGAAGAGCGTCCCTCCGTCGGCCAGCTCGAAACGCCCGGCGCGCCGCTCCCCGGCGCCCGTGTAGGCCCCCTTCTCGTGGCCGAAGAGCTCGTTCTCGACGAGCCCCTCCGGGAGCGCGGCGACGTTCACGGCGACGAACGGCCCGGCGCGGCGCGGCGAGAGGGCGTGGAGCGCTCGGGCGAAGAGCTCCTTTCCCGTCCCCGACTCCCCCGTCAGGAGAACCGTCACGTCGCTCGGAGCGGCGCGGCGGAGCCGCTCGAGAGCGTCGGCGAGAGCGGGCGAGCGTCCCAGGATGCGCGGCATCCCGGCGAGCCCCGCCTCCTCGGCGAGGAGCGCGCGGGCCACGGCGCTCCGGCGCGCCTCGACGTGCCGCTTCACGAGGAGGAGCAGGAGGTCGACGTCGACCGGCTTGTTCAGGAAATCCGCCGCGCCCCTTTTCATCGCCGCGACGGCCGTCTCCACCGTCCCGTAGCCGGTGAGGAGGACGACCGGGACGGATGGGTCATTCGCGAGAGCGGCGTCCAGCACGGCGAGGCCGTCCGCCCCGGGGAGCTTCAGGTCCGTCAGGACGAGCGCGTAGCGTCGTCCTTCGGAGAGCCGGCGGACCGCCTCGTCGCCGGTGGCGACCGCTTCGACGCGATATCCCTCTCCGCCGAGGGTCTCGGCGAGCATCGACCGGAGCGACTCCCGGTCCTCGACGAGGAGGATCTCGGCGGCCATCCCGGCCCGGACGCGGCCGCCGTCAGCCCCGGCCGCCGGGCGGCTTCGGCTGGCTCGAGGAGGGGGGCGGCAGGTACGTCCCGCCCGGCTGCGACGGGGCGCCGACAGGTGCGTTCGGCGGCGGCGCGGCCATGTCGGGCGGACGCTGCGGCTCCTGCTCCCTCGCGGGAGCGGGCGGCGGCGGCGGCGGCTCCTCGGCCGGCGTCTCGCCGGGCTCCTTCGTCTCCGCGGCGCCTTCGCCCGGCTCGCCCTCCTTCGCCGGCGGCGCGATCACCTTCCACCGCGGGACGTAGCCGAAGCGCTCGACGACCTTGTCCGTGTCGATCTGCGCCCGGAAGGTCGTCTTCTCGCCCGGGTCGAGCACGTCCTTCGCGAGCGCGGCGAAGGTCGTCGCGATCGACTTTCCCTCCGCCCCGACCGCCTCGATCGTCACGCTCACGCCGAGGACCGGCGCTTTCCCCGAGTTCATGACGGAGCCCTCGATGACGTAGCCGGCGTCGCTCTTCTTCGTCGTCGTCGGGCCGATCGTGACCTCCCCCTCCCCCTTCTCGGGCGAGCCGGAAGAGACCTCGAGGTACCCGCCCGCGATGTCCTGGTCGGTCAGCACGACGGCGGCCTTCCGGGCGTTCTGTGTCGCCCGGGCCGCCTCGACGAGCGTCGGGGCGCGCGGCGGCGGCGGGGCCTCGGCCGCCTTCGGAGCCTCGGCCGCCTTCTTCGCCAGGGCGGCGGTCTTCTCGAGGTCGATCTCCGCCGCGGGGATCGAGACGAGCTTCCCGTCGGCCAGCGTGAGGACCGCCTGGCGGCCCTTGATCACCGGCGGCTTCTTCGTGTCGAGGGTCCGGCCGTCCCGGAGGACGACCTGGTCGGCCGCGAGCGGCCCGGAGAGGAGGCCGATGAGCCCGAGCACGAGCAGCGAGAGTACGCGCCGCATGGGATTACCTCCGGAGGGGACAGGATAGCACCGGCCCCTCGCCCCGAAGGCCCCCTCAGCGCGCCAGGTCCGCCTCGCGCGCGGCACCCCCCTCCGCGCCCCCCGCCTCCTCGGAGACGAGGTAGAGCGGCCGCCGCTTCACCTCGTCGTAGATCCGACCGAGGTACTCCCCGAGGACGCCGATGAGCATCAGCTGGACTCCGCCCAGCAGGAGCATCCAGCCCATCAGCGTCGTCCAGCCCCGCTCGTTGATCCCGAGGACCTTCAGGGCGAGGACGACGAGGATGTAGAGGAACGCGAAGAGCGAGACGCCGAACCCGAGCCAGGTCCCGAGCTGAAGCGGCACGTGACTGAAGGAGGTGAGCGCGTCGAGCGCGAAGCGGACCATCCGCCGCAGAGGGTATTTCGTCTCGCCGTGCAGCCGCGCCGGACGGACGTAGGGCACGGCGACCTGCCGAAACCCGACCCACGCCGTCATCCCCCGGATGAAGCGGTGCCGCTCGCGGAGTGACCGGAAGGCCGCGACCGCCTTCGGGCCCATCAGCCGGAAGTCGCCGGTGTCGACCGGGATGTCGACGTTCGTCCAGCGGCGCAGGAGGCGATAGAAGAGGTGCGCCGTCGCGAGCTTGAAGGCGCTCTCCCCTTCACGCGCGGTCCGTTGCGCGTAGACGACCTCGTACCCCTCGTCGGCCTTCGAGAGCATCTCGGCGAGGAGCTCCGGCGGGTCCTGAAGGTCGGCGTCCATCACCGCGACGAGCCGTCCTCGTGCCCCGTCGACGCCCGCCGTCAGCGCCATCTGGTGGCCGAAGTTCCGCGAGAGGCGGATCGCACGCAGGCGCGAGTCCTCGGCGGCCTGCGCCGCCATCGCCTCCCACGACCCGTCGCGGCTCCCGTCGTCGACGAAGACGACCTCGAAGCTCCGCCCGGTCGACTCGAGGACGCTCACGATGCGACGGCGGAGCTCGGGGAGGTTCTCGACCTCGTTGAAGCAGGGGAGGACGACGGAGATCTCGGGGGCGCTCATCGGCTCGACCTCTCGCCGTCCGGACGCCGGAGGACGACGACGTTCTGCGCCCCCACGGGGCTCCACGGACGGCGCGTGAAGAGGTACGTGAGGAGCTCGCGGGCGCTCGGCCGGAGCGGCGAGAGCGAGACCTCCGGGAGCCACCAGGAGCGGAGCGGAATCGTCTCGACCGCGTAGCCGCCGCCGAGGAGGCGCTGCGCTTCCTCGACCTTCCCCTCGTCGACGACGACGACGGGCGGCCGGGAGCCCTCGGCCGGCAGGGCCCAGAGGATCGGAAGGCCGCGGAGATACCAGGAGAGCGGCCAGACCGCCTCACCGGAGACGGCCGCGGGCGGGCTCTCGCCCCTCTCGCCAGCCCGGAGGATCTCCGCGACGACGGGCATCACCTCGGGGCTCGTCTGCGTGAAGACGACCGACTCCGCCCGCGGGTGCGCCGGGGAGAGGAGCGGGTTCCAGAAGGAGAGCGAGAGGGTCGCGAGGAGCGTGGCCGCGAACGCCGGGGCGGCGACGGCGAGCGCCCTCGTCCGCGAGGCCGTGAGCGTGGCCCACGCGGCCCCGGCGAGCGGCACGAACGGGAGGACCTGGTGGACGATGAGCCACGGCGTCTTCTCGCCGAGCCACGCGTACATCGCGACCGACGAGACGGCGAGCGCCGAGAGGAACCGCTCCGCCGCGCCGAAGCGGCGGAAGCGGAGCGCGATCCAGACGAGCGCCGGCAGGAGGATCGCGAATTCGTACTGGAGGAGGCGCGGGAGGTAGTAGGTCTTCGGCCCGCCGACCCGCTCCACCTTGTGCTGCCCCCACCAGTACGAGATCGCCTGGAAGACGGGGTTGCCCGACTCGGGATGGACGAGGAAGAGCGTGTAGGCGACCTCCGAGAGCGTGAAGAAGAGGAGGATCGCCCCCGCGATCGCCGCTCCGTGCCGCTCGAGGAGGTCGCGCAGCGCGCGCAGCTTCGGGACGAGCGGGAATCCGCGCCCCGGCTCCCAGACCGCCGCCAGGACCGACGGCGCCATCAGCGCGCCGAGGACGTAGAAGTTCTCCTTCGACGCGAAGGCGACCGCCCCCCAGACGGCGGCCAGGGCGAGGTCCGCGACGCGCCGCGTCGCCCACCAGCGGTCGAGCCAGAGGAAGAGGCCGAACGTGCCGAGGAGGCTCCAGGCGTCCTCACGGCAGAAGCGGGTGTAGTAGAGGAGATTCGGCGAGATCGCGAGGAGGAGGCCGGACGCAAGCGCCGCGCGCCGGCCGAATCGCGCGCGCAGCAGCATCGCCATCGCCACGAGGCCGACGCCGCCGAGCGCCGCCGGGAGGCGCGCGGAGAAGTCCGAGTCGCCGAGGAGGCGGAACGCCGCGGCGACCATGTAGTACTGCACCGGGCCGTGGTAGATCGGGTCGTAGACGTACGTCCCCTGGAACGCGAGCTGGTGGGTGAACCAGCCGTGGATCGACTCGTCGTGGTGGAACGCGCGCGAGCCGAGGTCCCAGACCCGGAGAAGGAGCGCCAGGAGGAGGAGCGCGCCCCAGGCCCACCGCTCGCGCCGGCCCCACGCGGGCGAGGCGGCGCTCGTGGCGCTCAAGGCGCGACCTCCCAGAGCTCCGTCCCCTCCGCCTCGAGGACGCGGCGGTAAAGCCCCCGGACGCGGAGCGCCGTCGCACCGTGCTCCTTTCGCTCCAGCGCCCCCACGACCACGTACCGCGCCCCGGTCCGCTCCAGCGCCGCGCGCACGGCCGCGGCGTCGTCCGAGCGGTAGATCGTCTCGACGTCGCGCCGGCGGGCCTCGATCGTCCCGGCCCCCGCCGCGCCGCGCCAGAGACCTTCGTGGTTCGTCCAGCCGAGGACGAGGGGCCGCCCCGACGCCCCGCCGACCCGCCCGTGGTCCGTGTAGGCCGAGCCGACCGCCTCGACGAGGCGCGCGCCGGCCGGCGCGTTCGCTCGCAGCCACTCCGCCGCGGCGCGGTCTCCCGGGACCTCGCGTGTCATCCACGCGAGGCCGTCCAGCGCCGTCCGCGTCGCCTTCGCGCGCTGCGCGAGGAGCGCCGCCGGGTGCGCGAGGAGCGCGAGCGCGCCGAGCGCAAGCGCCGCGCGGACGGCGAGGCGCGCCCGCCGGCTCGCGAGCGCGAGCGGCGCGAGCAGCGCCGCCGCCGGGGCGAGGAGCGCCGCCGCCCCCGCGTAGCACTTGAAGACCGTGTTCATCCGGTGGAGCTCCTCACCGTACGGGTCCTTCACGGCGACGAGCTCGGGAATCATCACGAGCGCGACCGGCCGCCGCGAGGAAGAACCCGGCGCGGAGCGCGCCCCGGAGCGCGGGGAGGAGGTGGAGGAGGGCGAGGAGGAACGCCGCGCCGAGGCCGAGGACCGGCCGCCCGGTGAGGATCGCGAGGAAGACGCCGGCGGCCGGGTAGAGGTTCGCGTAGAGGAAGCTCTCTTCCGCGTCGTCCCGCGAGCGAAGGAGCGCGATGCCGACGGCGAGCGCCGGAACGAGGAGGAGCCCGCCGAAGTGGAGGACCGCTTCGGGGCTCGTCGTCCGGGCGGCCACGCCGCGGAGCCCCTGCAGCTCCGGCCGCGCGCCGAGGAGGGCCGGGACGAGGAGCGGCAGCGCCACGGCGGCCGTGGAGAGGGCCCGGAGGAAGGCCGGGAGGAACGGCCGCGAGACGAACGCCCCGGCGCCGAGAAGAAGGAGCGCCGCCGGGAGGTCCCACGGGTTCGCGGAGAGGAGCGCCGCCAGGAGCGCCGCGTCGAGGAGGAACCCCGCGCCGCTCGCGAAGCGCCCGGCGAGCGCCGCGAGCGCGAGGAGGATCGGCAGCGCGACGGCGTGCGGGTGGAGGTCGCCGAGCCAGAGCGTGAAGAGAGGCCACTCGGTGATCGTGTGGGCCACGCGACGCGAGGAGGCCCAGAGGTCGACCGACGCCAGCGAGCCGCCGAGGAGCTGACGCGCGCCGTCCCACGTCCCGGCGAGCGTCAGGAGGAGCGACGCGGCGACGGCGAGAGCGGGCCCGCCGCCGCGCAGCCGAACCACCCCGAACGCCGCGGCACCCGCGAGCGCCGCGACGAGCGCGGCGACGAGGTTGTAGGAGACGCCCGGCGCGATCCCGGCGAGACGGAACGGGAGCGCGAGGAGGTACGTCCCGAAGTGGTAGTAGGGGAACGCCGTCCCGGCGAGCCACGGGTCCTCGAGCGGGAGGCGCGGCGTGACGAGGAGCGCCGAGAGGACCGCGAGGTCCATCGGCTTCTCCGTCTGCCGCGCGTCCCCCCACCCGAGCCGGAGCCAGAGGAAGAAGGCGAAGAGGGCGGCGAGGAGCAGGACGGCGGCGAACGAGCGCCGGCCGCGGAAGACCCCGAGCTCCTTCCCGCACAGCGCGAGGGCGGCGACCACTGCGACGCCGCCGAGCGCGATGACGACGCCGAAGTGGGCCCCGCCGACCGCGCTCGCGACCCAGCCGGGGAACGCGAGAAGGAGGAGCCCGACCGGAAGCCCGAGCGCGAGCGCCCCGTCGCGGACGCCGTCGGCGTCCCCGTCACCGCGGCCAGCGCGAAGGACGACGGCCGTTCCGGCCGCCAGAAGGCCGGCGAGGAGGACGGCCAGCAGGAGCGCGGAGACGACGGTCACGGAGCCGGGCGACGGTAGCACAGCGTCCACGCGCGCTCGCGGCTCCGCGAGTTCCCCCCGCGCCGATCTCGTCCCACAATCGGCCGGTGAGCGACGTTCCCTCTCCCGCCCCCGCCCGAAGGAAGAACGTCGCCGTCGTCGGAGGCGGCCTCGCCGGCCTCGTCGCGGCCGACCGCCTCCTCGCCGCGGGCCTCGCCGTCACGGTCTTCGAGAAGTACCCTGAGGCGGGCGGCCTCGTCGGCACTTTCTCCGTCGGCGGCGGGGCGCTCGAGCGCTTCTACCACCACCTCTTCACGAGCGACGTCGACTACGTCTCCCTCGCCGACGAGCTCGGCCTCGGCGGCGAGATCGAGTGGCTCCCGTCGAAGATGGGCTTCTTCTCGAACGGCCTCCTCTACCCGTTCGGAACGCCCCTCTCGCTCCTCTCCTTCGCGCCGCTCGGCGTCCGCGGGCGCCTCGAGCTCGTCCGCTCGACGCTGAAGCTGCGCGGCCTCCGAGACTGGCGCGCTCTCGAAGGCGAGACGGCCATGGGCTGGCTGAGGAAGAACGGCTACGGGCGCGTCCTGGACGTCGTCTGGGGGCCACTCCTCACGCAGAAGTACGGCCGCCGCGCCGAGGAGGTCGGCCTCGTCTGGCTCTGGGGGAAGATCGCCCTCCGGACCCGCTCGCGCGACAAGAGCGGTCTCGGCGAGCGGCTCGGCTACCTGAAGGGGTCGTTCGGGCGCGTCGTCGACGCGCTCCTCGCGCGCATCGCCGGACGCGGCGGGGAGATCCGTCCCGCGCGCCCCGTGAAGCTCGCGACCCGCGTCGACGGCCGGTGGAACGTCGAGTCGCGCGGCGGAGCGGAGACGTTCGACCTCGTCCTCTCCACCGTCGCGATCCCCGAGCTCCTCCGCCTCGTTCCCGACCTCCCCGCCGAGAAGCGCGCGCTCTGGGGGACGATCTCCTACGCTCACGCGCTCTGCCCCGTCCTCGTCCTCGACCGGCCGCTCACTCCCTACTACTGGACGAACGTCGGCGACGCCACGATGCCGTTCGGCGGCTTCATCGAGCACACGAACTACGTCCCGGCCGCGCGCTACGGCGGGAAGCACGTCGTCTATCTCTCCGACTACGTCCTTCCCGACGACCCGAAGTGGACGATGCCCGACCGCGACCTCTGGGAGCTCTACCTCCCCGCCGTCTCGCGCCTCGCCCCCACGTTCGAGAAGGCGAAGGTCCTCGATCGGCACCTCTTCCGGGCCGAGTACGCGCAGCCGATCGTCGGGACGCACCACTCGAAGGTCCTCCCGCCGGTGAGGACCGGCCTTCCCGGCCTCTACTCCGCGGCGATGGCGCAGGTCTACCCCGAGGACCGCGGCCAGAACTACGCGGTGAAGATCGCCCGCGAGGCCGCAACGGCGCTCCTCGACGACCTCGGCTGACCCCGCGGCGCGGCTATCATGGCGGGGTTGAGCGACGTTTCCGACGTCTCCGCCCTACGTGCGGAGGGTTTCCCCTACCGCGCGGCCCGCCTCTCCCTTTCGGGCTGGGGGCGCTTCGCCGTCGAGGCGGGGCCCGCCTACCGCCCCGAGACGTGGCGCGCCGTCGAGGCCGCCGTCCGCTCCGCCCCGGAGCCGACGCTCGCCCTGCGCGGACTCGGGAGGAGCTATGGCGACTCGGCGCTGAACGGGGCCGGCGCCGTCGTCCTGACCGAGCGGCTCGGGAGGATCCTCGCGTTCGATCCCGACGGGCGAACCGTCACCTGCGAGGCCGGCACCTCGCTCGCGCGCCTCCTCGCGTTCCTCCTGCCGCGCGGCTTCTTCCTCCCGGTCGTCCCGGGCACCCGCTTCGTCACCGTCGGCGGCGCGCTCGCGGCCGATGTCCACGGCAAGAACCACCACGTCGACGGGACGATCGGCCGCCACGTCGAGGAGCTGACCCTCCTCCTCGCCTCGGGTGAGACGCTCCGCTGCTCGCCCACCCGGAATGCCGAGGCCTTCGACGCCACGATCGGCGGCATGGGGCTGACCGGCGTCATCCTCTCCGCGACGCTCCGGCTCCTGCCGGTGGAGACGCCGTGGGTCCGGGTCGTCAGGCGGCGCGGTCGCAACCTCGAGGAGGTCCTCGCGCGCCTCGAGGAGGAGGAGAGCCTCAGCCGCTACTCCGTCGCCTGGATCGACGGCCTCGCCCGCGGCCGCGCGCTCGGGCGCGGCGTCCTGATGCGCGGCGACCACGTCCTCGCCGCGGAGCTCCCGCGCGGGAAGGCCGTGAGCGGGTCGCTCCCGGAGCGGCCCGGGCCGAACGTCCCGTTCGAGGCGCCGTCGGCCCTCCTCAGCCCGCTGACGATCTCCGCGTTCGACGCCCTCTACTACGCCGCCGGGCGGGACTCGACCGGCCTCTCCGGCCCCGCGAGCTTCTTCTTCCCGCTCGACGCGCTCGGCTCCTGGAACCGCCTCTACGGCCGGCGCGGCTTCGTCCAGTATCAGGCGCTCCTCCCGCGCGAGACCGCGGCCGAGGGGTGCCGCCGCCTCCTCGAGGAGATCTCGCGCGAGCGGGCCGCTTCCTTCCTCGCCGTCCTGAAGACGACCGGCCCCGAGGGGCGCGGCGTCCTTTCGTTCCCGAAGCCCGGCGTCACGCTCGGCCTCGACGTCCCGAACGTCGGGGAGCGGCTCCGCCCGCTCGTCCGCAGGCTCGACGAGATCCTCCTCGCGCTCGGCGGGAGGCTCTACCTCGCCAAGGACGCCCTCACCGACGCCGCCACGTTCGCCGCGATGTACCCACGCCTCCCCGAGTTCCTCGACGTGAAGCGGCGCCTCGACCCGAACGGCCGCTTCTCGTCCTCCCAGGCGCGCCGCCTCGGCCTCGCGGAGGAACGATGAGAAGCACGGCGAAGGGGCCCGTGAAGGGAAACGTCCTCGTCGCCGGCGCCGGCTCGGCCCTCGCGCGGGCCGTGGCCGAGGGGCTCGCCGCCCGCGGATGCGGCCTCGTCCTGGCGGCCCGCGACGAAGGCGAGGCTGCGCGCACCGCCGCCGACCTCGCGCTTCGCTTCGGCGTCGCCACCGCCGCGCTCGGCTTCGACGCGCGCGACGCCGTCGCGGCCGCCGCCCTCCCGGCCCGGGCCGAGGCAGCGCTCCCGGGCGGCCTCGGCGGCGTCCTCGTCGCCTTCGCCGTCATGCCGGACCAGGAGACCGTCGAGCGCGACGTCGCGGCCATCCACGACCTCGTCGACGTGAACGTCCGCGCGACGCTCGTCTTCATCGAGGCGGCCGCCGCGCGCCTCGAGAACCGCCCCGGCTCCTTTCTCTGCGCCTTCTCCTCCGTCGCCGGAGACCGCGGCCGCCGGAAGAACTACGCCTACGGCGCCACGAAGGCCGCACTCTCCGCTGCGATGGAGGGGCTCTGGGCGCGCCTTTCGCCGAAGAGGGTCACCGTCCTCTGTGTGAATGCCGGCCCCGCCGACGGGGCGATGTCGTGGGGCGTCTTCCCGCCCGACTCCCCCCTCCTCGTCTCCCCCGAGCGCGTCGCCCGCGACGTCCTCTCCGCGCTCGAGCACCGCCGGCGGGTCGTCTACACGCCGTGGTTCTGGCGCCCCGTCATGGCCCTCCTCCGAGCGCTCCCGGCGCCGGTCTTCCGGAGGCTCCCGATCTGATGGCGCCGGCGAGGCCGCTCCCCTTCCGCCTCGCCCTCG
>JAKPXO010000487.1 GCA_029567505.1 Acidobacteriota bacterium
CTCTCCGGCGGGAGGGGTACCGGGTCGTCCTCGTCAACTCGAACCCCGCCACGATCATGACCGACCCGGAGTTCGCCGACGCCACCTACGTCGAGCCGCTCGACGCCGCCACGGTGGAGCGCGTGATCGCGAAGGAGCGCCCCGACGCCCTGCTGCCGACGGTGGGCGGCCAGACGGCGCTGAACCTCGCGATGGCGCTCCACGACGACGGGGTCCTCGCGCGGTACGGCGTCGAGCTCCTCGGGGCCTCGGCCCGGTCCGTGAAGCTCGGCGAGGACCGCCTCCTCTTCAAGGAGGCGATGCAGGCGGCGGGCGTCGACGTCCTCCGCTCGGGAATCGCCCGGACGGTCGACGATGCACGCGAGATCGCGCAGCCGTTCGGCTTCCCGGTGATCGTCCGCCCCTCCTTCACGCTCGGCGGGACGGGGGGCGGCATCGCCTTCAACGCCGACGACTTCGAGGCGATCGTCAAGCGCGGCCTCCTCCTCTCGCCGGTCCACGAGGTCCTCGTGGAGGAGTCGGTCCTCGGCTGGAAGGAGTTCGAGCTCGAGCTGATGCGCGACGTGGCCGACACCTGCGTCGTCGTCTGCTCCATCGAGAACCTCGACCCGATGGGGGTCCATACGGGCGACTCGATCACGGTGGCGCCGCAGATGACGCTGACCGACGTCGAGTACCAGGCGATGCGCGACGACGCCAAGACCGTCATCCGGACGGTCGGCGTGGCGACCGGGGGCTCGAACATCCAGTTCGCGGTGGACCCGCGGACCGGGCGGCGGATCGTCATCGAGATGAACCCGCGCGTCTCGCGGTCGTCGGCCCTCGCCTCGAAGGCGACCGGCTTCCCGATCGCGAAGATCGCCGCGCTCCTCGCCGTCGGCTACCGGCTCGACGAGCTGCCGAACGACATCACGAAGAAGACCCCCGCCTGCTTCGAGCCGTCGCTCGACTACGTCGTCGTGAAGGTCCCGCGCTTCGCGTTCGAGAAGTTCCCGGGAGCCTCCGACGTCCTCGGCGTCCAGATGAAGTCGGTGGGGGAGGTGATGGCGCTCGGCCGGACCTTCCCGGAGGCGTTCGGCAAGGCGCTCCGGTCGCTCGAGTCGGGGCGCGGAGGCTGGACCTCGGCTGGCGCGGCCACGATGCCGCGCGCCGAGGCGCTCCGCGTCCCGCGCCCGGAGCGGATCCACGCCGTCCTCGACGCGCTCCGCTCGGGGGCGTCGGTCGAGTTCCTGCACGAGGTCACGGCGATCGACCCCTGGTTCCTCGATCGCTTCCGCGAGGTCGTCGCCGTCGAGGCCGAGCTGAAGGCCGCGGGGAGCGAGGCGCTCGCCTCTCCCTCGCTCCTCAGGCGCGCCAAGAGGATGGGCTTCTCCGACGAGGACCTCGGGCGTCTCTCGGGCAGAGGGGCGAAGGAGGCTCGCGTCGCGCGCCTCGTCGCGGGCGTTCAGCCCGTCTTCTCGCGCGTCGACACGTGCGCCGCCGAGTTCGAGTCGACGACGCCGTACCTCTACTCCTGCTACGAGACGGAGTGCGAGGCGGCGCCGACGGAGAAGAGGAAGGTCGTCGTCCTCGGCTCGGGGCCGAACCGGATCGGGCAGGGGCTCGAGTTCGACTACTGCTGCGTCCACGCGGCGAAGGCGATCTCGGCGGCCGGCTACGAGTCGGTGATGGTGAACTGCAACCCCGAGACCGTCTCGACCGACTACGACACCTCCGACCGCCTCTACTTCGAGCCGCTCACGTTCGAGGACGTGATGGCGGTGATCGAGACGGAGAAGCCGGTCGGCGTCCTCGTCCAGTTCGGCGGCCAGACGCCGCTGAAGCTCGCGCACCCGCTCCAGGAAGCGGGCGTGCCGATCCTTGGCACGTCGCCCGACGCGATCGACCGCGCGGAGGACCGCGAGCGCTTCGGCGAGCTCCTCGCCGAGACCGGCCTCGCCGCGCCGCCGTGGGGGACGGCGCGCGACGTGACGGAGGGGCTCGCGGCCGGCGCGCGCCTCGGCTTCCCGCTCCTCGTGAGGCCGAGCTACGTCCTCGGTGGCCGCGCGATGCGGATCGTCTACGACGTGGCGGCGCTCCGTGGCGTCCTCGAGGAGGCGCTCGAGGCCTTCCCGGGGCGCCCCGTCCTCCTCGACCGCTTCCTCGAGGACGCTTTCGAGCTCGACGTCGACGCCGTCGGCGACGGGAAGGACGTCGTCGTCGCCGGGGTGATGCAGCACATCGAGGAGGCGGGGATCCACTCGGGCGACTCCTACGCCGTCATCCCCCCCTACCGACGCGTCCCGAGGGAGGCGCTCGGCGAGATCCGCGAGGCGACGCGCCGCCTCGGGAAGGCGCTCGGCGTCGTCGGCCTGATGAACGTCCAGTTCGCGATCCGCGAGGGGAAGCTCTTCGTCCTCGAGGTGAATCCCCGCGCGTCCCGCACGGTCCCGTTCGTCGCGAAGGCGACGGGCGTCCCGCTCGCGGGGATCGCCGCGCGCCTCTGCCTCGGCCAGACGCTCGAGGAGGTCGGCCTGACGAAGGAGCCGCCGGTCCCCGGCGTCTCGATCAAGGCGCCCGTCTTCCCGTTCCGCCGCTTCGAGGGCGTCGACACCATCCTCGGGCCCGAGATGCGCTCGACCGGCGAGGTGATGGGGCGCGACCGGAGCTTCGGCCTCGCGTTCCTGAAGGCGGCGGCGGGCGCGGGAGTCCGCCTGCCCGAGTCGGGCACCGTCTTCTGTTCCGTCCACGACGGCGACAAGGAGGCCCTCCTCCCGATCGCCCGCGAGCTCCACGCGCTCGGCTTCCGCCTCTCGGCGACCGGCGGTACGGCGGCGTTCCTCCGCGCGGCGGGGCTCGAGGCGACGCCGGTCCTCAAAGTGAACGAGGGGCGTCCGAACGTCGTCGACCGGATGATCAACGGGGAGATCCAGCTCGTCGTGAACACGCCCCTCGGGAAGGAGTCGTTCTACGACGAGGTCGCGATCCGTCGGAGCGCGCTCGAGCGGGACATCCCGTGCCTGACGACGCTGACCGCGGCGGCGGCGGCCCTCGAGGCGATCCGCGCCCGGGCGGGCAGACCGCCGTCGGTCGCGCCGCTCCAGGACGCGGGGGCGTAGTGGACGGGCGCCGCGGGCGCCTTCACCCGCTCGCGGCCTTCGCGGCGCGGGCCTCTCTCGCGCTGGCACTCCTGGCGCTCGCGTTCGCGGCTCTCCGGATCCCGTGGCAGCCGGACCCCATCCTTCTTCTCGCCTTCGCGGCGCTCGTCCTCGGCGCGTCCCTCGCGAGGCCGCACGCCGCGGTGCTCCTGGCCGTAGCGGCGCTCCCGCTCCTGCCGATCCTCGGCAACCTCGCCGCCGGGCCCTGGGTGGCGCCCGCCGAGCTCGTCCTCCTCCTCCTCGCGGCGGCGACGCTCCTCCGGGGCGGGCCTCCGGACCTCTCCGCGCCGCTCGCTCGGGCCCTCGCAATCTCGACGGCGGCGATGGCGACGGGCGCGGTCGCGGCGACGCTCGCGGCCGTGGCGCCGGCCGAGCTCCCCGCGGCGGTGCGGGAGCTCGCGAGCTCCTTCTTCTCGGCCGGGAGCGCCCACGCCGCGGCGCCGCTCCGGGCGGCGCTCGTCCACGCCTGCGGCCTCCTCGGATTCCTCCTCTTCCGGCGGGTCGCCGCGGGGAAGGGTGAGGGCGCCCTGCTCGCGGCGCTCGTCGCGGGGCTCGCCCTCGTCGGCGCGTTCGCCGTCGTCGAGGCGTCGACCGGGCTGAAGCTCTGGAGCTCCGCGCACTACGAGGCGCTCTCCGCCGGGCTCCGGGTCCCCTCGACGCTCCCCGACTACAACGCGACCGGCGCG
>JAKPXO010000488.1 GCA_029567505.1 Acidobacteriota bacterium
CCGGACGGACGGACCTGCACGTCCTCGGGAATCGGCGGGAGGTCCCGCGCCGGGAGCTCGAGGCCGAGGACGTCCTCGAACCCCTCGAGGACGTAGCCGCGCCGCGTGAGGAGGGCGCCGAGCGCCGGGTCCGCGAGGCTCGAGAGCTCCACGCGAACCGGGCACTCCCGGCGCGCAAAGCCCTTCTCCACCTCTTCGAGCTCCGTCTCGGGGAGCGCGCCGTCGAACCCGAGGCCGGCGACCTTGTTCAGCGGCGAGCCGGGCTCCGCGAACGCCGCGATCCCTCCGGCCAGGGGGCGCGAAAGGACGTCTCCCCGCTCGCCGACGCGGAGACCGACCCGGGCGACGGCGTCGGCGAGGAGGCGGGCTTCGGCCCGTTCGATCCGGGCGGCCAGGGAAACGTCGCAGGCGAGCGTCATGCGGCCCCGATGATATCGGCGGCAATCGTCTGCGCCGAAGGAGGTCGCGGCGCTACGTCCCGATCCGCGTCACCCGGAGGATCGGGCCGTCGGGGGCCGTCTCGTCCCTGAGGTCGATGTCGGCGATGACGGCCCAGGCGTTCTCCTCCTCCGGGTCGAGGAGCGTCTGCGTGACCGCCCACTGCCGAGTGCCGGTCGGTCGCAGGTTCGTCCACTGGTGGAGGCGCGACTCCGGGCCGGAAACGAGATCGCCGTGCTCCTCGAAGAACGGCGCGAGGGCCGCCTCGAAGCGTTCGGGCGTCCAGGCCGCCTCCGCCGCGCCTTCGGCATTCTCCGCCGGCTGCCAGACCCGCTCGGCGGCGTCCTCCCAGTCCCGCCGCGAGAGGGCGCGGACGAGGAGGTGCATCTCGGAGCGGACGCGCGCCGCGAAGACGCGCGGGTCGGACAGCAGCTCGCGGAGCCACGCGGCCTGCTTCGGCTTCTCCGGCTCGGCGCTCGCCTCGAGGAGCTCCTCGGGGTGCCGCAGGCTCTCCCACTCCTCGAGGAGGCTCGCGTCCGTCTCGCCGACGAGCGCGCGGAAGAAGCCGAGGACGTCCCAGAGCTCGTCCGTCTTCGCCGGCTCGGGGACGGTCTGGTCGAGCGTCCGGTAGAGCTGCGAGAGGTAGCGGAGGAGGACCCCCTCGCTCCGCTCGAGGCCGTAGCTCTTCACGTAGTCCGAGAAGCCCGCGAACGTCTCGAACATCTCGCGCCCGATCGACTTCGGCTTCGGCTCGGTCCCCCCGGCCCACGGGTGCGCCTCCCGGAACGCCTCGAAGGCGCCGAAGAGGAAGTCGGCGAGGGGCTGCGGGTACGTCACCTCCTCCAGCTTCGCCATCCGCTCCTCGTACGGCACCCCCTCGGCCTTCAGCTCCTCGACGAGCTTCCCCTTCGCCCGGTCGGTCTGCTTCCGGAGGACGATGTCGGGGTTCTCGAGGATCGACTCGACGACGGTGACGACGTCGAGGGCGTACGTGGGCGAGGCGGGGTCGAGCCGCTCGAGGGCCGTGACGGCATAGATCGAGAGCGCCTGGTGGAGGGAGAAGTCCCACTGGAGGTCGTCGGCGACGACGACGCGCCGGAAGCCGGTCTCCTCGACCGACATCCCGACGATCCCCGCCCGGTAGAGCGAGCGGACGAGGAGCGCCGCGTGCTTGAGCAGCCGCGCCTTCGTCGCGTCCTCCTCGTGACAGCGGGCGACGAGGTCGCGGAGCGCCGAGAAGTTCCGATCGGGCGGCGGGGCGTCGCGGTTCGTGTCGGCGTCGCGCTGGATCAGGTCGAGGACCATCCCGTGCGTGAGGTGGAAGCGCGACTTCAGCGTCTCGGGCGGCCGGGTGATGAGGCGCTGGAACGTCTCCTCGGTCCAGGAGATCTCCCCTTTCGCGGGTCCCCGGAACGTCTTCGTGACCTTCTTCCCCGTGGCGTCGGACTTCTTCGTCGCCTGCTTCTTCTCGACGATGTGCTCGGGCGCCTGCGCGACGACGCTCCCCTGCGTGTCGAAGCCGCGCCGGCCGGCGCGCCCGGCGATCTGCTTGAACTCGCGGACGGTGAGGAGGCCGACCTTCGCCCCGTCGAACTTCGCGAGCTTCGTGAAGAGGACCGTCCGGATCGGGATGTTCACGCCGACGCCGAGCGTGTCGGTCCCGCAGATGACGTGGAGGAGCCCTCTCTGGGCGAGCTGCTCGACGAGGAGGCGGTAGCGCGGCAGGAGCCCGGCGTGGTGGACGCCGACGCCGAAGGAGAGGAAGCGCCGGAACTCCTTGCCGTAGGGGGTGACGAGCCGCCGGCCGGCGACGACCTCGCGGATCGCCTCGCGCTCTTCCTTCGTGCCGATCCTCACGCTCGTCAGCGCCTGGGCCAGCTCGGCGCACTCGCGCTGCGTGAAGTTGACGACGTAGACCGGGCTCTTCCCCTCTTCCAGGAGCTTCTCGATCGTCTGGTGGAGCGGCGTCTCGGCGTACGCGAAGTCGAGCGGGACGGGGCGCTCCTCGGACGTCACGAACGCGACCTCGCGCCCGGTGTCGTGCGTCAGCCGCTCGGCGATCGCCGACGTGTCGCCGAGCGTCGCCGACATGAGGAGGAACTGCGTCCCCGGCAGGACGAGGAGCGGCACCTGCCAGGCGACGCCCCGTTCCCTGTCGGCGTAGTAGTGGAACTCGTCCATGACGACGTACGGCGCGTCGAGCTCCTCGCCCATCCGGAGCGCCATGTTCGAGAGGACCTCCGCCGTGCAGCAGACGACGAGGCCTTCGGCGTTGATGCTCGCGTCTCCCGTCCGCATCCCGACGTTCTCCGCTCCCAGCTCG
>JAKPXO010000497.1 GCA_029567505.1 Acidobacteriota bacterium
CCAGGCGCCGACGCCCCACCAATAGAGCGTCACGTTCGTCCCGGCCCAGAGGGTCCCGCCGAACGAGGCGAGCGCGCGGATCGCCTCTCCCGGGCCGACGCCGCCGTTGAGGGCGGCCCAGCCCGAGCCGTTCCAGCGGGCCGCGCTCCCGGTCGAGAGGCCGACGACGAGGCCCGCGGGGTCCGCGAGCATCGCGGTGACGATCCCGGGGCCCGGCGACGGCGCAGCCGTCCACGAGGCACCGGAGCGCCGCCAGAGACCGAGCCCGCCGACCCAGAGCGTTCCCGCCGCGTCGACCGCGAGCGTCGTCGGGAAGGCGACGCTCGACGGGAGCGCCTCGAGGCTCCAGCTCCCGTTCGCGGAGCGCCGCCAGAGCTCTTCCCCCGTCGCCGCGAAGACTTCGTCCCCGAGCGTCGCAACCGACGAGACCGGCTTCCCGGAGAGACCGTCGAAGCGCCACGCCGTGTCGAGGGAGGTTCCCCGGAGGACCCCGCTTCGCGTCGCGGCCCAGAATCCGCCTGCTCCCGACGCGAACGCGCGGACGTCCACCCCGGCGCCGCCGTCCCCCTCGAGCCGCAGCCCGGCCTCCGCGCCGGCCGGAACGAGCCCGACCATCACCGCCACGGCGGCGATCGCCGCGAATCCCGCTCCCCGCGCCGGGGACCTCCGATCATTCCGTCGCATCGAACGCTCCTTGGATCCAGTCGATCGTTCCGGCCGTCCCCTCGATCGCCACGACGTCGAACCTCACGTCGCGCGGCCCGCCGGACGGGTTCGCCGCGAGCCAGGCGCGGGCCGCCGAGAGGAGCTTCCTCCTCTTCGCGGGAGTGACCGCCTCGGCCGGAGTCCCACGGCTCGCGTCGCGCCGCCACTTCACCTCGACGAAGACGACGCAGCGGCCGTCCGCCGCCACGAGGTCGAGCTCTCCCCCTCCGGCACGGACGTTCCGCGCGAGGAGCGCGAGGCCGCGCCCCTCGAGGAAGCGCGCCGCCTCGTCCTCGCCGGCCCGTCCCTTCGGCGTCGTCGCAGGCCGCGTGGGTACCCTCTGCGCGGCGGCTGGACGCCGGCGGCGCGCGATCCCGAGCTCCGAGAGACGCTCTTTCCACCCCGACGGCATCGGTCGAGGATAATCGACCCATGGGCGACGTCTTCGTGATCCAGTGTCCCGACTGCGACTCGACGCTGAAGGTCGACCGGGAGACCGGAGCGGTCCTCTCCCACGAGCCGGCGGCCGCGAAACGGAAGCTCGGATCGATCGAGGAGGCGGCCGCGGAGATCGCCCGCCGGAAGGAGCGCGCGGAGGACCTCTTCGCCGCGAACGTCGAGCGGGAGAAGCACAAGAGCGAGATCCTGGAGAAGACGTTCCGCGAGGCGCTCCAGAAGGCCCAGAAGGAGCCGCCGGGCCGCCCCCGCAGCCCCTTCGACGCCGACTGACCGCAGCCGCGCGACCGCTTCAGGCGCGAGACCGGGGGAACCGGCGTTCCCCCGCGAACATCTCCCCGGGGGGGGTGCGGGGGGATCGCGAAACCCCCGCGAACATCACAGCTCGGTCTTGTTGAGGTACCATAGCAGCCAGCCGATCCCCGCGAAGAGGACGATCGCGAGGACGATCCAGGTCTCCCACATCGGCCACTGGTTCCCGTAGGCGTCCTGCACCTTCCAGTAAGCGAAGAGGATGACGAGGACGAGGACGGCCCGGAACGTCCACTTCCAGATCGCCTTCCGCTCGTCGGCCGTCTGCATCTCGAGGTGCA
>JAKPXO010000507.1 GCA_029567505.1 Acidobacteriota bacterium
CCCGGATCCGCGCGACCTGCTCCTCGACCTCCGCGCCGGAGGCCGGACGGGCTGCGGCGAGAAGCGGGAGGGCCGCCGCGAGGGCGAGTCGCTTCACGGCCGCCTCCAGGTGCCGGGATCCGGCACCGGCACGAAGCACCCCTCCACGGCCCGCGCGACACGCGTCGCCCAGGCGACGACCTGGCCGTCGCGGAAGCCGCGCTGGAAGCTGCGCTCGGCGGGGGAGCTGCCGCGCCGGTCGCTCGGCGCGCGCTGCTCGTCGCCGTCGAAGCGGGAGCCGTCGAGGGAGGAGCAGCCGGGCGTGGAGCGACGGTGCTGCGCCTCGACCCCGGCGGCGAAGCCGGCGAGGTAGTCGGGGTCGTCGGTCACGCGAGAGAGCGCCTGCGAGGCCTCGTCGAGCGCGGCGAGGCGCGTCGCGGCGAGGGCCCGGTTCACCTCCTCGGCCTTCCAGGCCGCGTGCCGCGCGAGCGTCTCCTCGTAGTCGCGCGGGTAGGGGTCGCGCTCTCGGCGGTTCCAGGCCTGCGAGCGCCGAGCCGACGACTCGCTCTCGTGGCGCTCGACGGACTCGAGGAGGGCCGCTTCGACGTCGGCGAGGCGGCCCGACTTCACGACGTCCTTCGGGACGTCGACCATGAGCTGGACGCGGCACGAGCGCTCGTCGTAGAGCGTGAACGGCCCGTCCGTGCGCGGTACGAGGACCGGCTCGGCCACGGAGAGGTAGAGGTCGACGCGGTCGGACTTCTGGTTCAGCTTGTCGACCCGCGCGAGCTCGCCCTCGACGAAACGGCGGCTCCCGCGACTCGTGCTCCGGAGACCTCGTACCTCGACGTTCGTGTAGACGCCCGAGCAGTCGGATGCCGATTCCGTCTTCACGACGACCCACGCCCCGACCCAGGCCCGCTCGAGGTCGTCCTCGAGATCCGCGGCGGCCGGGCCTGCGGTCGTGAGGATGCACGCGAGCGCGGCGACGCGCAGAGACGACCTTCCCGGTTTCGTCCTCATCTCGGCTCCTTCCGGTGGCGGGATCGTAGCCGAGTGCGAGCGGCGGGAGCCCGGGTCGATCCCCGACCACGGAGAAGGGCGAAACGCGGCCGGACCGGGAGCACCGGTCACGGACCCCTTGACGCGGGTCGGGGCATGGTCGCAGTATTCCGACGGGACTAGTCGGGTAAGGATGACGGATTGAAGCTGACGACCCGAAGCGAGTACGCCCTGCTCGCCCTCATCCACCTCGCGCGGCACGAGGGCGACGAGTACGTTCCCGTCGCGGCGATCGCCGAGGCGCAGGGGGTCCCGCACCGATTCCTCGAGCAGCTCCTCCTCGTCCTGAAGCGGGCGCGGCTCGTGAAGAGCCAGAAGGGGCAGAGGGGCGGCTATCGGCTGGCCCGGCCTCCCGCGAAGATCTCGCTTGCCGAAGTGATCCGCCTCCTCGACGGCGCGCTCGCGCCGACCGAGTCGGTGAGCACCTATTTCTACGAGCCGACGCCGGTCGAGCGCGAACGGAGGCTCCTCAGGGTCTTCCAGGAGATCCGCGACCTCGTCGCGGCAAAGCTCGAGAAGACCACGCTGGCGGACGTGAGGTGAGACCTCCACGCCGGACAAGTGGCTTTCGCCAGCTATTTTCCGACTAAATCAATCGGGTAAGGAGTCTGTGATGCTGGACAGCTTGACGATCCTCGGCGGGCGGAGCCGGACGGGAGAGCCGGAGCCGGTCGGGCGCCTCGACCTCCGGGTCGGGGAGGTCCTCGCCGTCGTCGGGCCGACGGGCTCGGGGAAGACGACCCTCGTGAACGACCTCGAGCTCTTCGCCGACGGGACGACGTCCACCGGGCGGAAGGTCCTCGTCGACGGCGTCCCTCCGCCGTCGCGGATGCGCGACGAGCCTTCGGCGAGCCCGATCGCCCTCATCACCCAGCACACCTCTTTCCTCTCCGACCTCCCCGTCGGCGAGTTCCTTCTGACGCACGCGCGCATCCGCCGCTCGCCGACGGCGGCGGGTCGGGTCGTCGAGGAGACGCTCGCCTTCGCGAACGAGCTGACAGGAGAGCCGATCGACGCGCGGAGCCGGATGACGGACCTCTCCGGTGGACAGGCCCGCGCCCTCCTCATCGCCGACGCGACCGTCGTCTGCGACACGCCGGTCGTCCTCCTCGACGAGGTCGAGAACGCTGGCATCGACCGCGCGCGCGCCCTCGCGCTCCTGCGCCGGCACCGGAAGGCCTTCGTGTTCGTCACGCACGACCCGCACGTCGCCCTCCTCGCCGACGCGCGCCTCGTGATGAAGGGAGGCGCGATGACCGCGCTTCTCCGGGCCGACGAGGCCGATCGCCGGCTCGCCGCCGTCGCGGGGCGGATGGACTTCGCCCTCGCGCGGGTCCGCGAGGCGATCCGCGCGGGCGAACGGCTCGCCGGAAGCGAGCTGGAGGCGTTCGCGTGAGGCTCGCCGTCGTCGCGGGGCCCGCCACGACGGGAAAGACGGCCGTGCTTCGGCAGGTCGTCCGCCGCCTCCTCGCGCGCGGCGTCGCACCCGCGTTCCTGAAGATCGACGTCCAGTACGCCGACGAGGACGAGGCGCTCGCGGCCGAGTTCGGCATCCCGACGCGGAAGGTCTACTCCGGGGAGCTTTGCCCGGACCACTGCTCGGTCATGGTCCTCGGCGACGCCGTCCGCTGGGCCGCAGGGGCGGGAGCGGAGGTCCTCCTCGTCGAGACGGCCGGGCTCTGCCTGCGCTGCTCGCCGTACGTCGACGGAGCGCTCGGGATCGTCGTCCTCGAGGCGACGAGCGGCATGAACCTCCCGCGGAAGGTCGGCCCGATGCTCTCCCTCGCCGACGTCGCCGTCGTGACGAAGATCGACCGCGTCTCCCAGGCCGAGAGGGAGGTCTTCCGCGCCCGCATCGAGGACGCCGCGCCGTCCGTCCTCGTCCGCGAGGTGAACGCCCTCCACGGCATCGGCATCGACCCGCTCCTCGGGACGCTCCTCGGCGGGCCGCAGCTCGTCCTCGGGGAGGACCTCGAGCCCCGCGGCCTGCGGCTCCGCGGAGCGCCGCCCGTCGGCACCTGCACGATCTGCGTCGGCAAGCGCGACGTCGGCTGGAGGTCCCACTTCGGCGTCGTCCGCCCGCTCGAGAGCGCGACGTTCTACCGGGGGGAGTGAGTGCAGGCGTACCTCGACGACGCGGCCTCGACCCGCCTCGACCCTCGCGTCCTCGACGAGATGCTCCCGCTCCTTTCGGCCGAGTGGGGGAACCCCTCGAGCCTCCACACGCGGGGCCGGTCGGCGCGGGAGGCGGTGGAGCGGGCGCGCGAGAGGACGGCCCGGCTCGTCGGCGCGGAGCCCTCGGAGGTCGTCTTCACGGCCAGCGGGACGGAGGCCGACAACCTCGCGATCCTCGGCACGGCGGCGGCGCTCGAGGGGACGCCCTGGCACCTCGTCACGAGCGCGATCGAGCACCCGGCGGTCCTCGAGCCGTGCCGCTTCCTCGAGCGACGCGGCGTCCCGGTGACCTGGCTGCCGTGCGGCCCGGACGGCCGCGTCGCGCCCGAGGCCCTCCGGGCCGCCCTCCGTCCCGAGACGCGGCTCGTCTCGGTGATGGCGGCGAACAACGTGACGGGCGTCGTCCAGCCGGTCCGTGAGCTGGCCGCGATCTGCACGGAGCGCGGGGTCCCCTTCCACACGGACGCCGTCCAGGCCGCGGGCAAGGTGCCGCTGGACGTCCTCGCGGACGGCGTCTCCCTCCTCTCCCTCTCCGCTCACAAGATCCACGGCCCGAAGGGGGCGGCGGCGCTCGTCGTCCGGAAGGGGACGCCGCTCGCGCCGCTCCTCTTCGGGGGTGGCCAGGAAGGGGGGCTCCGGCCGTCGACCGAGGACGTCCCGGCCATCGCAGGGCTCGGGAAGGCCGCGGAGATCGCGGCGCTCGAGATGCGGGACGAGGCCGTGCGGCAGGTCGCGCTTCGCGAGGCGCTGGTCGAGCGCGTCCTCGCGGGGATCCCGGGCGCCTCGCTCCTCGGCGACCGGTGGCGGAGGCTCCCCGGGCACGCCGGGTTCCTCTTCGAAGGCCTCGAGGGAGCCGCGCCGGCGCTCCTCCTCGCTCTCGACGAGGCCGGCGTCGCCGTCTCGACGGGGAGCGCCTGCTCCGCGCGCCACGCCGACCGCCCCTCGCACGTCCTCGAGGCGATGGGATTCGACCCCGTCCGCGCCCGCGGGGCGCTCCGCGTCTCGATGGGCCGTTTCACGACGCGACCCGACGTGGAGCGTCTCCTCACCGCCCTCTCCGAGGCCGCCGCGCGCCTCCGCGCCGGGGCCGGCCTCGCCCGTCCGCTGATCCGCTGAGGAGGAGCCGATGCTCGCCGCCGAACCGATCCCCGTCCCCGACCTCCCCGGCCTCGACTGCGGCCTCTGCGGCGTCCGCACGTGCGCGGAGCTCGCGGAACGGCTGCCGAACCGTCCCGAGCTCCTCGCGCGCTGCATCCACCTCTCGCCCGCGTCGGCGCGGCGGGAGGAGACGAAGGGCGCCCCGCTCCCGGTCCGCGGCCCGTCCCTCGGCCCGGTCTCGGCGCCGCGCGGCGCCTCCGGGGCGTGGACCGACTCGCTCGGGAGGGAGTTCGACTTCTACCTCGAGCACTTCCCGGAGGAGCCCGGCCCGCGCGAGGTGATCCTTCCGCACAACCCGCTCATCGGCCGCGAGCTCGAGCTCGCGCCGGGAGACCTGATCCTGGGCCGGCCGCTCGGGATGTCGTGCGGCTGCCCGATCACCCACTGCGGCGTCGTGACGGACGTCGACCGGCGGACGGGCGTCGTCGTCTGGTGCGTCACCGGGCCGCTCGGAGCGCGCGCGGGAGGCGCCAAGGACATCGGCTACTACTCGGCCGAGGCCTACGAGGGCCTCGTCACGGAGGCGCGCACGCCGATCGAGATCGGCCGCCGCTACTTCTTCCAGCCGCGGCTCTGCATGCTGCAGTGGCGCCACAGCGGCCTCGTGAACTACGTCAGCCAGGGCCGAGACGGCATCCAGGTGCGCGTCGAAGGTCTGTGGATCGGGTGAGGCACGTCGTCGTCGCGGGGGGCGGAGCGAGCGGCGCGCTCCTCGCCTCGAGCCTCCTCCGCCTCGCGCGGCGCCCGCTGCGGGTGACCGTCGTCGACCCGTCGCCGTCCCTCGGCCGCGGCCGCGCGTACGCCGACGGGCCTCCGGAGCATCTCCTGAACGTCCGCGCCGCGGGGATGAGCGCCCTCGCCGACGACCCGAGTCACTTCGCGCGCTGGTTGTCGCGGCGCCTTCCCGGCCTGCGCGCCCCGGACGAGGCCTTCGCGCCCCGCGCGCTCTACGGCGACTACCTCGGGGAGCTGCTCGAAGGGGCCCGCGGCGCCGCCGCGCCCGACGTCGAGCTCGTCCACCTCCGCGACGTCGTCGTCGACGCCGGGGTCGACGGCTCCAGCGTCCGCTGCGCCCTCGCCTCGGGGGAGTCCCTCGCGGCCGACCACCTCGCCGTCGCGACGGGGAACGCGCCGTCGCGGCCGCCCCTCGACCCGCCGCCTGGGGCGTCGTGGCGCTGGGAGGATCCGCTCGACGCCGCCGCGGTCGACTCGCTCCCTGTCGACGCGCCCGTCGCCGTCGTCGGGACCGGCCTCACCCTCGTCGACCTCCTCGTGCGCCTCGACGTGCGCGGGCATCGAGGGAGCGTCTACGCGGTGTCACGACACGGCCTTCTTCCGCGTGCCCACCCCCTCGCACCGCGGCTCGCCGAGCCGGCTCCCTGGTCGGCCTGCCCGAGGACGGCGCGTGGCCTCGCAGGCGCGGTCCGCCGGCGCGCGGAGCTCCATCCTCACGAGGACGGGACGCGCCCCGTGGAGGCGCTCCGGGCCGTGACAGACGCCGTCTGGGCCGAGCTGGCCCCGGCCGAAAGGCGGCGCTTCCTGCGACATCTCCTCCCTCTCTGGAACGTCCATCGACACCGGATGCCGCCCGAGTCGGCGGGCGTCGTCGCGCGATGGCGACGGACCGGCCGACTCCGCATCCTCGCGGGCCGGGCCGTAGAGGTCGTGCACGGCTCCGAAGGCGCTCTCCATCGCCTCCTCGTGCGCCCGCGCGGAGAGGAGCGGGTCGTCTCCTTCGAGGCCGCGACGCTCTTCGACGCGACGGGTCCCGGCGACCCGCTCGGAACGCCTCTCGCGCGGGCCCTCCTCGCGCGAGGCCTCGCCTCGCCCCACCCGACCGGACTCGGGCTCGACGTCGAGCCGTCCGGGCTCGTGCGCCCTGCCGGCGCGGAGCCGGCCGGACTTCTCGGCGCGCTCGGCCCGATCGCAAGAGGGCGCACGTACGAGTCGACGGCGATGCGCGAGATTCGCGTCCAGGCGGCGCGCCTCGCGGGGACGTGGATCGGTCCGCTCAGCTGAGGGCGCCTCCCGTCGTCCGTCAGGCGACGACGTCGCCGAGGTCGGGTGACGGCTCCTGTGTCCTCCTCCGTCCCCCCGGCCCCGTCCCCGGCACCCTTCCGATCATCCGGATCCGGTTGGGCAGGCAGCTGCCGCACGCCTCGGCCGTCTCCGACACGCAGGCCTTCCCGGGGTAGATCTCGTAGAGCTGCCGGTAGGCCGGCGGCGTGAGGTTCGGCATGACGACGTTGGCGCCGCGAAGGAGGCCGCGCTCGCGCCCCCACGAGGGGTCGAGCGTCGCGAGCGCGGTCGTGGACGGGATGTTCGCGTCGGGCCGGACCAGGCGCGTCAGCGCGACGACCTTCGTGGTCGTCTCCTCGTCGGCGAGGACCTGCTCCCCCTCGGGAGCGACGGGGAAGCGGCCCGAGCCGAGCGGCGTCGCGGGGTGCGGGATGTAGGGGCCGACGCCGATCATCTCGAGGTCGAGCTGGCGGAAGACGAGCAGGTCGTTCGCGAGGCTCTCCCAGGTCTGGCCCGGGATGCCGACGAGGACGCCG
>JAKPXO010000025.1 GCA_029567505.1 Acidobacteriota bacterium
GCTGGCTCCTTCGCGCCTACGGGCTCCCCGAGGACGTCCGGGTCGTCGTCCGGTTCCACGGGGAGCCCGCGACGATCGGCCCGGCGGGGGTCGCCCTTCCGCCCCGGGGCTGACGCGACCGAAGGACACTAATCGGCGACGACGGGCGCCTCGGCCGCCGGCCGGCGGAAGGCCAGGACGAGCGCGCCGAGCGGGACGACGAGAAAGAGGAGAGCCACGAGCGCGGCGAGCGTCGCCAGGGCGAGGCCCGTGGTCGCGGCGACCTTCACGAGGTCGTTCTGCCCCGTGATCGCGACCGTGAGGTAGTCGGTCCGGGCGGCGGCGCTGAGGGCGACGCCGCCGAAGAGCTTCACGTTCCGCAAGACGAGATAGAACGCGAAGAAGGCCCAGACGACGCGCTCCCATTCCGGCCGCTCCGAGCGCACGACGCGCCGGAAAGCCCAGGCCGCGAACGCCGCCTCCGCGAGGTGCCCTCCGAGGTCGAAGGCCGTGACGTGCGCCTTCGTGAAGGCGAGGACGGGGTAGAGGAGCGCCGCCCCCGCGAAGAGCAGGTTCCAGCGCGCCGCCCGCCGGTACCTCACCGCGAGGAAAACGAGGCCGCCCCAGACGAGCGCCGCAACGGCCCGGTTCTGCTCGAAGACGACCGTCATCACGACCGCCGGCAGGGCCGTGCAGCCGAAGAACCAGGCCACGAACGTATGCCCGAGCTCGTGAACGAGGAAGGAGATCCCCTCGCCCATCACGCGGAACGGAAAGAACCAGCCCAGGAGGACGGACGGGACGAACGCGGCGAGGAGCGCGCGGACTCCGGGCGCGAGGGCGGCCCAGGCGGCGGCGACGCCCTGCGCACCGCGGGGTCGGGGCCCGGTCGGCGGCCGAGCGGGCAGCGGCTCGGCGGCGCCTGGAGCGCGCGGCTCGGCGAGGCTCGACGCGCCGATCTCACGGGCTTCGGCAGCCGGCGACGGGGCTTCGGGCTCGGCAGAGACGACCTCGCTCGCGGCCGCGCCGCCCGCCTCGCCGTACTCGACGAGGCTCCGGACGAGGTTCCGCTCGTCCCAGGGCGCGAGAACGTGGCGCCACCCGCCCCCGGCGCGCGGCTCGACGAGGAGCACCTCCCAGAGGTCGCCCTCCCAGCGGACGGCCGTTCCCGGCCGGATCGGGGCCCGCGGGCCGCCCTCCTCCCGTCCCGACCATCCCTTCGGCCGGAGCGAGAGGAGGACGACGGTCCCGTCGGTGGTCGGCTCGAGGCGATCGCGGCCGGCGGGGCGAGGCACCACGCGGGGACGTTACCCCGGACCGGCCGCGACGCGAAGCCTCACTTCAGCGGCGCGCTGAACTCCCCGGAGAGCTGGGTCCACTTGTCCTTGACGTCGAACTTCCCGGAGATCGAGTCGGCGGTCAGCGACGTCACCTCGACCGTCCCCGTGGGGCTCGAGAGAGAAAGGGACGTACCGCCCGTCACCACGATCGAGAAGCTCGACGTCATCTCGGCCTGTCCCTGGTACTTCGTCGGGTCGTACATTCCGGCGACGAACTCCAGCGTCTCGCCCGGCGCCACCTGCTTCTGCCTCACCAGAGAGAGCTCGATCCGTCCCTGGCCCGGCTCGGGCGAGGTGCGCTTGCGGTACTCGGCCATCGTCGTGGGGGCGAAGTCGTAGTTCGTGAGGACGACGACGACCGACGCGACCCCGATCGAGGAGTCCTTGAACGCGATCGCTCGCGGCGACGCGAAGTCGGGGGCGTTCTCCTTCGGCCAGGCGCCGTTCGTCGACGTCACCGTGACCTTCGTGACCCCCGCGGGCGCGGCGGCCGGGGCTTCCGGCGCGGGCGCCTCGGCGACGGGAACGGCCTCGGGGGCCGCGGGCTTCTCGGCGGGTTTGCCGCAGGCGACGAGGAGACAGGCTCCCGCCAGGACGGACAGGGCGATCGCTCGATTCGAGGTCATGGGATCCTCCTGCCCCCATCCTCCCGCCGGATCGCGCGGAGAGCAATTGACGAGCGTCACCTCACGTTCGTCCAATCTGAGACCAATTCACAAAGAAACCGCCCCGCCCCGGCCGAAGCCGGAGCGGGGCGGGACGGTCTCCGTGGGGAGCGGCCTACAGGCGCGGGAGGAACGCCGTCAGGTAGGTCCAGAAGTTCTTCACCGACGAGATGCTCACGCACTCGTCGGGGGAGTGGGCGTTCCGGATCGTCGGGCCGAAGGAGATCGTGTCCATCCCGGGGTACTTCTCGCCGATGATCCCGCACTCGAGGCCGGCGTGGATCGCCTTGACCTCCGGCTCCTTGTCGAAGAGCTCGGCGTGGACCTCCTTGGCGAGGCCGAGGAGCGGCGAGGTCACGTTCGGCTTCCAGCCGGGGTAGCCGTCGCCCTGCTTCACCTCGAAGCCGGCGAGCCGCATCGCGGTCGCCATCATCCGGCCGGCGTCCTTCTTCGCCGACTCGACGGAGCTACGCTGGCTCGTCGAGAAGGAGACGACGTCGTCCTTCGTCTCGACGATCGCGAGGTTCGTCGAGGTCTGGACGAGGTTCGGGATGTCGGGGGACCAGCCGAGGACGCCGTGCGGCGCCGCATGGATGAAGCCGACGATCCGCGCGAGGTCGCCCTCGGCGATCGGGTCGGGGGCGGCGTCGATCCGCTCGAGGCCGACGTTCACCGGGTTGTCGAAGCGGCCCGCCTCGGAGCGGACGTCCTCCGCGAGCTTCGCGAGCGCCGCGCGGACCTCGGGCTCCTTCACCGGGTCGAGCCAGCCGACCGCGAACCCCTCGCGGGCGATCGCGTTCCGCTTGCTGCCTCCGTCGAGCGTCGCGGCCGCGAAGCCGGACGCGCCCGCCTCGGTGACGGCGCGGGCGAGGACCTTCAGGGCGTTCACGCGCCCCTCGTGGATGTCGCAGCCGGAGTGTCCGCCGCGGAGCCCGGTGACCGAGATCCGGTACGGCGAGAGGGCGGCGGACGGCTTCGTCCGCGCGACCGTCGTCGTGGCGAGCGTGTCGACGCCGCCGGCGCAGCCGACGTAGACCGCCCCCTCCTCCTCGGTGTCGAGGTTGAGCATCCGGCGGCCGGTGACGAAGCCGGGTGCGAGGACGTTCGCCCCCGTCATCCCCGTCTCTTCGTCGATCGTGAAGAGGCACTCGAGGGGCGGGTGGGCGAGGTCGTTCGACTCGAGGATCGCGAGCGCCGCGGCGCAGCCGATCCCGTTGTCGGCACCGAGGGTCGTCCCGTCGGCCTTGACGACGTCTCCGTCGACGATGAGGCGGATCGGGTCCTTCGTGAAGTCGTGGGCGGTGCCCGAGTTCTTCTCGCAGACCATGTCGACGTGGCCCTGGAGGACGACGACCGGCTTCGACTCGAGCCCCTTCGTCCCGGGCTTGCTGATGACGACGTTCCCGACCTGGTCGACCTTCGCGGGGAGGCCGAGGCGGGCAGCGACCGCCACGACGTGGGCCGAGGCGGCGGCTTCGTTCTTGGAGCCGCGGGGGATCGCGGCGAGGGCGGCGAAGTGGTCCCAGAGCAGCTTCGGCTCGAGACCGGAGAGGGGGTGGGTCATGAGGGGGTCTCCTTCACGAGGCCGGAGAGGCCGGCCCGTGATCATAGCCGGTCGGAAGGCCGTCGGCCCCTGCGAAAGGGGCGTCCGGCCGCCGACCAGTCCGGGGCGGGGAGCGCTCCGCGCGGCACGGCAGCCGTCCCGTACGATCCGCTCCGGAGGTCCCGATGCGCCGTCCCGCTCTCCTCGCCCTGACGCTCCTCTCCGCGTTCCCCCTCGCCGGCGCCGAGCCCGCGGCGAAGCGGCCTCTCACCGCCGACGATATATGGTCCGTCGTGAGGGTCGGCGCGCCGGTCGTCTCGCGGGACGGGACGGTCGCCGTCTACCCGCGTTCCGTCTGGGACGCCGAGAAGAACCGGCTCCTCTCGGACCTTTGGCTCCAGCCGGTGGCGGGCGGGCCGGGGCGCCGCCTGACGTCCCACGAGGCGGGCGAGGCCTCTCCCGCGATCTCGCCCGACGGGGCGCGCGTCGCCTTCGTCGCGAAGCGCGACGGCGACGAGGTCGCGCAGCTCTACCTCCTCCGGCTCGACGGGGGCGAGGCGGAACGCCTGACCGACCTCCCCGCCGCTCCCTCCTCGCCCCGCTGGACCGCCGACGGGAAGCGGATCGTCTTCGCGGCGAACGTCCTCGGCGAGAGCCTCGAGACGACGAGGACCGAGCTCGCGCGTCGGAAGAAGGAGGAGAAGACGCGCGTCCTCGCGACCGTCTCCGAGCGGCGGCTCGTCCGATACTGGGACCGCTGGCTCGAGCAGGACGAGTGGCCGCACCTCTTCTCCGTCGACGTCGCGACGCGCGCCGTCGCCGACCTGACGCCCGGACTGAAGCGGTTCGGCCGCCTCGAGGGCGGCCTCGACTTCGACGTCGCGCCCGACGGCTCCGTCGTCTTCGCCGCGAATGCCACCGAGGCCCCATACCGAACGTTGAACACCGACCTCTTCCTCGTTCCGGCCGGCGGGGGAGCGCCGCGAAACCTGACGGCCGACAACCCCGCCGAGGACTCCTCCCCCGTCTTCGCCCCCGACGGCCGGACGATCGCCTACGGACGCGAGACGAGGGGTGACGGCTGGCCCGACCGGACGCGTCTCGCCCTCCTGGACGTCGCGAGCGGGAAGACGAAGGTCCTCACGGAGAGCTGGGACCGCGTCCCCCAGGGCTGGAGCTTCACCCCCGACGGTCGGACGCTCGTCTTCCTCGCCGAGGATCGCGCCCGAACGCACGTCTGGTCGGTCCCGATCTCGGGCGGGACGCCGCGGCTCGTCTGGAAAGGGGGCCGGGCGACGGCCGTCGAGACCGCCGGCCCGTCCGGCCTCGTCTTCACCTACACGACGTTCCGCAGGCCGGCCGAGCTCGCCGCGGTCAAGCTCGACGGCTCCGGCTTCCGCTACCTCACGTCGTGGAACGACGCCCTCATGTCGCAGATCGACTTCGGCGAGGAGCGCGAGGTCGTCTTCAAGGGGGCCGGCGGAGACGACGTCCAGATGTTCGTCGTCCATCCGCCCGGCTTCGAGAAGGGGAAGAAGTACCCGCTCGTCCACGTCGTCCATGGCGGCCCGATCGGCACCTCGGGAGACGAGTTCCACCTCCGCTGGAACGCCCACGCCTTCGCGGCACCCGGCTACGTCGTCGCGCTCGTCAACTTCCACGGCTCCTCGAGCTTCGGCCAGGCGTTCGTCGAGTCGATCCTGGGCGCCCCGGGCGACAAGCCGTTCCAGGACGTGATGGCCGCGACCGACTACCTCGTCGCCGAGGGCTCCGTCGACCCGAAGCGGGTGGCGGCGGCCGGCGGGTCGTACGGCGGCTACCTCGTGAACTGGATCGCCGGCCAGACCGACCGCTTCGCGGCGCTCGTCAGCCACGCCGGCATCTATTCCCTCCTCGGCCAGTTCGGCTCCGACCTCGCCTACGGCCGCCAGCATTCCTACGGCGCCTATCCCTTCACGAACCCCTCGGCGATCGAGCGCTGGAGCCCGAACCGCTACGCCGCGAGCCTGAAAACGCCGATGCTCGTCGTCCACGGCGAAAAGGACTTCCGTGTCCCGATCACGCAGGGGCTCGAGCTCTACGGCGTCCTGACCGCCAAGGGGGTCCCGGCCCGCCTCGTCGCCTACCCCGACGAGAACCACTGGGTTCTCAAGGGAACGAACGCGAAGCACTGGTACGGCGAGGTCCTCGGGTGGCTCGCGAGGTGGCTGAAGTAGCGCCCCTCAGCGCCGCGCCGGCATCCGTTCGACCAGGAGCTCGAGGACGATTGCCGCCCTCCCGCCGTCCCAGCTCGAGTCGATCGTCCAGCGGAGCGGCTTGCCCAGCTTGAGCCGGAACGTCTCCGCCCGGCGCGCCACGAGGGCCGGGCCGCCCGCCGCCGGTGTCCTCGTCACCGCCGCGAAGACGGCGAAGAGCAGGCTGTCGTCCTCCGCGCGAAGCTCCAGGGGCAGGCCGTGAATCTCGGCGACCTGGCCGAAGTCGTCCTTCGGTCCCGCCTCGAAGCCCGACTTCGTGCTGAAGCCGGAGTCGGAGCGGAACGCGACTCTCGGCTCGGAGAGGCTCTCCTCGGCGGCCTCCGTTCGCTCGAGGAGCTTCATGGTCAGGACAAGCGGCTCCGGATTCGGGACGCGGAGGGGCTCTTTCACCACCGCTCCGGGTAGCGGATCTCCGACCTCCACGAGCAGCCGGGGATCGCAGCCGGCGAGCCACACTCTCGTCCCGGAGGCGGCGGCTTCGCCGAGGATCCTCCCCTTCGCACCTCCACCCGAAGGATCGACGGCGGCGAGGGCGATGCCATCCGTCGCTCCCCCTCGCGCCCCGAGGCGGCCGAGAGTCAGGGGCTCGGCGCAGCCCGGCACTTCGACGCGGCCGACGAAGTCGGGGACGCGGACCGCGACCGGGGGGTCGTCGGCGCCGTCGAGCCAGAAGCGGAGGGCTCCGCCGAGCGGGGCGGGCTCGGACGCCGGCGCCGCGGGGACCGTCGCCGCTCCGGTCGCCTTCGAGCCGGCCTTCGCTCGCACCCGGAGGACCTTCGACGAGACCGTGACTTCGACGTTCGCGGCCTGTCCGATCATCTCGAGGGCCTTCCGGAGCGGCACGTTCGAGATCTCCACGCTCACCCGGCCGCCGACGCCGGGGTCCAGGATCGGCGTGACGCCGAGGAGGTCGGCGAACTTCTCGAGGACGTCGACGACGGAGGCGTCCTTCAGCTGCAGGGCGATGGGAACGTCGAGGCGGTCCTGCGTGTCCATCTCGACCGGGACGGGCGAGGGTGCGGCTTCGAGGGCGGGAGCGCCCGCGAGGGCCGCCGCGACGAGAACGGGAAGGATCACAGCCGGTCTCCTTTCATCGGTCGGGACGGCGGAAGCGATTCGGCCCGGCGGACGAGGTCGGGTCCGGTCAGGACGACGCCCGTCTCGTCCCCCTGGAGGACGAACACTGTCGGCGGCTCGGGCCGTCGGGCGAGGGCGACAGAGAGGAGCGCGACGGCGACGAGGGAGGCCGCGAGGAGGCCCGAGGCCGCCGTTCGCCGCGCGCGACGCCACCTCAGGACGGAGGCCTGCGCGGCGACGAGAGGGTCGGCGAGGAGCGCGTCCCGCCGCGCCGCGGAAGAGCAGGCCGGGCACGCGGCGAGATGGGCGGAGAGGGCGCTGTCGTCGAGGTGGTCGAGGTCGGGGCAGCTCATGGTTCTTCCTCCAGGATCGCGGCGATGCGGCGGCGGCCTCGGCAGAGCCGGGCGCGGAGCGCCTCCTCCCCGATGCCGAGCGCCCGCGCGGCCTCCGCCGGGGTGAGCCCGTCGTCGGCCACGAGGCGAAGCGCGCGCCTCGTTCCCTCGGGGAGCGACTCGAGCGCCGCCGCGGCCCGCCGCGCGCGTTCGGCCAGGAGGGCGCGCGACTCGGGATCGAGGTCGTTCGTCGCCCGGAGCTCCTCTCCGGTCGTCACCTCGGTCGCGGCCCGCCGCCGCCGCGAGGCGTTCGCCCCGATCCTCCAGGCGATCGCGAAGAGGAGGGAACGCAGCGGGCCGGGCGCCGGCGCACCGAACCGTCCCGGCCGGCTGAGGAGGAGGACGAAGAGGTCCTGGACGAGGTCGCGGGCGTCCTCGCCGTGGCCCCGGCGCTCCAGAAAGGCGCGGAGGGAGGAGCCGATTCGGAGCGCCTCGTCGACGACCGGCGCCGCCGGCGCTCCGCAGATCTCTTCGGGAAGGTCGCTCACGACACGGTAATGTCGCACGGCGACGTCGCGTGACGCCGCCGTGCGAAGAGTCGCGTCCGTCCGGGCCGCGAACCGCGGGCGGCCTGACCTTCCGGCCCGCCGCCCCGCCCCTCAGACCCCGGCGTTCGCCTTCAGGAAGGCGATCACCTTCTCCGGGTCGTGGCGCTTGCCGGACTCGAGCGAGCCGGTCTCCTGGACCTTCACGGCCTTGCCGGTGCCATCGAGGACGACGAGGAGCGGGACGCCCGTCTTCGGGTCGGCGCCCCAGCCCTTCGCGAGCTCGAGGTTCTTCGTCATCCGTCCGACGTCGACCTTGACCGGGATGTACGACGCTGCGAGCGCCGCGGAGACTGCTTCGTCCTTCGTGAAGAGCCGATCGAGCGTCCGGCACCAGCCACACCAGTTCGCCCCGAGCGTGACGAGGACCCGCTTCTTTTCCTTCTTCGCCTTCGCCACGGCCGCGGCGACGTCGGCCTTCGCGTCGGCCGCCTCGTCGTAGACCGGCGGAGCCGGGGTCTTCCGGACCTCGGGCGCCGCGGCGATCCCGGGTCCGGCCTGCTTCTGGGCGGCTCCCGCGACCCCCGGGCCCGGCTGGGCGAGGGCGGGTTGCGCGAGGAGGGCGGCGGCGAGGGGGAGGAGGGCGAGCTTCATGGCAGGAGAGTTCTACGGACGTCCGCCCGTCCGCGTTTCGCATGCCGGGTCACTCGGGCGAAGGACCGTCGCCCCGGGGGTCGCGTCGGGCGAAGCCCCGCGTCGGGCCCCGCGTTAGGTGCCGATCACTTCCAGACGGAGGGACCATGCCAGAGACCCAGGCGCCCCGACGGGCCACCGCTCGCGCCGCCGCGCTCCTCCTCTCGCTCGCCGCGCTTCCGCTCGCGGCCCAGCCGGTCCGGAACGGCCCCCTCCCCGGGCCGCTCCCCCTCTTCCCGCCCGACAACTGGTGGAACGTCGACGTGAGCACGGCGCCGCGCGACCCGAACGAGGCGGCGATCCTCGCGTTCATCGGGATGAATCGCGGTCTCCACCCCGACTTCGGAGGGGACGTCTCGGCGAGCGGCCCCGACATCTACGGGATGCCCTACATCGTCGTCCCGGGATCTCAGCCGCTCGTGCCGGTCGCGTTCGACTACGACGACGAGAGCGACCCGGGGGCGCCCGGCCGGCCCGTCGGCTACCCGATTCCGCCGGAGGCGAAAACGGAGCCGAAGTGGCTCGAGGGGGGATGGCCCGGGAGCTCGGGCGCAGGCGGCGACAAGCACCTTCTGATCGTCGACCGCGACAATCGGCTCCTCTTCGAGACGTGGGACACCCGTTGCGTGCCGGAGGGCTCCGCGTCGTGCACCTGGCGGGCCGGCTCCGGGGCCGTCTTCCCGCTCGACGGGAACCTGCGCCGCCCCGACGGCTGGACGAGCGCCGACGCCGCCGGCCTCGCGATCCTTCCGGGCCTCGTGCGCTACGACGAGGTCTTCGGGAGCGAGCCGATCCGCCACGCCTTCCGCTTCACCGTCCGGGCGACGAACGGCTACGTCTTCCCCGCCTCCCACCGGGCCGGCACGACTCCGAGCGCGCCTCCGTTCGGGACGCGCCTCCGGCTGAAGGCGTCGCGCGACCTCTCGGAGTTCCCGGCGCCGGCGCGGCGGATCTTCGAGGCGATGAAGAC
>JAKPXO010000059.1 GCA_029567505.1 Acidobacteriota bacterium
CGAGGGAGACCTCGCCGTCGAGAGGAAGGACGACGCGGCGGCGCTGAAGGCCTACTCCGCCGCCCAGGCGATCGTCCCCGGGAACGCCGAGATGACCTACTGGACGGCGGTCTCCCTCGTCGGGATGGGAAAGGTCGACGAGGCGCTGCCGCTCTTCCGGAAGGTCTTCGCGATCGACCGGAGCTGGATGGAGATGACGCCGCGGCTGACGAAGGCGGGCCTCCTCCCGGACGACCCGTCGCTCCTCTCGCGGATCGTGGCGGAGGCTCCGAGCCCGAGGTAGGCGCTCGGGCGGGAGCTAGAATCGCGGCCGCAGCCATGGAGAGCGCCCTGGCGCCGGCGAGCGGGACTCGGACTCCCGGCTCACAGTCGAAGGCCGCCAGCGAGAGCCGGCCGGACTCCGGCTCGCTCCGTCCGGAGGATACCGACCCCGGGTTCCGTTGCCTGGCCGAGCTCGCCCCGTTCGGGATCCTCGTGGTCGGCCGGGACGGGCGGTTCCGCTGGGCGAACGCGAGCGCGGTGGAAGCGCTCGGCACGACGCTCGACGGCCTTCTCGCGTGCCGGTTCGAGGCGATCGCCGACCCGTCCTGCCGCGATCTCCTCCGACAGCGGCTGGCAGAACGCCTCACCGGGGAATCCCCCCCTCGGACCTATGAGGCGCTCTTTCTCCGTGCGGACGGGACGAGCCTCGCGGTGGAGGTGACCGGAAACCGGGTCACCTGGCTCGGGGAGGTCTGCGATTTGGTCTTCTTCGCGGACGTCACGTCCCGACGGAACGCGCAGGCGGCGCTCGAGGAGGAGAGGGAGACGCTCCGCTCGATCTTCGAGAACGTCGGCGAGGCGGTCTTCCTGACGCTACCGGAAGGCTCGATCTCGGCGGCGAATCCCGCCGCCTGCCGCATGCTCGGGCGCACGAGGGAAGAGATCCTGCAGCTCGGACGCTCGGGGGTGTTCGACGCGTCCGACCCGCGGCTCGCGGCGGCCCTCGAGGAACGTGCCCGGACCGGTCGGTTCCGCGGCGAGCTCCGCGGGTTCCGGAAGAACGGCGAGACCTTCCCGGCGGAGGTCACCTCGGACCTCTTCACGGACGCCCGGGGCCGAGCGCGCACGGCGATGATCATCCGCGACGTCACCGAGCGGAGGCGGACGGAGGAGTCCCTCCGGAGGAGCGAGGCGCTCGTCCGGGCGCTGAATGCCGAGCTGGAACGGCGTGTCGAAGAGCGGACGGCGGCGCTCGCCTCCGCGAACGAGGAGCTGCAGAGCTTTTCGAGCACCGTCGCGCACGACCTGACGGCCCCCCTCCGCGGGATCAACGGCCTCGCCGGCCGGCTCCTCGAGGACTACGGGGCGAGCCTGGACGAGGAGGCACTGGGGCTTCTCCGCCGGATCGGCGCCGCGAGCGCGCGCGGCGGCAAGCTGATCGAGGCGCTGCTCCACCACGCCCGCATATCGGTCGCGAAGCTCGAGCGCGAGGCCGTCGACGTCGGCGCGCTCGCGGCCGCGATCCTGCGCCGGCACGCGGCGGAGGAGCCGGAGAGGCGCGTCGCGTGGAGCACGCCGTCGGGGCTCGTCCTCCGCGCGGACCGTCGCCTCGTCGGCGAGGTCCTCGAGCACGTGCTCTCGAACGCCTGGAAGTTCACCTCGCCGCGGGAGCACGCGAGGATCGAAGTCGGGACGGAGACGGAGCGCGGCGAGACGGTCGTCTTCGTGCGGGACGACGGCGTCGGCTTCGATCCGTCTCACGCCAGCCATTTCTTCGGGCTGTTCGAGCGAGCTCACGCGGAGTCGGAGCTGCCCGGCCTCGGAGTGGGCCTGGCGCTCGCCGAGAGCGCCGTCCGCCGCCACGGCGGCTGGATTCGCATCGACGGCGCCCCGGGCGCCGGCGCGACGGTCCGCTTCACGCTCCCGCCGAGGAGCTGAGGGCCCGGCGGCTCAGTCCGTGGACTTCGGGGAGGGGACGGGCTCGTCCATCGGACCGTCTCCCGGGATGGCGCCCAGCACCTTTCTCACCTGCACGAGCTCGTGGCCGATCCGGTCGAGGAGAGGCTCGAGCGTCGTCGTCTCGTTCTGCTTCGCCCGGGCCTCGGCTTCGCGGCAGAGCGCGGAGAGGTCGAGCGCCCCGAAGCTCGCGCTCGTCGAACGGAGGGTGTGGACGGCCCGGTGGAGCTCGTCCGCCCGCTCGGCCGCGGCGGCGGCGCGGGCGGAGGCGAGGAGCCCGTCCGACTCGCGCGCGAAGGAACGGACGATGCCCGGAAGGAGCTCGCCGGCCCGGGCGCCGAGGGAGGCGTGCAGGCGGGCCCAGGCCTTGCCGTCGAGGCCGGGAGGCGTCGCGAGCGGCGGAGGCGGGAGGGGCGCCGGCGCGACGGTCGCGTCGTCGTCGCCCTCCGCGAGGGGCGAGAGCGCGGTCGCGGCGCGCTCGAGAGCCGCGACGAGGTCGGAGATTCCGATGGGCTTGACGAGGTAGTCGTTCATCCCCGCGGCGAGGCACGCCTCCCGGTCTCCCGGAAGGGCATGGGCGGTCATCGCCGCGATCCGGGGGCCGTCGGCTCCGAGCGCGGCACGGATCTGGCGGGTCGCCTCGATGCCGTCCAGCTCCGGCATCTGAATGTCCATCAGGACGAGGTCGAAGACCCGGGCGGCGACCGCCTCGACCGCTTCCCGGCCGTTCGTGGCCACGTCCGCCGAGTAGCCGAGCCGGCCCAGCATGAGGAGCGCGAGCTCCTGGTTCGTCGGATTGTCCTCGACGAGGAGTATCCGGAGAGGGAGCCGGCGGCCCATCGAGCCGTCGAAACGCGGGCGGATCGCGGACTCCCGCTTCTGCGCGAGGCGGCCGCCGCCGACGAGGGCGGCGACGGCCTCGACGAGGGCGGCGGGCTTGACCGGCTTCGTCACCCGTGCGGCCGGCCCGTCCGCCCCATCCTCGGTCTCGGCGCCCATCGGGACGAGGAGGACGAAGGGGAGGGAAGGCGCGTGGCGGGACCGTGCGGCCGTGAAGGCGGCGAGGCCGTCGCCCTCGGGCAGGTCCCGGTCGACGACGGCCCCGTCGAAGCGCTCCCCGGAGCGGAGTCGTTCCGCGGCGGCCGCGACCGAAGGGCAGGCCGTCACGTCGAGGCCCCTCCCCGAGAGGACCTTCGCGAGGATCGCGCGGCTCGTCGCGCCGTCCTCGACGACGAGGACGCGCCGCCCGGCGAAGCTCGCGCGCCGGGACGGGACGATGGCCCCCGAGGGGGGCATCGCAGCCTCGAGGCGGGCGACGAACCGGAACGTGGAGCCGTGCCCCGGCGCGCTCTCGAACGAGATCGAGCCCCCCATCAGCTCGGCCAGGCGTCGCGAGATCGCGAGGCCGAGCCCGGTGCCGCCGAAGCGCCGGGTCGTGGAGCTGTCTCCCTGGCGGAACGACTCGAAGAGGCTCGCGGCCCGCTCCGGACGGATGCCGATGCCGGTGTCCCTCACCGCGACCTCGATCTCGACGAGCGTCCCCGGGGGCGGGCTGCCCGCGGGGCGGGATACGACCGTCACCGCGACCTCGCCCGCGTCGGTGAACTTCACGGCGTTCCCGACGAGGTTCATGACCACCTGCTTGATGCGCGTGACGTCGCCCAGGAGCGCGACCGGGACGCCGTCGTCGACGTCGAGCGTCATCTCGAGGCGCTTCTCCTCCGCGCGGGGGGCGAGGAGGTCGACCGCCGACTCGAAGCACGGCCTCACCTCGAAGGGGCGCCTCTCGAGGCCCATCCGGCCTGCCTCGATCTTCGAGAAGTCGAGGATGTCGTCGATCAGGTGGAGGAGCGTCTCTCCGCTCTGCCGGATCGTCTCGGCGAACTGCCGCTGCTCGCGGGTCAGCGGCGTGCCGAGGAGGAGGCTCGTCATCCCGATGACGCCGTTCATCGGGGTCCGGATCTCGTGGCTCATCGTCGCGAGGAAGGCGCTCTTGGCCCGGTTCGCGTCCTCGGCCTCGCGGGTGGCGGTCTCGAGCTCCGCCGTCCGGGCAGCGACCAGCTCCTCGAGGCGGGCGCGCCGCTGCCGCTGCTCGCGGCCCCGCCGGAAGAGCGCGAAGGCGAGCAGGGCGACGGCGCCCCCGGCGACGGCCGCGCGGAACAAGGCCTTCTGGGCGAGGGTCGGCTCGATCTGCACCGTCGTCTTCGCCCCGGTCGTCCACGGGCCCGCGCCGCGCCGCGCGGCGACCTCGAAGACGTAGCTGCCCGGCGTGATGTTGGTGTAGCTCGCGGAGCGTCCCCGACCGGCGTCGACCCAGGCCGGGTCGACGCCGTCGAGCCGAAAGCGAAAGCGGACGTCCGCCGGCGCGACGAGGCTGATCCCGGTGTAGCGGATCTCGAGGCGGGAGGAGCCGGGAGGCACGACGATCGTCTCGCCCGGCTCGATCGGTGCACCGTCCGCGCGGACCCCCTCGATCCGGACCGACAGGAGCGCGGTCGGCCGCTCGAGCCGCTCCGGGTCGAGGACGGCGAGGCCGCGCGTGGTGGCGATCCAGATGCGGCCGTCCGAGGCGCGGACCGCGCCGGGAAGCGTGCCGCCGGAGCACCCTTCGCTCCTCATTCCGTCGGCGAGGCCGAAGTGCTCCGACGCGAACCTCCGCCTCTGGCCGTCCATCACCGCCGAGACCTCGGCGCGTCGGACGCGGAAGACGCCGTGGTTCGACGTCATGAAGAGCCAGCCTTCGTGCAGGACGACGCTCTTGATGACGGAGTCGAAGAGTCCCTCGGCCGTTCCCACCGCGGCGATCGTGCCGCCGCGCAGGCGTGCCAGGCCGTTCCCGGTGCCGATCCAGAGCGTCCCCTCGTCGTCGAGAGCGAGGGCCTGGATCCGTTCGTCCGGGAGGCCGTCCTGCTTCGTGAAGGACCGGAACCGGTCGCCCTCGAGCCGGGCGAGCCCCGCCGTCGTTCCGGCCCAGACACCCCCCCCGCGGGCCGGATGGAGGCAGAGCAGCCGATCGGAAGGGAGGCCATCGGCGACGCCGAAGCGCCGGGCCTCACCGCCGCGCAGGCGCACGACGCCGCCCGGGAGGAGCCCGACCCAGATCGAGCCGTCCTCGTCCTCGACGAGGGCACGCACGTCGCGCGCCGCCCACTCCGGCGGCGGCAGGGCGACCCGCCGGAAGACGCCGTCCCGGCCGACGGCGAGTCCGTCGGTGTAGGTGCCGACCCAGAGCCTGCCGTCCCGGGCCGGGAGGATGGAGGAGGCCTGGTCCGACGGGAGGCCGTCCTTCGGCCCGAAGACGCGGATCGAGGTCCCGGTGATCCGCTGGAGGCCGCCGCTCGCCACCGTCGCCCAGATCGTCCCGGACGCGTCCTCGGCGACGGCACGGACGTTCTCCCCCGCGAGCCCCTCGCGACGTCCGTAGCTCGCGAAGACCCCGTGCCGCAGGCGGAGGAGGCCGTCTGTCCAGGTGCCGATCCAGAGGCTCCGCTCCCGGTCCTGGAAGAGGCTCCAGACGTGGTCCGACGGGAGCTCACCCGTCCGGGCGGACTGGCAGGCCACGTTCTCTCCCGAGACGAGACAGACGCCGCGGCCCCACGTCCCGGCCCAGAGGTTGCCGGCGTCGTCGACGAGGAGGGCGGAGACCTGGCCCGTCGGGAGCGCGGGCGCGCCGCCCGGGGCGACCCTCCCGTCGGCGATCCGTGCCAGGCCGCCGCCGGCCGTGCCGACCCAGATCCCTCCCGCAGGGTGCGCGGCGAGGGCGATGACGGTGTCGTTCGGGAGGCCCTCCCGGGTCGTGAACGACACCGGTCCGCCCGGGTCGAGGCGGGAGACGCCGCTCCCCATCGTCCCGGCCCACACGGCGCCGGAGCGGTCGACGCAGAGCGCGCGGACCGGCAGCTCGTGCGGGCCGGCGCCGACCCGGACCTTCTCGAAGCGCCCGCCGACGCGCCGGAAGAGCCCGCGGTCGACGGTCCCGACCCAGAGGACACCCCGGCCGTCGCGAGCGAGGGCCTGGACCTTCAGCCCCGTCAGGCCCGTCTCCGGGCCGAAGGTCTCGAACCGGCTGCCCGTCATCCGGAGGAGGCCGCCTCCGTTCGTCCCGACCCAGAGCGCTCCGTCGAGGTCGGCCAGGAGCGCGAAGACGGAGCTGACCGAAAGCTCGGCGTTGGTTCGGTGGTCGAACAGTGTGAACTGCGTCCCGTCGAAGCGGACGAGCCCCTCCTGGGTCCCGATCCAGAGGTAGCCCTCCGGCGTCTGGGCGAGCGCCTGGACCGTGTTCTGAGGGAGGCCCTGGCCCGTCTCCCACGTGTCGAGCGTCGACTGGGCGAGAGACCGCGCGGGGTCGAGCGCACGGGCCGGGGGCGCGACGTGAAGGAGCGCGAGCGCGAGGACCGGGGCGACGAGGCGAAGCGCCCGCGTCGGCCGCGTCCTTTCGGGCGTCCCTTTCGAGGAGCCGTTTGGCCCCGGATGCATCCGAAGATGATAGAGCGGCCCGGCCCCGGAGGGGCGGACCGCCCCACGGTCAGTAGGCGAGGACCTTTCGCGCCGCCGAAAGCACGCGAGCCGAGTCGGGGAGGATCGCCCGCTCGAGGATCCGGTTGAAGCCGACCGGCGTGAACGTCGAGCCGACCCGCTCGACGGGAGCGTCGAGGTACTCGAACAGCTCGGACGTGACCCGCGCGGCGATCTCGCCGCCGAATCCGCCCTGGACCTTGTCCTCGTGGGCGATCACGAGACGCGACGTCTTCCGGACGGAATCGGCGATCGCGTCGAAGTCGAGGGGGGCGAGGGAGCGCAGGTCGATCACCTCGACCTCCTTCCCTTCCTTCGCGAGCGTCCCGGCGGCCTCGAGCGCCCAGTGGACCGGCGTCCCGTAGGCCACGATCGTCAGGTCCGTGCCGGGCCGCCGGAGGCGGGCCTTCCCGAACGGGACGGCGAAGCCGTCGGGGACGAAGGCCTTCGCGAGCGGAGAGTTGTAGAGGAACTTCGGCTCGAGGTAGAGCGTGATGCCGCGGGAGCGGACGGCGGTCCGGAGCAGGCCCGCGGCGTCGTCGGCGAACGCCGGGACGACGATGCGGATGCCGGGGAGCGTCGTGAGCCAGCCCTCGACGTTCTGCGAGTGGTAGAGGCCGCCGCCGATGTAGCCGCCCGACGCGAGGCGGACGGTGACGTTCGGGACGAACTGGCCGTTCGTCCTCCAGTACTCGTGAGACATCTCGACCATCTGCTCGGCGGCGGGCCAGAAGTAGTCGGCGAACTCGGCCCCCTCGACGATGACCCGCACGCCGTCGCAGATCCGCGAGAAGCCGTCGGCCATGCCGAGGATGTAGTCCTCGGCGATCGGGGCGTTGAAGACCCGGTGGCTCCCGAACTCCTTCTCCATCCCCTTCGTGACGTTGAAGATGCCGCCCTTCTCCTTGGAGGCGACGTCCTGGCCCCAGATGAACGTGTCGGAGTTCTCCCGGAAGAGGTCCTTCATCGTCTCGTTGATCGCGTGGATCAGGGTCGACTCGCGGTTCGCGCGGCCGTCGGCCGAGGCGGGCGGGGTCCGCGGGACCTCGGCGAGCCCGTCCCCGTCCGGCACCCACGGCTCCGGGAGGACGAAGTCGTGGATCGAGCGGGGGTCGGGGTCGGGCGCGCTCCGGGCGCGGTCCGCCGCGGCCTCGTAGGTCCGTGCGTTCTCGTCCTCGATCGCGCGGAGCTCCTCCTCGGAGAAGCCGCCGGACTCGAGCAGGTAACGCCGGAAGCGCGGGAGGGGGTCCCGCTCGCGGGCGGCGGCGAGCTCCTCGTCGTCGCGGTAGAGCTCGTGACGGTCGGAGTTCGAGTGCGAGCCGATCCGGACGCAGTCGGCGTGCACGAGGACGCAGCCGGCGCCGCTCTGCGCGAAGGCCGCGGCCTCCCGGAGCGCGCGGACGGAATCGAGGACGTCGGTTCCGTCGCAGTGGACGACCTTCAGGTTCGGGAAGGAGGCGAAGTTGTCCGAGGCGTAGTGGTTCGCCGTCTGCTGGCGCTTCGGGACCGAGATGCCGTAGCCGTTGTCCTGGATGACGAAGATGACCGGGAGCTTCCCGAGCGAGGAGCCGTTGACGGCCTCGTAGAAATACCCTTCCGAGGTCGAGGACTCGCCCATCGAGCAGTAGACCAGGCTCGAAAGTCCGTAGGAGCGGATCGCGCGGCCGAGGCCGGCGGCGTGCTGCGCGTGGTTCGAGACGCAGGAGGAGACGTTCCAGACGTAGAGGTCGTGCCGGGCGAAGTGGTTCGACATGTGCCGGCCGCCCGAGGAGACGTCGGTCGCCTTCGACATCCCGTTCAGCAGGATCTGCTCGGGAGTGACGCCCGCGGCGAGGCAGGTCGTCAGGTCCCGGTAGTACGGGAAGAGGTAGTCGAACGTGGGGCGGAAGACCGTTCCCAGGGCGACCTGGATGCCGTCGTGCCCGGCGCACGGGGCGTGGTACGACCAGCCGAGGCCCTGCTTGAGGTAGTTCGGCGCCTTGTCGTCGAGGACCCGCCCCAGGTGCATGAGGGAGTACCACCTGCGAAGCTCCTCCCGCGTCGGGGCGACGGCGGAGGGGGCGGCGGCGGTCTCCGGGGCGGCGAGGAGCGATTCGGTCAAGGGTGTCCTCCATGGCCGGGCGTCCGCGACCGGCCGGGCTCTTCTCGAGCCACGAAACCCCCGATAATACGAGAAAGAGGACGCGGGGGGTTCTCTTTCCGGGGACGAACCGGGGGGAGGCATCGTCGCCGCCCCTTCCGCTGGCCGATAGGAGTACAATCCATCCCCCGCGCCTCGCCGGGCCGCCCGGCGATTCCAGTCCCGCGGGCCAGGAGTTCCGTCCGTGACCACAGACGCCGTCGCCGCTCCCCCCGTCGACTCCACCGAGTCGGCGGATCGTCACGCATTCGAAGCCGCCCTCGAGGCGTCTTTTCCCGCCAGCAAGCGGCCACAGGAAGGTGAGGCCGTCAGCGGGGTGATCGCCGGCATCACGCCGGACGTGGTCCTCGTCTCGATCGGGGCCAAGTCCGAGGCGTTGATGGACCTCCACGAGCTGGAGGGCGAGAAGGTCGGCGACCGGATCGACGCCGTGGTCATCAAGGCCGGGCCCGACATCCGGCTCTCGAGGAAGCTCGCCGTCGCGCGCCGCGCGAAGGCGGAGCTGCGTGCCGCGTGGGAGACCGGGATCCCGGTCCTCGGCAAGGTCCTCTCCCGCAACAAGGGCGGGTTCGAGGTGGCCATCGGCGGAACGGGCGGACCGCGCGCGTTCTGCCCGGTCTCCCAGATCGACGTCGGCCGTCACGACGAGCCCGGCCTGCTGCAGTTCGTCGGGCAGTCGTTCGACTTCCGCGTCATCGAGTACGCCGAGGACGGCCGGCGCGTCGTCGTCAGCCGGGCCGCGATCCTGCGCGAGGCGCTCGAGAAGAGCCTCGGCGAGATCCGGGAGCGGATCGTCCCCGGGGCCGTCCTGACGGGCCAGGTCCGCTCGATCACCGACTTCGGCGCCTTCGTCGACCTCGGCGGGGTCGACGGGCTCGTCCACGTCACCGAGATCTCCCGTCGCCGCGTGGCCCACGCGAAGGACGTCCTGACGATCGGCCAGGAGGTCCAGGTCAAGGTCACGAAGGTGGAGAACGAAGGGAAGCGGATCTCGCTCTCCATGAAGGAGCTCGAGAAGGACCCGTGGGAGGGCCTCGCCCAGAGGATCCCGCCGGGCACCGCCTTCACGAAGCCCGTCGCGCGCCACGCGGACTTCGGCCTCTTCATCGAGATCGAGCCCGGGATCGACGGCCTCGTCCACGTCTCCCAGCTTCCCCCCGGCATCGACCTGAAGGACCCGTCGGTCGCCGTCGGCCAGGAGGTCTCCGGCTGGGTCCGCGAGATCGACGAGGAGCACCGGCGGCTCTCCCTCTCCCTGCGGGAGGCCTCCGCGACCGACCCGTGGGACGGGCTCGCCGAGAAGATGCCCGAGGGCTCGGTCGTCGCGGGCCAGGTGGAGAACGTCGCGCCGTTCGGCGTCTTCGTCCGCCTCGAGATCGGCCTCACCGGCCTCATCCCGAACTCCGAGACGGGTCTCCCGCACGGGACCCCCGCCTCGAAGACGTTCGCTCCCGGCCAGAAGGTCGAGGTCAAGGTCATCGGCCTCGACGCCCAGCGCCGCCGCATCTCCCTTTCCGCGACCGGTGCCCGCGAGGAGGCCGAGCGGGGCGAGATCCGGAAGTACCGCGAGGACTCCGCGAAGCGCGAGAGGAGCGAGCCGGGGCGCCCGACGAACTTCGGAGCTTCCCTGATGGCGGCGCTCAGCTCGCCGAACAAGCCGGCCAAGTCGGCGCGGTGAGGGGGCGGCCCCACCGGGGCCGCGGCAGACCGTAACATCCGTCCCCCCGGCCCCGAGGGCCGGGGGGATTCTCTTTTGAGGCACTCATGACGCGGAAACGCTCCGACGGCGCCGGCCAGCCGGCGCTCGCCTTCGACGCCGAGATCGCCCTCCCGGAGGAGGCGCGCCGGCGCTACCTCAACTACGCCCTTTCGGTCATCACGGCGCGGGCGCTCCCCGACGTGAGGGACGGCCTGAAGCCGGTCCAGCGGCGGATCCTCTTCGCGATGTACCAGAACCTCCACCTGACGCCCGACGCGAAGTTCAAGAAGTCGGCGTCGGTCGTCGGCGAGGTGATCGGCAAGTACCACCCGCACGGAGACGTCGCGATCTACGATGCGATGGTGAGGATGGCGCAGCCGTTCTCGCTCCGGGCGCCGCTCGTGGAGGGGCACGGGAACTTCGGCTCGCTCGACGGGGACTCCGCCGCGGCTTATCGATACACCGAGGCGCGCCTCCGCCCGCTCGCGGTCGAGCTCCTCGCCGAGATCCGGAAGCGGACCGTCGACTGGAAGCCGAACTTCGACGGGGTCCACTTCGAGCCGGTCGTCCTGCCGGCGCGCTTCCCGAACCTCCTCGTCAACGGCGCGACCGGCATCGCCGTCGGCATGGCGACCTCGATCCCGCCGCACAACCCGTGCGAGGTCCTCGACGCGGCGATCGCCGCCATCGACGACCCGGCGGCCGACCCGCTGAGGTTCATCAAGGGCCCCGACTTCCCGACCGGCGGCCAGCTCCTCTCGACGAAGAAGGAGCTGCGCGACGTCTACGAGTCGGGGCAGGGGACGCTCAAGCTCCGGGCCGAGTACGACGTCGAAGAGCGGGGGCGGGGGGCGCAGGCGATCGTCGTCACGTCGGTCCCCTACGGCGTCGCGAAGGCCACGCTCGTCGAGAAGGTCGCCGAGGTCATCATCGCGCGGAAGCTCCCCGCCCTCGTCGACGTGAGGGACGAGTCGACGGACGACGTGAGGATCGTCCTCGAGCTCAAGCGCGACGCCGACCCCGGCCTCGTGATGAGCTACCTCTACAAGCACACGCCGCTGCAGACGACGGTCCCGGTGAACCTGACCGCGCTCGTCCCGACGGAGAACCCGGAGCTCTGCGAGCCGGCCCGGCTCTCGCTCGGCGCGATCCTCCGGCACTTCCTCGACTTCCGTTTCGCGACGGTGAAGAGGCGCTTCGAGCACGAGCTGGAGGAGCTGCGGAGCCGGATCCACCTCCTCGAGGGGTTCGAGAAGATCTTCGACGAGCTCGACGAGGCGATCCGGATCATCCGGAAGAGCGACGGGAAGGCCGACGCGGCCGGGAAGCTGATGGCGCGCTTCGGCCTCGACGAGGCCCAGGCCGACGCGATCCTGGAGACGAAGCTCTACCGGCTGGCGAAGCTCGAGATCGAGTCGATCCGGAAGGAGCTCGCCGAGAAGCGGGCCGAGGCGGCCCGGATCGAGGCGATCCTGAAGTCCCCGGCGAAGCTCTGGGGGGTCGTCCAGCGCGAGCTCGTGGAGCTGCGCGGCGTCCTCTCCGGGGAGAGGCGGCGCACGCGGGTCTCCGCGGCCGTGGACGAGCCGGAGTACGACGCCGAGGCCTTCATCCCCGACGAGGACGCCTTCGCGGTCATCACCGTCGACGGCTGGTTGAAGCGCCTCGGGCAGCTGAAGGACCCGAAGGGGACGCGCCTGCGCGAGGGGGACGACGTCCTCGCCGTCCTCCAGGGAGGGACGCGCGAGCTCGTCGTCCTCTTCTCGAGCCGCGGATCGGCGTACGTCCTCAAGATGAACGACGTCCCCCCGTCGACGGGCTACGGCGAGCCGGTCCAGAAGCTCTTCAAGTTCGCCGACGGCGAGCGCGTCGTCGCGGCCCTCTCTCTCGACCCGCGCGTGACGCCTCCGGAGGACGTCGTCCTCCTCGCGGCGACGCGGCAGGGGATGGTCCTGCGCTTCTCGGCCGACCCGCTCCGGGAGCCGACGACGCGGGCCGGACGGCGTTTCGCGAAGCCCGCCGACGGGGACGAGGTCCTCCTCGTCGGCGTCTGCGAGCCGGGGGCGATCGTGGCGCTCGCCTCCGAGAAGGGGCGCGCGATCCTCTTCGACTCGGAGGAGGTCCCCGTCCTCTCGGGGCCGGGGAAGGGCGTCTTCGGGCTCCGCCTCGCGGACGACGACCGCGTCATCGGCGCGACGCTGTTCGGAAGGGACGAGAAGCGGAGCGCCGTCCTGACGCTCGAGAACTCGAAGGGGACGCCCTACACCGTCACGCGCCGGTACGACGTCGTCGGGCGCGGCGGGAGAGGGTTCGAGATGATCAAGCGGGACCGGTTCGTGAAGGTGGTCCCTCCCGAGATCGTCCTCCTCGACCTCCCGGACCGCGCACCCGCAGGAGGGAAGTGACCATGGACGTCGTCCTCGCCGAGAAGTACGGCTTCTGCGCCGGGGTCCGGGTCGCCGACAAGCTCGTCCGGATCGCGGTCGGGAAGGGGCAGTCGGGCGCGATCCTCGGCCAGGTCGTCCACAACGAGAGCGTCGAGAAGGAGATGGCCGGCCTCGGCTTCCCGACGGTCCATCGGCTCGAGGAGGCCCGCGAGCACGCCGGCCGGATCGTCTTCTCGGCCCACGGGGTCGCCCCGTCGGTCCGTGCCGAGGCGGAGGCGCTCGGCCTCGCGGCGATCGACACGACCTGCAAGTTCGTGACGGACATTCACCGGGAGATCGCCCGCTCCCTCGACGACGACTGCTTCATCGCGGTCCTCGGCCAGAAGGGCCATCGCGAGGTCATCGGCTACACGAAGGACCTCGACCCGTCCCGGTACGAGGTCTTCTACGACCTCGACGAGGTCGTCGCCTTTCCGTGGGAGGCGCACCCGAGGGTGAAGGTCGTCTTCCAGACGACGCTGAACGCCGATCGCTTCGCCGACCACGTCGCCGAGATGCGCCGGCGGGTCGCGGACCTCCGGATCGCCGACACGATCTGCTACGCCACGAAGGAGAACCAGGACGCCCTCCGGGCGCTCTGCGCCGACCCGTCGATCGACGCGATCGTCGTCATCGGAGGCCGCCACTCGAAGAACACGAAGGAGCTCGTCCGGATCGCGGAGGAGTCGAAGCGGACGATCTTCGTCGGCACCGCCGCCGACCTCCGCGAGGAGGACTTCTCCGGGATGCGGAAGGTCGGCGTGACGGCCGGCGCCTCGACGCCGGACTACGACGTCGAGGCGGTCGTCTCGCGTCTCCGGGCGATGGGCTGAGAGGGCCGCGCCCGGCGTAGACTTCCTGACATGGAAATCAAGGGCGCGGGCGGGACGCCGGGCGGCGTCGGGACCTTCCTCGGCGGCCTCGCGATGATGGTCGTCGGGGGCTACCTCCTCCTCCAGCAGGTCCAGGTCCACAGCGGCTTCTGGGACTGGTTCGGACCGAGCACGTTCGGCCTGACGCTCCTCCCGCTCCTCGTCGGCATCGGCTTCCTCTTCTTCGACGGCAAGTCCGTCGTCGGCTGGCTGCTGACGGGGGCCGGGGCGCTCATGATCGTCGCCGGGATCATCGCGAACCTGCAGGTCTGGTTCCGGCCGACGAGCCTCTACAACACGCTGATCATGCTCGGCCTCCTCGCGGGGGGCGTCGGGCTCGTCGCGCGGTCGCTGAAGGCGAGGCCGGAGGCGAAGGGGTAGAGGCGATGAACTACGCGGCGAGCCGCAGGATCCTCGCGGCCTTCGAGGAAGCGGGGGTCCGCTAACTCGTCTTAGGAGGGGCCGCCACGAACCTGCACGGCCTCCCGCGCTTCACGGAGGATCTCGACGTCTTCATCGAACCGACCCGCGAGAACGTCGAGGCCGTCAAGCGTGCGCTCCGGAAGGTGTACGACGACCCGAGCATCGACGAGATCTCGGCGGACGAGCTCGTGGGCGAGTACCCGGCGGTGCAATACGTGCCGCCCGAAGGGGACTTCCACGTCGACATCCTCACGCGCCTCGGCGAGGCCTTCCGGTTCGAGGACCTGGAGCCTCACGAAACGACACTCGACGGCGTGAAGGTGAGGCTCGTCTCGCCGCGGACGCTCTACCTCATGAAGAAAGGCACGGCCGGCCCGAAGGACCGGCTCGACGCGGACGGCCTTCGGGCGAAGTACGGGTTCGAGGAGCCGTGATGCCCGTCCGGAAGTTCCGGTCCATCGAGGAGATGAAGAAGGACCGCGGCTACGACCGGGACGATCCCCGCCTTCCTCGCATCATCGAGGGGATCTGGGACTTCGGACGGAGGACGACACGGCTTCGGTTCCCCCCCGGCGTCCACCGATACCGGACCGTCGAGGAGATGACCGCGCGGACAGCGGAATGGGCGGAGGACAACTTCCGCGCCTTCCGTGCGCGCCGGGACGCGGAGCGTGCCGGCGCGCACGCGGAGCCCGCTCCTACGCCGGGTCGAGGATGAGCTTCCCGAGCTCCTCGATGACCTTCCGGCCGCGCTCCTTGTCGAAGGGCTGCGCGTAGAAGTCCGCGAGGTCCATCGGCGGGAAGAGGCGGATCGTCGCCTTCTTCCCCGTCCTCCCGGGGAACTGCTTGTGGAGGAGCAGCTCCCGGAAGCCGTCGACCCGCATCGGGACGGCGATCGGCTTCGTCCGGTGGAGGAGCTGCGCCATCCCGGGGCGGATCGGCGCGTGCTTCTGCGTCGTCCCGGTCGGGAAGTGGAGGAGCCAGCCGGTCGAGATCGCCTCCTCGACCTTCGAGATCCCTTCGAGGTCGACGGGCCGGTTGACCTCGCGGCCTGCCTCCCGGAACGAGCGCCGGAACGTGACGCCCCCCGCGTAGGTGAGGACCTTCGTGAGGAGGTTCTTCTTCATCGTCTCCGTCGCGGCCGAGAAGCGCAGGTGCGGCTCCTCGTAGGGGAGGCCGTGGACGATGTAGAGGAGGTCGTAGAAGGCGATCGCCTCGGTGAAGTAGGTCTGGTGGTTCGAGAGGAAGACGACGTTTCGCCGCGGCAGCTCCTTCAGGAGCTCGGCTCCCTCCGCCTTCACGTCGTTGAGCCGGCGGAAGTAGATCGGAGTGGCCAGGTTCCCGATGCCGAGGATCATCGCGCGCCTCACGAGGCGCTCGAAAGAGGTCTCGATCACGTCACTCAGCTCTCGAAGGCGCCGGCCTCGTGCCGCTCGATGGCCCAGCGGACGAGGTCGGTCGGGGCCGGCGTCCCGCCGAGGCGCCGGAGCATCGCGGCGGCCTGCCCTCGGTGGTAGGAGGCGTGGTTCACGACGTGCCGAAGGACGGCCCAGAGCGGTGCGGCCTTCGGCTCCCCCTTCAGGTTCTTCCAGGCGAGCGGCGCGGCGAGGCGCTCCGGTTCGAGCGTCGCGAGGAACGCGGCGATGCGGGCGTCGGCCTCGTCGAGCGTCCGGAGGGCGTCGGCGAGCGTCGGCAGCTCCTCGACGGTCGGGAGGGACGTCGCGTCGCGCCCGTCGAAGCGCTCGGCCCAGGCGCGGGTGGCGCCGGCGAGGTGGACGAGCGTGGCGCGGAGCGACGGCCAGCCGCCCCCCATCTCGCGGACGTAGTCCTCGTGGGAGAGCGGGGCGAGCGAGCGGGCGAGGAGCCGGTTCGCCCAGAGGTTGTAGTCGAGCAGGGCGAAGAGGTCGTCCTTCACTTCTCGGGGTCCTCGACGATCGTGTGGGTGAGCGTCCCGAGGCCGTCGATCGCGAGGCTGACGACGTCGCCGGGGCGGAGCCACTGGTCCTTCGTGATGCCCGAGCCGTTCAGCTCGAGGAAGCAGCCGGTGCCGACCGTGCCCGACCCGATCACCTCGCCGGGCTCGAGCGTCACGCCGTCCGCGGCGCGCTGCACGATCTGGGCGAACGTCCAGTCCATCTGCGCGACGTTCCCCTCCGAGACCTGCACGCCGTTGACGTGCGCCGTCATCCGCGCGTCGAGGACGTCCCCCTTCGGCGTGGGGGTGAGGCGGCCGGCGAGCTCGTCCCTGGTGACGAGCCAGGGACCGATCGCGGTCGCGAAGTCCTTCCCCTTGGCCGGCCCGAGGTTCAGCTTCATCTCCTCCATCTGGAGGGCCCGGGCCGAGAGGTCGTTCATGACGCCGTAGCCGAGGATCGCGTCGTCCGCCTCCTCGAGCGTCGGGTTCGTGACCGTCTTCCCGATCACGACGAAGCACTCCAGCTCGAAGTCGAGCTTCTCGAGCCGGCGGCGGCCGACGCGCACCTCTCCCGGCCCGATGACGGCGAGGGCGTTCGTGAAGTAGAAGACCGGAAACTCGTCGAACTCCGGGATCATCGGCAGGCCGCGGTTGCGCCGGGCCGTCTCGACGTGCTGGCGGAAAGCGTAGCCGTCGCGCACGGAGACGGGGCGCGGGAGCGGCGCGAGGAGGCGGGCCTCGTCCTCGGGGACGAGGGTCCCGGCGGGGAGAGAGGCCTCCCCGGAGGCGAGCGGGAGCGCCTCGGGGAGGAGCTCCTCGTGGCGCCGGACGAGGTCGAGCATCGAGAGGCCGCGGAACGTCTCGGAAGCGCGGCCGAGGTCGAGGACGCCGGCGCCGGGGAGGGCGATCCCGGGGGCGCCGGCCGGGTCCGCCCCGGGGCGGACGAACGTGACGAGCTTCATCGCTCCCGGTTATACGACAGCGGCGCCGTCCGCGGCGCCCCCGCCCCTGTACGATTCCTCCGAGAGCCTCGAGATGAAGTACTTCGCGTCCGTCGCCCCCTTTCTCCTCGCCGCCGCGCCGCTCCTCGCCGCCCCTCCCGCCACGAAGACCGAGGAGGCGAAGCGGTTCCACCCGCCCGCCCGTGGAATGGCCGCCGCCCCGCGCCTCGCGGGCTACGAGAAGCGGCTCGCGATGGAGAAGGCGAGCCCCTTCGCGGGGCTGACGTTCCGGAACGTCGGCCCCGAGCTCCAGGGCGGGAGGATCGTCGACCTCGACGCGCCGCGCGATCGTCCCGGCACGCTCTTCGTCGCGTTCGCGACGGGCGGGCTCTGGCGGACGGACGACAAGGGCGGGAGCTGGACGCCGCTCTTCGACGCCGAGTCGTCGATCGGCCTCGGCGCGATCGCCGTCGGCGACGCCCGGGGAGACGTCCTCTGGGCGGGGACCGGCGAGGCGAACTCGAGCCGGACGACCTACGCCGGGACGGGGGTCTTCAAGTCGGAGGACGGCGGGAAGAGCTGGAGGAGCACGGGCCTGACGGACTCCCATCACATCGGGAAGCTCCTCGTCGATCCGTCGAACCCCGACGACGTCCTCGCCGCCTCGATGGGGCCCCTCTACACCGACGGCGGCGAGCGCGGCCTCTACCGGACGACGGACGGCGGGAAGAGCTGGTCCCGGGTGCTGGGCGGGGCCGGCCGGACCGGCGCGATCGACGTCGTCCGCGACCCGAAGGACTCGAAGCTTCTCTTCGCCGCGCTCTGGGAGCGCGATCGCAAGGCGTGGAACTTCCTGGAGTCGGGGCCGGGGAGCGGGATCTACCGCTCGCGTGACGGAGGAGCGACCTGGACGCGCCTCGAGGGCGGCCTTCCGCAGGGCGACGCCGTCGGCCGGATCGGTCTCGCCGTGACCCCGGCGATGCCCGGCGCGGTCTGGGCCGTCGTCGACGACCAGTCCCGCCGCCCCGGCGAGCGGGACGAGGAGACGCCGCCCGGAGAGCTGACGCCGCGCCGCCTGAAGGCGCTGACGCCGGAGCAGTTCGCGGAGGTCGAGACGGCCGTCGTCGAGCGGTTCCTCCGCGCGAACGGCTTCCCGAAGGAGCTGAAGGCCCGGGCGCTCCAGAAGGACGTCGCCTCGGGGAAGGTGAAGCTCTCCGACGTCGTCGCCTACGTCGACGACGCGGACCGCCAGATGGAGGAGGTCGAGACCGTCGGACTCGAGGTCTGGCATTCCGACGACGCCGGAGAGACCTGGCGGAGAACGCACGACGTCTCCCTCGAGAAGGTCGCCTACACCTACGGCTACTACTTCGGGAAGATCTGGGTGGCCCCGGACGACGCCGAGAAAATCTACTTGGCGGGCGTCCCGCTGGCCGGCTCCTTCGACGGCGGGAAGAGCTGGACGGGCCTCGACCGGCACGGCGTCCACGTCGACCACCACGCTCTCTGGTTCGACCCGCGCGACCCGCGGCACGTCGTCCTCGGGAACGACGGCGGACTGAACCTCTCCTGGGACGGCGGGAAGAGCTGGGCGAAGGTCGCGAACCTCCCTGTCGGGCAGGTGACGACGATCGCCGTCGACTCGGCCGAGCCCTACAACGTCCTCGTCGGGATGCAGGACAACGGCGTCTGGCGCGGGCCGTCGACGTACGCCGCGGGGAAGACCTCGCCCGACGCCTGGAAGCCCGTAATCGGAGGGGACGGCTCCTGGATCGAGGTCGACCCGGTGGACCCGAACCTCGTCTACACGGCCTCGCAGTTCGGGAACGCCGTCCGCGTGAACGTGAAGACCGGCGAGCGGACCCGCTTCCGCCCGCGCCACGCTCTCGGCGAGCCGGCGCTCCGATACAACTGGGTCACGCCGTTCCTCCTCTCCCCCCACTCGCCGAACGTCCTCTGGTTCGGGACGCAGAAGCTCTTCCGCTCCCTCGACCGCGGCGAGACGTGGACCGCGGTGAGCCCCGACCTCGCCTCGACGCGCGAGCCCGGGGACGTGCCGTTCGGGACGATCACGACGATCTCCGAGTCGCCGAAGACGTTCGGCGTCCTCTTCGTCGGGACGGACGAGGGGCAGGTCTGGGGGACGCGCGACGGCGGGGCGACCTGGAAGGACCTCTCGAAGGGGCTCGCGAAGGAGCGCTGGGTGACGCGCGTCGTCGCCTCCGTCCACGACGAGGGGACGGTCTACGTCGCGCAGAGCGGCTACCGGAACGACGACTTCGCGCCGTACCTCTGGAAGTCGACCGACTTCGGGGCGACGTGGACCTCGATCGCGGCGTCCCTTCCGGCCGAGCCGGTGAACACCGTCCG
>JAKPXO010000073.1 GCA_029567505.1 Acidobacteriota bacterium
CATGTCCGAGCGCACGGAGCTGCTGCCCGGCTCGTTCTGCTGGCCCGAGCTCGCCACCCCCGACTCCGCGAAGGCGAAGGCGTTCTACGCCGGCCTCTTCGGCTGGGAGGCCGTCGACGTCCCGTCAGCCGGCGGCGCCTACACGCTTCTGAAGCTGCGCGGCAAGGACGTCGCCGCCCTCCGGACGCTGAGCGGGCCCGAGCTCGCGCAGAACGTGCCGTCTCACTTCATGACCTACGTCTCCACGGCGTCTGTCGACGCCTCGGCCGCGAGGGCGGCCGAGCTCGGAGGAAAGGTCTGCCACGGGCCGTTCGACGTCGAGGGGGTCGGCCGGATGGCGGTCGTGATCGACCCGGAAGGGGTCGTCTTCGCGCTCTGGGAGGCGCGCGGACACATCGGCGCGCAGCTCGTCGGCGAGGAGCACACGCTTTGCTGGACGGAGCTCGTGACGAAGGACCCCGCCGGCGCGAAGGCGTTCTACGGAGGCCTCTTCGGCTGGACCTGGAAGACGTCGGAGACGTCGGAGGTCGAGTACCACGAGACGTACCGCGGGGACCAGCCGATCGGCGGCCTCCTCCCGATGAAGGGAGAGTGGTGGGGCGACGTCCCGCCGCACTGGATGCCTTACTTCCTCGTCGCCGACTGCGAGGCGGCGGTGCGGAAGGCGGCCGCGCTCGGAGGCGGCGCGGCGGTGCCGACGACGGAGATCCCGCACGTCGGGACGTTCGCCGTCCTGAAGGACCCGCTCGGCGCGCACTTCTCCGTCATCGCGATGGCCGCGATGCCCGAAGGCGCCTGAGCCCGAGGCCCGCCCGGGCGGCGGACCGGTGTACCGTCGCCCGGAGCGGAGGGCCCGGCGATGCGGACGATCGACCTGCGAAGCGACACGGTGACGCGGCCTTCGGCCGCGATGCGCGGAGCGATGGCGGAAGCCGTCGTCGGCGACGACGTCTTCGGCGACGACCCGACGGTGAAGGCGCTGGAGGAGCACGCCGCGGCGCTCTTCGGCAAGACCGCCGGGCTCTTCCTCCCCTCGGGGACGATGTCGAACCAGGCGGCCCTCCTCGCCTGGACCGAGCGTGGCGACGAGGTCTTCGTCCACGAGCAGAGCCACGTCCTGCTCTACGAGCAGGCGGGCGCGGCCGTCCTCGGCTCGCTCCAGACGCGGAGCTTCGCGTCCGACGACGGGATGCTGGACCCGGGGGCGATGGAGGACTTCGTCCACACGGGGGAAGACCCGCACAACGCGCGGACGCGCCTCGTCGCCCTCGAGAACACGCACAACCACTGCGGCGGTCGGGTCCTCGACCCGCGCGGGGTCCTCGCGGTGCGGGCCTTCTGCGACCGGCACGGCCTCGTCCTCCACCTCGACGGGGCGCGCGTCTGCAACGCCGCGGTCGCGAGCGGACGGCCGCCCGCCGAGCTCGCGGCGCCGTTCGACTCGGTGAGCGTCTGCCTCTCGAAAGGGCTCGGCGCGCCGGTCGGATCGGTCCTCGTCGGCCCGGCGGACTTCGTGAAGCGGGCCCGGCGCGCCCGGAAGCTCCTCGGCGGCGGGATGCGGCAGGCGGGGATCCTCGCGGCCGCCGGCCTCTTCGCCCTGCGGGAGAACGTCGCGCGCCTCGCGGAGGACCACCGCCGCTGCCGGACGCTCGCGGAGGCGATCGCGAAGGCGCCCGGGCTCTCCGTCGACCTCGCGCGCGTGGAGACGAACATGGTCTTCGCCTCGACGCGGCTCACGGGGACGAAGGCCGCCGAGGTCGCGCGGCGGCTCGCCGAGGCGGGCGTCCTGGCGCTCGACGAGTCGCCCTGGCTCCTCCGCTTCGTGACGCACCTCGACGTCGACGACGCGGACGTCGAGGAGGCGGGGGAGATCGTCGCGCGGACGATGTCCGCGATCATGTGAGAGGCGGCCCCCGCCCCCGATGAACGGAGCCGGCCCCCCGGGGCCTCCCGCCGCCACGGGGCGCGAGCTCTTCGCCGCCGGGTTCGTCACCTTCTCGCTCCTCTACGAGACGCAGCCGGTCCTGCCGCTCCTCGCGTCGGACTGGGGCCTGTCGCCGGCCGCGGCGAGCCTCTCCCTTTCCGCGGCGACGCTCGCGCTCGCGTTCGGGATGCTCGCGTGGGCGCCGCTCTCCGACGCGAGGGGACGGGTCGTGGTCCTCCGGGTCGCGATCCTGCTCGCGGCGCTCCTGGGGCTCGCGGTCCCGTTCGCCCCGTCGTTCCCGCTCCTCGTCGCGCTGCGCGGGCTGCAGGGGCTCGCCCTGGCCGGCGTGCCGGCCGTCGCGATGGCCTACCTCTCGGAGGAGGTCGAGCCACGGCGATCGGGCGCCGCGATGGGCCTCTTCATCGCCGGGAACGCCGTCGGAGGGATGGTCGGCCGGATCCTCGTCGGGCTGCTCTCCGCGCGCCTCGGCTGGCGCGGGGGACTCCTCGTCCTCGGGCTCGTCGACCTCCTCCTGGCCGCCTGGTTCGCCTGGAACGTCCCGCCGTCGCGGCGGTTCCGACCAAGGCCCCTAACCCGCTCCGCGATCCTCCGCGGGCTCGCCGCGAGCGCCCGCGACCCGGTCCTCCTCGGGCTCTACGCCATGGCGTTCCTCGTGATGGGGAGCTTCGTCACCGTCTACAACTACCTCGCGTTCTCCCTGCAGGGCCCGCCCTGGTCGCTGGCTCCGTCCGCCGTCTCCTGGGTCTTCCTCCTCTACATCGTCGGCGTCGCCGCCTCACCGCTCGCCGGGCGCCTCTCGGACCGTGTGGGGCGGCCGCGCGTCCTTCTCGCCGGGGTCGCCTGTCAGCTGGCCGGGGCGGTCGGGACGCTCCTCGTCCCGCTCGCGCCGAAGCTCCTCGCTCTCGCCCTCTTCACGCTCGGGTTCTTCACGGCCCACGCCGTCGCCTCGACCGGCGTCGCCCGGCGGGGAGGAGCGGAGAAGGCGGCGGCCTCGGCGCACTACCTCCTCGCGTACTACGCCGGGTCGAGTGCCGTCGGGACGCTCGGCGGCGTCGTCCTCGCGCGTGCCGGGTGGGGCGGAGTGGTCGGAATGGTCGCCGCGCTCCTCGGCGTCGGGCTCGCCGTCGCGGTCGCCTTCGGACGCGCGTCGGAGAGCGGACGCGAGGAAGCGGCGAGCTAGAAGACGCCCTCGTCGACGTCCCGGAGGAACCGGATCAGCCCCTCGAAGTAGCGCTCCTGGTCGTCGTAGATCGCGAGGTGGCTCCCGTCGGGGCAGTGGTGGTACCGGCCGCGGGCGACGGCCCCCGCCATCCAGCGCAGGTGCCCCGGGTCCATCGTGTCGTGCGCTGCGCCGAGGACGAGGGTCGGGACCCGGATCGCGCCCAGGTCCGCGGAGCGGTCCCAGCTCTCGAGCTTCCCGGAGGCGCCGAGCTCGCTCGGCCCCTGCATCGGGACGTAGACCTTCGGGTTCATGTGGCGGAACGAGCGGACCAGCGGCTCGGGCCACCCGTCCATCGGGATCCTGAGGACGTGCCTCTCGTAGTAGTGAGGGCCGAGGAGCTCCATGTAGCGCGCGTCGTCGGTCCGGCCGTCCGCTTCGAGCCGCCGGATCTCGGCGAGCGCGGCGGCGTCCATCCGCGGCGCGAGGACGTCGCGCGCGTAGGCGTTGTACGCCGGGATGCTCGACATCATGTTCGAGATGACGAGCCCCTTCAGGTGCTCCTGGTGGCGCAGGGCGTACTCGAGGGCGAGGATCCCGCCCCACGACTGCCCGAGGAGGAAGAACGACTCCCTCCCGAGTCCGAGGGCGCGGCGGACCTGCTCCACCTCGTCGACGAAGCGCGGCAGCTCCCAGAGCTCCGGCCGGTCCGGCTGGTCGCTGTAGTACGACCCGAGCTGGTCGTAGTAGTAGTACTCGACGCCGGCCGCCGGGAGCCGGGTGTCGCACGCCTCGAAAGTCTCGTGCGTGAAGCCTGGGCCGCCGTGGAGGAGGAGGAGCTTCACCCGTGGGTTGTTGCCCACGCGCTTCGTCCAGACGCGGAACGTCCCGGCGGGCGTCTCGACGGGGATCATCCGGACGCCCCCGGCGAAGAGGTCCGCGCGACCCGTGGAGTCGAGATAGCCCGCGGGGACGTCCTTCGGCCTGACGGGCCGCGTGCGGTCCGTTCCTTCGCTCGACATGGGGCCTCCTGCGTCGGTCGGCGACGTTCCCCCCGCCGTGGAGCGGGGCGTTGGCCGGACCCGGGAATCGGAAATCCAACGGACGATACGGCAGGAACGCCGCGCTGGCGAGCGGGAGATCGGACGGCGGGAGATCGTGTCGCGGGAGACCCGTGCCGGTCGCGCGCCGTCGCGGGCGGGTCCAGAATCCGCGGGGCGGCGGCCGGCCGCGGGAGGGGTTGATGACGCAGTCCGGAGGAGTCCTCGCAGCGCTCGCTCTCGCCCTCCTCGCCGCCTTCGGCTGCTCGGCCGGGAGCCGCAGGCCGGCCACGTTCGCCGAGGCGGCGCGGGAGAAGGCCGACGTGACGATCGTCGTGACCGACTCGGGTCTCGGCGGCCTCTCCGTGGCGGCGGACCTCGCGAGCCGCCTCCCCGCGAGCGGCCTCGTCCGCTCGGCGCGGATCGTCTTCGTGAACGCCCTCCTCGACGACGCGATCGGCTACAACGACCTGCGCGACGAGGCCGACAAGGTGAGGGTCTTCGATGCGGCGCTCGAGGCGATGGAGAAACGGTACGCCCCCGACCTGATCCTCGTCGCCTGCAACACGCTGTCGGTCTTCTACGAGAGGACCCTCCACGCGAAACGCGGGACGACGGAGACCGTCAGCATCGTCCCGATGGGCGTCGACCTCGTCGAGAAGGCGCTCCGCGAGAAGCCGGAGGCGCGGGCGGTCCTCTTCGCGACGAAGGGGACGATCGACTCGAACGTCCACCGCCGCCTCCTCGAGCGGCGGGGAATCGCCGCGGACCGGATCGTGGGCCAGGCCTGCCCGAAGCTGACCGGCGCGATCGAGCGGGGCGCTCACGACGCGGAGACCGCCTCGCGGATCGAGGGCTTCGTGAAGGAGGCGGTCGGCCGGCTCGGCGATCGCCCCGGGCCGGTCGTCGCGAGCCTGAACTGCACCCACTTCGGCTACGCGCGGCCGCTCTGGGAGGAGGCGTTCGAGAAGCTCGGGCATCCGGGCGTGACGGTGCTCGACCCGAACCCCCTCATGACGGACCACGTGCTCCGCGCGGGCGGCGAGCGGCGGCACCCGGAGACGGCGGTCACGGTCGAGGTCGTCTCGAAGACGCCGATCGGCGAGGACGTGAAGGGGCCGCTCGGCGCGCTGCTGCGCACGGTCTCTCCCGCGACGGCCGACGCCCTCGCGCGCTACGCGCACGTGCCGGACCTCTTCCACGTCGAGATCGACCCCGCCGCGATCCTCCGCTGAGCGCATCGTTCCCGGAGCGGCGCCGGGGCGCGGGACATCGGCTAACCTCGGACGGAATGCCGAGACGCGCCGGGATCCTCGCGCCCCTGCTCCTGCTGGCACTGCCCGCGGCCGGGGCGGAGCCATCCTTCCGGACGGAGCTCTCGATCGGCGCCTCATGGGAGTCGATCGAGACCCACCGGCCGCTCGTCGTCCTCGGCGGGACCCCTTCCGCGGGCTACGACTACTCGGCCGACGAGAAGGCCCGCACGCTGGAGGTCGCGGCGACCCGCTGGTTCGGCGGCGTGACGGACGACGGGGCGACGCCCCTCGCGCTCCTTCCCTACGTCGCGCGCGCCTCGAGGGTCTCGGCCCGCGTCGCGGCCGGCGGAACGAGCCGCGACTCGTTCGGGCGGTCCTCGGGGCAGCTCGCGACGTACGAGGTCTGGTACGCCGGCGACGCCTCCCTCCGCGAGGCGCAGCTCTCGGGCGAGTGGTTCATCGGCCGGGGCATCGCGCTGCGGGGCGGGCTCGAGCACGGGAGGGAGCGGGAGACGGCGGCCTCGACATCGCTCGAGAGCCCCTCGGGGCGCGCCGAAGTCGCGACGGCGACGACGCGCACGAAGGTGACGTCGGGGACGCTCGGCGCCTCGCTCCGGCTCGGCGAGCACGAGGTGAGCATCTCGGGGGTCTACGGCGCCTCCGACCGGAGCCGCGAGGACGCGACGGTCTTCACCGGTGGGTCCCTGCCGCTCTTCTCGCGCCTGACGACCGACGGGCTCACGCGCCGGGGGCGCGTCGCGGCCCGGCTCCTCCTTCTCCGGAGGAGGCTCGCCGTCGATCTCTCGGGGGAGTACGCGCTCGCCACCTCCTCCTCGGACCTCGACACGACGCTCTCCGGTCCGTACGCGAAGGGGCGGACGATCGGCCGCCGGGCGACGCTCGAGGCGACGTGGTACCCGACGCGCCGGCTCGAGGTGGGCGCGGGTCTCGCGTACGAGACGCGGGACGCCTCGTCCGGGTCGGCCCGGGCGCTCCGGCCCTCGAGCGAGGAGACGACGAGGACGCTCGGCTTCGCCGCGCGCTGGTTCGCGACGGAGAGGGCGGCGGTCACGTTCGACGCTTCGCGGTCGGAGGCCGAATCGATCTCGCCGCCCGGCGGGTCGACGTACCAGCGGTTCGACGAGACGACGACGCGTCTCGTCCTCGGCGCGGCGGTGAGGTTCTAGGAGGTGGGAGAGAGCCCGTTCCTCCGCGACCTCGTCATCGTCCTCGCGGCGTCGCTGCCGGTCCTCTTCGTCTTCCAGAAGCTGCGCGTGCCGACGATCGTGGCGTTCCTCTTCACGGGGATCCTGATCGGACCGTATGCGCTCGGCCTCGTCGGCGACCCCGACCAGGTCCGGAAGATCGCCGAGCTCGGCGTCGTCCTGATCCTCTTCTACGTCGGGCTCGGCTTCTCGCTCCCGCGGCTGAAGGAGCTCGGGAGGACGGCCGTCGTGAGCGGCGCGCTCCAGATGACGCTCGCCGTCCTGGCCACTGCGGGGGTCCTCCTCCTCTTCGGCCAGGACCTCCGGCCGGCGATCTTCGGCGGCCTCCTCGTCGCGGGCTCCTCGACCGCGGTCGTCCTGCCGGTCCTCTCCGCGCGGGACGAGATCGACGCCCCGTTCGCCCGCCAGTTCCTCGGGACCTCGCTCTTCCAGGACCTCGGCGTCATCCCGCTCATCCTCCTCCTCCCGGCGCTCGCCGGCGGGGCGCAGGCGGGCGAGGCGCCGTCGCTCCTTTCCGTCCTCGGACGGGTCGGCCTCGCCGCCGCGAGCGTCGCGGTCCTCGTCGTCGTGGCGCGCTTCGTCGTCCCGCCGCTCCTCGACCGGCTCGTCCGGGTCGCCGGCCGGGAGACGTTCACGGCCGGCGTCGTCGTCGTGATCCTCGGGATGGTCGCGATCGCCGTCGAGGCGGGGGTCTCCGCCGCGATGGGGGCGTTCGCGGCCGGGATCGTCGTCGCCGAGAGCGAGTCGATGGCCGACGTGAGCGCAACGTTCGCGCCGTTCCGCGACATCCTGACGAGCCTCTTCTTCGTCTCGATCGGGATGCTCCTCGACCCGGGGTTCGTCCTGTCGCGCCCGCTCCTCGTCCTCGGTGTCGTCCTCGCCGTCGTCCTGCTGAAGGTCGTCACGGCCTACCCGGCGCTCCGGGCGGCTCGCGCCGTGCCGCGCGTCGCGATCCGCGCCGCTTTCTCGCTCGCGACGGTCGGGGAGTTCTCCTTCGTCCTCGCGCTCGCGGGGCTCGGCTACGGCCTGCTCCAGGAGGGGCCGCAGCAGCTCTTCGTCGCGGTGTCGGTCCTCACGATGCTCTCGGCGCCGCTCCTCGTCGCGGCGGGGGCGCGCCTCGTGGGCCTCTTCCCGGAGCGCCTCGAGGGCGCCGCCGAGGAGCCGAACGCCTCGGTCCTCCGCTCGGGCCACGTCGTCGTCGTCGGCTACGGCCTGAACGGGAGCAACGTGGCCCGCGCGCTCGGCGAGATCGGGATCCCGTACGTCGTCCTCGACGCCGAGGCCGACCGCGTCTCCCGCGCCCGTGCGGCGGGGGTGGAGGTCCTCCTCGCCGACGCGACCTCGCCGGCCGCGCTCGAGATCGCCGGGATCGCGCGGGCCCGCGCGCTCGTCGTCACGGTCCCCGACCCGGCCGCGAGCCGGAAGATCGTCCGGATGGCCCGGTCCCGGAACACCGGGGTGAAGACGATCGTCAGGACGCGGTACATCCGCGAGGTCGACGAGCTGCGCCGCGCCGGCGCCAACGAGGTGATCCCGGAAGAGTTCGAGACCTCGATCGAGATCCTCGCCCGGCTGCTCCGCTCGTTCCACGTCCCGGGGAACCTCGTCGCGACGCAGATTCGCGTCCTCCGGGACGAGGCGTACCGGAAGCTGCGCGATCCGCAGGCCCGGCCCGAGACGGGGCGTCGCCTCTCGGCGCTGATGGCCGCGGGGACCTCCGACCTCGTCCTCGTCCTCCCCGAGATGGCGGCGTCCGGGAGGACGCTCGGCGAGCTGGACCTCGAGGCGGACCACGTGGCGGTCCCGGCCCTCCTCCGGGACGGGGCGCCGCTCGCACCGCCTCCCCGGGACCTGCCGATCGAGCCGGGCGACACGCTCCTCCTCGTCGGCGCGCACGAGGACCTCGTCCGCGCCACGAAGAAGCTCGAAGGGGTCGGCCCAGCCGATCCGGAAGCCTGATCGGACCGGCGAGCGGGCGGGCGGACCGGCCCTACCGCTGCGCGAACGCCGCGATCTTCGGCTTTACGAGACGTTCGAAGTCCGCGTAGTGGAGCCTCATCAGCTCCGTGTGCGTTCCCGCGTTGAACGCGATCTCCTCGTCCTCCGCGAGCTTCGGCGCCACGTAGACGTCCATCCCGTAGAGGTTCCCGAAGGGGGGCATCGCGCCCGCCTCGCAGTCGGGGAAGAGCTCGCGGAACTCCGCCTCGCTCGCGAGGACGACGTTCTGCCCGCCCGTCACCTCGCGCAGGACCTGGAAGTCGACGCGCTGCGACGCGGGGAGGACGATCATCACGGGCTTGCCGTCCACCTTCACCATGACGGTCTTCGCCAGTTCTTTCCCCTTGACGTGCGCGGAGGCGGCGACCTCCTGGGCCGTGTAGGCCGGGGAGTGGACGATCGATACCCAGCGGACGCCGTTCTGGTCGAGGAACTCCTTCAGCTTCCGGACGGGCATGGGCCCCTCCTTTCCGGCCGGGCGGGGCACGCCCCGGCCGACCCGTACGCGGGCGCTCGCGGGGACTCAGTGTGGTGCGGCGCGCTCATGCCGTCACCTCCGAAAGGGGTTCGGTACGGGGAATTCTATGCCCGCGCGACGGAGGGAAACGAGGGCCGCGGCGGCCCGTGTCGCGGATCGGCCGACCGCCTCAGGCTCCGGCGAGACGGACGCGGGACCCGGTCTCGAGGAGCGTCGTCCCCTTTCCGATCCGCGCCCGGTGGCCGTGCCAGACGACCTCCCGCGAGACGAAGGGGACCACCTGCGTCGCGAGCTGAAGGAGGTCCTTGAGCGGGACGGCGAGGAGGCCGGCGAGGGGAAGCGGCGCGCCGCAGAGCCGGGCGAGGAAGCTCGCCTGGAGGAGGCGGACGAGGAGCGCGAGGAGGGCGAAGGAGGCGAGCGGCCCGGTCCAGGGAGAGCCTCCCGCGAGCGCCAGGAGCGTGGAGAGGAGGGCGAGCGGGAAGGGGTTCATCAGGACCTCCCCCGCGAAGAGCGCCTTCGAGAACGCGAAGCGGATCTTCCCCCAGCGGACCTGGCGGTCGAGAGCCCGCCGCAGGCTGCGCCGCTCGACGACGTTCTCGACGACGACCGGGGAGAGGAGGACGCGGAAGCCGGCCTCCTTGACCGCGAGGCCGATCGCCTGGTCCTCCGCGAGGACGTCGCCGAACGCGGCGAACCCGCCGATCGAGTCGTGGACGCTCCGCGGGAGGGCCATCGACTTGCCGACGACGCAAGGGACGCCGCCCCAGGCGGCGAGGACGTTCCCCGGGACGACGAAGGTCAGGAGGTGGAGGCTCTCCACGACGGCGCCGAGGTCGCGCGCGCCGGCCCCGACGAAGAGGTTCGAGACGCAGCCGACGGTCGGGTCGTCGAGGAGAGCGACGGTGTCGGCGACCGCGTCGGGGGCGACCCGGACGTTCGAGTCGGAGACGAGGAAGAGGTCGCCGCGGGCGACGCGCGAAGCGGCGACGAGACGCTCCACCTTCGGGTTCCCGAACCTCCCCTCCGGGGCGCCGCCGACGACGAGGACGAACGGGGCCTCCGGATGCCGGGCGCGGACGCGGTCGACGACGTCGAGCGCGGGGTCGTCGGCATCGGCGACGGAGAGGACGACCTCGTAGTCGATTCCCCGGAGCGCGGCGAACGACGCGAGGTTCTCGTCGAGGCCGTCATCGAGCCCCTTCAGCGGCTTGAGGATGGAGAGGTGCGGACGGCCCGGCGTGGAAGCGGCCCGCGGGGAAGGAGCGGAAGCTCTGCCGCGCGGGCCGCGGGAGAAAAGGCGCCTCCGCCGGCGGAGGCGCTCGAGGAGGACCACCGGCAGCGAGGTGATCACGAGGCCCGCAAGGGCGAGCGCCGCGAGGAGGAGCGCCGCGGGCGTCACGCGGAGGCCCTCGCGAGCGCGGGGAGCCCTTCGCACGGCTCCGGCCCGGGAGCGGGCGCCGGGGCCGGAGCGTGGAGCCGCGTGAGTCCGAGCCCGCGCCCGTTGCGGAGCGCGGCGAGGACCGCCGCGGGCGTCTTCTCGCAGTCGAGGAGGGTCTTCCACGACCAGAGGTGCGGCGCGCGGTGGAAATCGCTGTTGCCGAGGAACGCGAAGCCCGACCGGCTCACCTCCGGGAAGAGGTCCCAGCGGCAGGCGAGCTCCCAGAGGTGGACGAGCTCCTTCACCGCGTCCTTCCGGTTCCAGAGATAGAAGGTGTTCGCGAACCACTCGGACTGCTCGTTCGGATGGCAGGCGACCGTGACGGCGCCGGCGTCCCGGGCCCTCGCGAGCGCCTCCTCGACGGGTCCGTCGGCGGAGACGAACTCGTCGAGTCCGAGGGCGAGCGCGTGGGCCGAGCTCCGTCCGGTGAGCCCGTTCCGCGTCAGCTCGACGCCGGGCAGGACGAGCATCCGGTAGGTGTCCCAGGCGCGACGGCTCTCCCGCTCGATCTCGGCGCGGTACGCGGACCACCCCTCGCGCGTGACGGAGAGGCGGAAGCCGTGAGCCGCCTTCCCGAGGAGCGAGTCGCCGTTCACGACGTGGTCGGTGATCGCGATGACGTCGTGCCCGGAGCGCCCGAAGAGGTCGACGACCTCGGGGAGAGGGTGACGGCCGTCCGACCACGTGGTGTGAATGTGGAAGTCTCCGAGGAGCATTCCGCGACCCCCTTTCTCGCGCCCCGAAGATCGGCCCGGCGCCGGAGAACGGGGTGAGGGGGGGATGAGGACCGGGTAAAGATCAGGGGCGGAGCGCGGGACGGCCGAGGTATTCCGCCGACAGGCGCCGGAACGTCGCCGCCGACGGGCGCTCCCGCCGGGCCAGCGTCTCGAGGTCGAGCTCGAGGAGGCCGAAGCGGGGCCCGTAGCCGTCGAGCCACTCGAAGTTGTCGACGAGCGACCAGTGGAGGTAGCCGTGGACGGGGAGCCCCTCCGCCTCGGCCTTCCGGAGGACCGCGACGTGCTCCTCGAGGAACGCCGCGCGGCGCGCGTCGGCGGCGTCGGCGAGGCCGTTCTCGGTGACGAGGAGCGGCCGGCCGATCGAGGCCGCCTCCCGAAGGAGCGGGAGGAACGCCTCCGGGACGATCTCCCAGCCGTTGTCGGTCAGGCCGCGCCCGGTCGCGTCGCGGTAGTCGAACGAGCCGATCCTTCGGCCGCCCGCCCCGAAGCGGAGATGGAGGCGCGAGTAGAAGTTGACCCCGAAGAAGTCGAGGGAGGCGGGGAGGCCGGGGCGTCGGCCTGCGAAGCGCGTGAACGGGGGGAGGAACGCGCTCCAGCGTCCTTCGCCGAAGGCGTCGAGGAGGGGCCGGTTGTAGAAGCGATCCGCGGCGGAGGCGAGGAGCCGGTCGAACGGGTTCCGCGGCCGGGCCGGCGCGAACGCCATCATGTTGTGCGCGACGCCGATCGCCGCGCCGGGCACGACCTCCCGGATCGCCGACGCTGCGGCCTCGTGCGCGGCGAGGAGGTTGTCGAAGGCCCGGGCCGCGGCGCGGCCCGAGGCGAGGCCGGGGGGCACCTGGCCGTCGAGGAACCCTCCGAGGACGAGGACGAACGGTTCGTTGAGGACGGTCCAGCAGCGGGCGGCCGGACCGAGAGCGCGCGCGACGTGCCTCGCGAAGCGGCCGAAGGCGTCGACGGAGGCGGACGAGGTCCAGGGGGTCTCGGAGTGGAACCAGCACGGGTGGGTGTAGTGGAGGAGCGTGACGACCGGCTCGAGGCCGAGGGCCGTCAGATGGACGACGAACCGCGCGTAGCGCTCGAGGGCCCCCTCGTCGAACGTCCCGCGGCGCGGCTCGACGCGGCTCCAGGAGACGGAGAAGCGAAACGCGTTCGCCCCGAGCGCGGCGGCCGCCAGGGCGTCCTCCTCGTAGCGTTCCCACGAACCGGCCGCCCTCCCGCACGCGCCGCCGCGCGTCCGTCCGGCGACCTCCCATTCAGTCCAGTCGCAGGGGTCGCCTCCCTCGACCTGGTAGTGGGAGACCGCGACGCCGAAGAGGCGGGGCCGGTCGGCGAAGGGGAAGGGAGCGGGCACGGCGGCGCATGATCACCGATCCGCACGTCGTCCGCGTCCGCCGCGCTCAGCCCCCGGACGCGAGCTTCTCGGCGTTCCTCGAGAAACGGTCGAGCTGGATCTCCTCGAGCGCGGGAGCGAGCTCCGGGCGCGCCGCCAGGAGGCCGAGGAGGTCGGAGGCGGGCAGGCGGAGGAGCTCGCACTCCGTCACCGCCGTGACCGTGGCCGTGCGCGGCCCGCGGCGAATCGTCGAGACGTCGCCGAAGAGCTCGTGGGGTGTCAGGAGGGCGAGGGCGAGCTCGCGGCCACGGTGGCGCGTCGTGACGCGAAGCGCGCCGCTCCGGACGAGGAAGGCGTCGCCGCCGGGGTCTCCCTCGCGAAGGACGACCTCTCCGGCCTTCACGGAGACGGGCTTCATGCGGCGGGCGACCGCCTCCCGGTCTCGGCGCGGGAGGAAGCCGAAGACGCGGGAGCGGGCGAGGACCCCGTCGAGGACCCGCTCGGCGAAGAGGCGCGAGAGGGCCTCGGCGATCTCGCGGTGCTTCTTCACCAGAGGAGCGAGCGCGGCGCGGTCGAGGCCGAGGAGGTCGGCGTGCGTGCGGGCCACGGCGGATTCGGGGTGCGGGACGCCGCTCAGGAACGAGACGACGCCGAGGACGTCGCCGGTCCGATGGAGCTCGAGAGGGACCGGCGCGCCCGAGTCGCCGCGGGCGGACGTCTCGACCTCTCCCGTCGCCACGAAGAAGAGGGTCCCGCCGGGATCCCCCTCGGAGTAGAGGATGGCGCCCGCGTCGAGGGAGGAGAGTCGGATCTTCTCGAGGACGAGCTCGAAGAGGAACGCGGGGACGTCGCGGAGGAGGGGGACCTCCTTCCGCAGGGAGTGGACCCGCTCGGACTTCCTCCTCCGGTCGGTCGCAGCCGGGTCGCCGGGCGACTCTGCCGGGGCGGAGGCCGCGGAGGACCGGCTCCGCCCTTCCGCCTCCTGCAGCTTCTTCAGCTCGAGGATCGAGAGGTAGCTCGAAGTGACTTCGGCCCGAGGGTCGAGCGCTTCGACCTTCTTGAAGACGGCGATCGCCTCGACGATGCGGCCGGCCTTCCGGAGGCGCGCTCCGACGCGGTTGAGGGTCCCGATCGCCTCCGCCCGCCCGTCCGGCGTGGCGAGCAGGTCGGCGAGCCGGAGCGCCGCGGCACCGTCCGCGGGGTCGGCGCGGAGCCGCTTCCGGCACTCCTCCACGGCCTCGCGGTGGCGGGCGTCGCCCGCGGGACGGCTTTCGAACAACGCCACGCCGGAATCGTATCCCGGACGTCGACGGAATCGCCGGCGGTCCTCGCGGTCCCCGGCGCCCGGAGCGCGCCTATCATCGAAGGCGTTGTCTCCTTCCCTTCTCCTCGCGCCGCCGGCGAACGCCGGTCCCGCGGAGCCGTTCGCGGGAGCCTCCCGGCTCGAGCTCCCCGCGGAGCTCCTCGTGCCGGGAGCCTCCGCCGTCGCGATCGCGACGCTCGGCCTGGTCGCCCTCCTCTTCTGGGCGCGGGACCGGAGCCGGACGGACCTCCTCCTCTACACGTTCCTCGCGTCGGGGCTCGCGTCCTATCTGCTGCTCGGCCTCGGAGAGGGCTCTGCGGGAGCCGCCCGGGCCGCGGCCGCGCTCGGCCTCCTCCTCCCGGCGCTCGCGTGGCTCCTCCTCGTCCGGTTCCTCGACCTCCCGCTCCGGAAGGGACGGATCTCTCTGCTCGCGCTCCCCGCCCTCGCGCTGCCGGTCGTCGTCGCCCTTCCGGCCGCCCGGGCGCTCTCGGCTCCCGCGGCGGCCGCCGCCCTCGTCCTGTTCGGCGGCGCGGCCCTGCTCGACCTCGTGCGGCTGCGCCGGCCCGACGCGGCCCTCCTCTTCGCGGCCACGGCGCTTCTCCTCCTCTCCGCGCTCTTCGACGTCGCCGTCGCGAACGGTGTGCTCCTGCCCGGGGAGCGCCTCCCACCCCTCCTCGGGCCGGCGTTCCTGCTCTTCACGGCGCTCCTGCTCGTCGCGGTGGCCGACCAGGGTCGGCGCCTCCTCGAGAAGGCGACGACCGACGCGCTCACCGGGCTCCCGAACCGCGCGACGTTCCTCGAGAGGGCTCGCCGGGAGCTCGAGCGCGCCCAGAGGAACGGCAGCTCCCTGGCGCTCGCGATGCTCGACGTCGACCACTTCAAGCGCTTCAACGACCGGTACGGCCACCCGGCCGGGGACCGCGTCCTGAAGGACGCGGGGCGCGCCGTCGCCGGCGCCGTCCGCGGGATCGACCTCGCGGGCCGCTACGGAGGCGAAGAGCTCGTCCTGCTCCTCGTCGACGTCGATGCGGAGGCGGCCGTCGCCGCGGTCGAGCGGGTCCGGGCGGCGATCGCGGAGGTCCGCCTCCCGCACGTCCCCGACGCGGTCACCGCGTCCGCGGGCGTCGCGCTCCACCACGGCGCCTTCGAGAGGTGCGGCGTCGCCGACCTGATCCGCCGGGCGGACGCCGCCCTCTACCGGAGCAAGGCCGAGGGGCGGGACCGGACGACGCTCGAGGCGCGCGGGACGGAGCGGCCGACGTCTCCCGCCGAGGTTCGCTACCGCTGAGGCGGTTCCCGCGCTGATAAGATCGCCGCGCGATGGGCGGCGACACGGGGATCCGGGACGTCGTGACGGGCCTCTACGTCCGGGAGTACTTCGACGACGTCATCGCGCGGGAGCTCGAGCGGTCGCGCCGCCACGGGATCCGCCTCTCCGTCCTCTCGGTCGTCCTCGCGAACTTCGCCGAGCTGACGAAGGCGGGCGAGGAGACGGCGCTCGGCGCCGTCGTGGAGGCGGCCCGGGCCCTTCAGGGCAGCGTGCGGGAGACGGACCACCTCTTCCGCTGGGAGGAGGACGAGTTCCTCCTGCTCCTCTTCAACGCCGACGCCGAGGCCTGTGCGCTGAAAGTGGGCCAGCTCGATCTCCTGTTCCGTCCGTGGCGCACCGTCGCGAGTCCCGTCCCTCACCCGGTGAGGGTCCGGGTCGGCGGAGCCACGCACGAGGGGGACCTCGTCTTCGCGACCGTCCTGCAGGCGGCGCGCGAGTCGGCGCGCGCCGGCGCGCACGGTCCGGGCTGACCCCGCCTCTCGTCAGGGCGCCTCGCCCCGCTTCACCTCGTCCCAGGTCCGGTCGAGCTCCTCGAGAGGCGTGTCGCGCACGTCGCGACCGGAGGCCCGAACGCGCCGGGAGACCTCCTCGAACCGCCTCACGAACTTCGCGTTCGTCGCCTGGAGGGCGGCTTCGGGGTCGACGCCGTGCCTCCGCGCGACGTTCACGACGGTGAAGAGGATGTCCCCGATCTCGTTCGCGACCGAATCGCGCGTGGCGCCCTCCGCGAGGAGCTCGGCCTTGAACTCGGCCACCTCCTCGTCGAGCTTCGCGAGGACGTCGGCGTCGCGCTGCCAGTCGAACCCGAGATCGGCCGCGCGGGAGGTGACGCGGGCCGCCTTCAGGAGCGCGGGGAGGGCCCGCGGGACGCCCTCGAACGGAGAGGGCGGCTCGGCCTCGCCCGCCTGGCCGGCGCGCTCCTTCTCCTTCAGCTTCTCCCACTGGACCTTCACCGCCCCGGCGTCCGACACCTCGCTCTCGCCGAAGACGTGGGGATGCCGGGAGACCATCTTGGCGTGGATGCGCTCGGCGACCGAGGCGAGGTCGAAGGCGTCCGACTCCCGGCCCAGCTCGGCGAGGAAGACGATCTGGAAGAGGAGGTCGCCGAGCTCGCCTTCGAGGTCGCGGAGGCTGCCCCGCGCGAGCGCCTCGAGGGCCTCGTGACACTCCTCGAGGAGGTACCCGGAGAGGTCCGCCCAGGTCTGCTTGCGGTCCCAGGGACACGCGGCGCGCAGGCGCGACATGAGGCGCACGAGGGCGGCGGCGGCCTCGCCGGCGGCTTCGGGACGCGGGACTCTCGGCTCGGGCGGCACGGGGGACCTCCTCGGGCGGGCGCCGGTGGAAACATCCCCTAGAATGAAGCGCCCGAACGAGGCCTTATGTCAGAAGCACCCAAGACGATCAAGGTCGTGGACCGCAGGATGTTCACCGCCGACGGGGACCTGCGGGACGACGTGAAAGAAGAGCTGGCGGCGACGCCGCCGGCGCCGGAGACTCCTTCCGCCGCACCCGAAGCGGCCGCTCCCCCCGCACCCGAGGAAGCGACTCCAACGAGCCCGGCGTTCCTCCGGCTCCTCGACATGCTCGCGCAGACGGCATCGCTCTACCTCCAGGGCGTCCCGGACCCGGCTACGGGGCGGCGGGCGGTCGACCTGAACGCCTCGCGCGAGATCATCGACACGCTCCTGGCCCTCCGGGAGAAGACCCGGAGTCGGCTCTCCTTCGAGGAGACGGATGCGCTCGAAGGGCTCCTCGGCGAGCTTCAGCTCGTCTACACCCGCCTCGCGACCCAGGCCCGGGGAGGAGGTGCCATGCCGCCTCCGCCGAGGCCGAAAGGCTGACCCTGCGGGAGCCGATGCGCCGCCAGACGGGGCTCGGCCCTCGACGCCCGAGGGCGCTGCGGGCGGCTCTCGCGCTGCTTCTCCTCCCGCTCCTGTCCGGCCTTCTCGCGAGCGCCCAGGTCCTCCAGGCGCCGGGCGAGGCGACGGAGTCGACGTTCCGCCGCGAGGTGCGCGGGCAGTGGTTCGCGTGGCTCGCCGCGCACGAAGAGGGAGACCCTCTCCTTGCGGCCCAGAAGGTCGAGGAGATCGTCAAGCACGCCCGGAAGATCGGCCTGAAGCGGCTCACGGACCTCTCCCTGGCCGCGACGCTCCTCGCGCGCCGCGAGGCGACGCAGGGGAGCCCGGAGAAGGCGCGCTGGGCGCTCGACGCCGCCGTGCGGCTCGACCCCGAGCTTCCGGAGGCCCGCTGGGCGCGCGTCCGGCTCGCGCTGAAGGCCGAGCACCTCGCCGTGCCACGGGAGCTCGTGGGGGCTCTGCGCGCCTCCGTCGTGGACCTCGAGGGGAGAAGGGTCCTTCTCGTCCGGGCATCGCTCCTCCTCGTCCTGACGCTCGCCGCGGTCGGGCTGTCTTTCGCCGTGCTGCTCGTGGCGGGCGCGGTCCGCCGCCTCTTCCACGACCTGACCGAGCTGGCCGGGCGCTGGGTTCCCCCGTCCGCCGAGCCGGTCGCGGCGCTGGCCGCCTTGCTGCTCCCCCTGCTGTTCGCGCTGGACGTCGGCTGGCTCCTCCTCTGGCTCTTCGCCCTCTCCCTCGGCTATGCCGATCGGAGCGTGCGGTGGGCGGCCGTCGCTGGCCTCGTGCCGCTCCTTCTCGTCCCCCCGGCGCTCGACCGTGCGGCGGTCTCCCTGTCGGTCTCCGCCTCGCCGGTCCTCCGGGGCGCCGAGGCGCTCCAGGAGAAGCGCTACGACCAGCGGGTCCTCGACGACCTCGAGGCCGTCAAGACGCTCTTCCCCGAGGACGCCGACGTTCGCTTCCTCCTCGGCTGCCTCTACCAGCAGCTCGGGCAGAACGACCGGGCCGTCGCCGAGTACACGGTCGCCGCGCAGGTCTCGACGGCCGAGGTGCGCGCGCTCGTCAACCGGGGCGACATCCGGTTCGTCGACGGCGACTTCGGCGCGGCCCAGGAGGACTTCCTGGAGGCCCTCCGGCGCGACCCGCGCGACGTGCGCGCGCGGTACAACCTCTCGCTCGTCTACGGCGAGACGTTTCGGACGGTGGAAGCGCAGGAGAAGCTGACCGAGGCGCGGGCCCTCGACAACGCGCTCGTCACGAAGTTCCTCGACAGCCCGACGCTCGTGAAGGTCGTCTCCCTCGGCTACACGCCCGACGAGGCGCGCGCGAAGATCGGGCTCCTTCAGCGCGACCCGAGGAGCCGGAGAGTCCTCGGGCACTTCCACGTCGGGAGCGTCGTCGGGACGTGGGCCGTTCCGCTCGCCGTCGCGATCCCCTTCGCGATGGCGGCGGCCTTCCTGCTCGACTCGCTCCGACGGAAGGGGCGGGGCTACGCCGTCGCCTGCCAGAAATGCGGACGGACCTTCTGCCGGCTCTGCAAGCCTCCCGGAGAGAGCCCGCTCCTCTGCTCGCAGTGCGTCCACGTCTACCTGAAGAAGGACGGGGTCTCGATCGAGACGAAGCTCCAGAAGGTCGAGGAGGTGAAGCGCCGGCAGGGGACCGAGGAGCGGATCCGCAGGGTCCTCAACCTCTTCCTGCCGGGCGGGGAGGCGTTCCTCGACGGGCGGGTCGCGAAGGCCGCGGCGATCCTCGCCCTCTTCTTCTTCGCCCTCCTCGCGGCCCTGTTCCGCGATCACCTCGCCCTCTCGCCGCGTCCGGGCGCCGAGCGGCTCGCGGCGGGGACGCTCGCCTGGGGCCTCGTCGCCGCCGGGGCGTGGGTCGCGGGCCAGCTCGCGGCGCGGAAGGGGTGACGACGTGGCGCTCGAAGGGACCCTTCACGACTTCGCCCTGGCCGACATCCTCCAGCTCATCGCGCTCCAGAAGAAGACCGGCCTCCTGACCCTGCGCGGTCCCGCCGACACGGTCATCCTCGGGTTCGACGGAGGGCTGCTCGTCTCGGCGGAGTCGCAGGCGCGGCGGATCGACACCCGGCTCGGGACCCTCCTCGTCAAGACGCGCAGCCTCTCTCCCGAGTCGCTCACGAAGGCGCTGGAGATCCAGGGACAGACCCTGCAGCGCCTCGGCTTCATCCTCCTGAAGAACGGCTTCTGCGACGCCGACCAGCTTCGGGCCGGCCTCGACGCGCAGGTCCGGAAGATCGCCTACGGGCTCTTCCGCTGGACCGACGGCGACTACGTCTTCGATCCGCAGGAGAAGATCGACTACGATCGGGAGTACGTCCACCCGATCCAGGTCGAGGGCCTCCTGATGGAGGGCGCCCGGATGATCGACGAGTGGCCGATCATCCAGAAGGTCGTCCGCTCGCCGGAGCTCGTCTTCCAGCGGGTCCCGGTCGGGCAGCGGGTCGAGGCGGCGGAAGACCTCGACGGCGTCGAGGCGATCGGGGAGCCGGTGGGATCGCGCGCGAGAGAGCGGCGTGACGGCCCGATCTGCGTCTCCCGCGCCGAGTGGGCGGTCTACGAGCTCGTCGACGGGAGGCGCACGGTCGGGGACATCGTCGACCGGACGTTCCTTTCCGAGTTCGAGGGGTCGAAGGCATTCTTCGACCTCCTCAGCCGGGGGCTCGTCGAGGAGGCGCGGCGGACGGGCGTCGTCGACGAGAGGGGGATGTCGTCCGTCGAGGTGCCTATCGTCCGGCCGAGCCGTCTCCTTCCAGCGGTCCTCGCCGCGGTCCTCGTCGTCCTCCTCGGGGCGGCGTTCCTGATCCAGCACCGGAACGCGCTGAACGCGTTCACGATCCCGGGACGCCGGGTCGCGGCGGTGGAGGGCTTCCAGAAGGCGATCTCGCTCTCCCGGCTGCGGAGGCTCTCGGAAGCGATCGACGCCTACTACCTGACGCAGGGGGTCTTCCCGGAGTCGCCGAGCGCGATCGTCGACGCGGGCCTGCTGGGGCCGGGGGAGATCCTGGACCCCTGGGGGCGCGCCTATCGGTACATCCTCCAGGGCGAGACCGGGAAGTACTACCTCGCGGGATTCGGCGCAGACGGAAAGACCGACACTGATCTTTTCTTCGCGCACGCGGCCAGCGGCGGAATGGCCGGGACAGAGAGCCACTCGGGCGACAACAAGGAAATCATACTCATTCAGTGATTTGCATGATTTCTTCGGTCGTGCTGAAGATATTTGTCGTCGTTGACTTGACAATATCGCGCTAACATCCTAGATTCCGCAACGGACCCGCCGGGGTCCGGAGGGAATCAGGATGAGCAAGATCATCGGCATCGACCTCGGAACGACGAACAGCGTCGTGGCCGTCCTGGAGGGAGGCTCCGCGGAGGTCATCGCGAACTCCGAGGGGGGCCGGACCACTCCGTCCGTCGTCGCCGTCACGAAGTCGGGCGAGCGCCTCGTCGGGCAGGTCGCCAAGCGGCAGGCCGTCACGAACCCGGAGAACACCGTCTACTCGATCAAGCGGTTCATGGGGCGCCGCTTCGACGAGGTCAACGAAGAGATGAAGATGGTCCCCTACGAGGTCGTCCGGTCGGCCAACGGGGACGCCCGCGTGACGGTCGGCGGCAAGGAGATGTCGCCGCCCGAGATCTCCGCGCAGATCCTGACGAAGCTGAAGGAGGCCGCGGAGGCCCACCTCGGCGAGAAGGTCGACCGGGCGGTCATCACCGTCCCGGCGTACTTCAACGACGCCCAGCGCCAGGCGACGAAGGACGCCGGCCAGATCGCCGGCCTGAAGGTCGAGCGGCTCGTCAACGAGCCGACGGCCGCGGCCCTCGCCTACGGCCTCGACAAGAAGCACAACGAGACGATCGCCGTCTACGACTTCGGCGGCGGCACCTTCGACATCTCGATTCTCGAGGTGGGCGAGGGGGTCGTCGAGGTGAAGTCGACGAACGGCGACACGCACCTCGGCGGCGACAACATCGACCAGCGGATCGTCGACTGGCTCCTCGCCGAGTTCCGGAAGGACCAGGGGATCGACCTCGGCAAGGACCCGATGGCGGTGCAGCGCCTCAAGGAGGCCGCCGAGAAGGCGAAGATCGAGCTCTCGTCGACGATCGAGTCGGAGATCAACCTTCCGTTCATCACAGCCGACGCGTCGGGTCCGAAGCACATGAGCGTGAAGCTGACGCGCGCGAAGCTCGAGCAGATGGTCGACGACCTCCTCCAGCGCTCCATCGGCCCCTGCCGCCAGGCGCTAAAGGACGCCGGCCTCGAGGCGAAGCAGATCGACGAGGTCGTCCTCGTCGGCGGCCAGACCCGGATGCCGAAGATCCAGCAGGTCGTCAAGGACTTCTTCGGCAAGGAGCCCCACAAGGGGGTCAACCCCGACGAGGTCGTCGCGGTCGGCGCCGCTCTCCAGGGTGGCGTCCTCGCGGGCGACGTGAAGGACCTCCTCCTCCTCGACGTCACGCCCCTCTCCCTCGGCGTCGAGACGCTCGGCGGGGTCATGACGCGCCTCATCGAGCGCAACACGACGATCCCCGTGAAGAAGAGCGAGGTCTTCTCCACGGCGGCCGACGGGCAGACGTCCGTGGAGATCAAGGTGCTCCAGGGCGAGCGCGAGATGGCGGCCGACAACAAGCTGCTCGGCGTCTTCTCCCTCGTCGGGATCCCGCCCGCGCCGCGAGGCATGCCGCAGATCGAGGTGACGTTCGACATCGACGCGAACGGCATCCTCCACGTCACCGCGAAGGACCGCGGCACGGGCAAGGAGCAGAAGATCACGATCACCTCCTCCTCGGGCCTCGCCAAGGACGAGGTCGAGAAGGCGGTGAAGGAGGCCCAGGCGCACGGGAGCGAGGACAAGAAGCGGCGCGAGGCCGTCGAGGCGAAGAACCAGCTCGACTCGCTCGTCTACGCGACGGAGAAGCTCCTCGCCGAGAACGCCGACAAGGTCCCGGCGGAGGACAAGACCGCCATCGAGGCGGCCGTCGCCGACGCGAAGAAGGTCCTCGAGACGCAGGCCGACGACGCCGAGGCGCTCCGGAAGTCGGCGCAGGAGGTCCAGAAGGCGAGCTACAAGGTCGCCGAGGCCCTCTACAAGAGCGCCCCGGCTCCCGAACCGGGCGCCCCGGCGGGCTCGTCGACCGCGGGCTCCGGGAAGAGCGCGGACGACGTGATCGACGCCGAGGTCGTCGACGAGAAGAAGTGACGCCGTGGCCGCCTCGAGAGAAGGTTCAGGCCGCGGGCGGACGCGCCGCGACGACTACGTCCTGATCGGAGTCGTCGCGGAGCGATTCCGGGTCCATCCCCAGACGCTCCGGCTCTACGAGCGGGAGGGGCTCATCTGCCCCCCCCGCTCCTCGGGGAACACGCGCCTCTACGACCGCGAGACCGTGGAGCGGCTGGAGATGATCCTGACGCTGACGCGCGACCTCGGGGTGAACCTGGCGGGCGTGGAGGTCGTGCTCGACCTCCGCGCCCGGCTCTCGAAGATGGAGGGCGAGGTCGAGCGCCTCATGGAGGCGTTCCGTTCGGTGGCCGCCGAGCACGCCTCGCGCGCCGCCGAGCGGCCGCACCCGCCCCAGAACGCCCTCGCCCTTCGGCCGCGGGCGCCCCTGGCCCGCCGCACGTCCTGACGTCGGCGGGCCCCTCCCTTCCGCGAGGCCGGCGGGGTACGATGTACGAGCTTTGAACCAAAGGCGGGCCGACGAAGACTCGGGTCTCCTCCGGAGGTATCTCCAGGAGATCTCGAAGTACCCCCCTCTCTCGGCCGAGCGAGAGAAGGAGCTGGCGCGCGTCATCCAGGACCGGCTCGTGCCGGAGGAGCGGCGCAAGGAGGCGATCGACGAGCTCGTCCGCGCGAACCTTCGCTTCGTCGTCTACCACGCGAAGGGCTTCCACTCCCCGAACGTCCCCTTCATCGACCTGATCAACGAGGGGAACATCGGGCTGATCCAGGCGGCCCGCCGTTTCGACGCGAATCGAAACGTCAAGTTCATCACCTACGCGGTCTGGTGGGTGAGACAGGCGATCTCGCACGCGCTCGCCGAGCAGGCCGGCACGATCCGGATCCCCCACAAGCAGGCGACGCACCAGTTCCGGGCCGTCCGGGCCCGGGACGAGCTGCAGCGGGAGCTCGGGCGCGAGCCGACGCACGAGGAGATCGGGGAGCGGACGGGCCTCGACCCCGCGACCGTCGAGATGCTCCTGGCGGTGACCCGGAACACGGAGTCGCTCTCCCAGGGAGTCGGCAGCGACGAGCAGGACCGGACCCTCGAGGACGTCCTCGAGCAGACGATGGTCTCCTCGGCAGACGACGACATGCTGCGCCGGGCGTCGGCGGAGCAGGCGCGCGAGTTCCTCGGCGAGCTCAAGCCGAAGGAGAGGGCGGTCCTCTGCCGTCGCTTCGGGATCCCGGAGGACGGGAGCGAGGGGGAGCGCGAGCCGATGACGCTCCAGGAGATCGGGCTCGAGCTCGACCTCTCCCGGGAGCGGGTCCGGCAGATCGAGGCCCAGGCCCTTCAGCGCCTGCGGCGCGGCGTGAAGGCGCGCCGGCTCCTTTCCGTCCTCCGCTGACGTCGGGAGAGAGGCCCCCTACAATCGTCCGCGTGGACGAGCCCGCCGTTTCCGTTCCCTGTCCGGTCTGCCGTGGTTTCGGGAGGCTCGAGCGCGCCGACGGCTCCACCGTCCCCTGCGAATGCCGGGCGGAGGAGATCGCGAGGGCGCGCCGCGCGGGGGCGCGGATCCCCGAGCGCTACCGGAACTGCCGGCTTCAGAACTTCAAGGACCTCCGCAACGAGTCGCTGAAGCGGGCGAAGGCGGTCGCGAAGCGCTGGGTCGAGGAGTGGCCCGCCGTCGACGCCGGGCTCCTCATCACGGGTCCGGTCGGCGTCGGCAAGACGCACCTCGCCGTCGCGATCCTGAACGAGCTCGTCGACACGAAAGGGGCCTCGGCCCTCTTCTGCGACTTCTCCGACCTCCTCGACCGGATCCAGGCGAGCTTCGGGAAGGGAGGAGACGAGAGCCAGGACGACATCGTCGCCCCGTACCGGGACACGGACCTCCTCGTCCTCGACGAGCTCGGGGCGCGCCGCCCGTCCGACTGGGTCCGCGAGATCCTCTACGGTCTCCTGAACACGCGCTACAACCGCAGGCGGCTGACGATCCTGACGACGAACTTCGCGGACGAGCCGGACGCCCGCGGCGGCGAGACGCTCGAGGTGCGCGTCGGCGCTCCCGTGCGGAGCCGGCTCTGGGAGATGACGCAGCTCGTGCCGATCAGCGCCGACGATTTCCGGAGGGCGCACGGCGCCCGCGCGTTCGCCTGACCCGATGACGCGGACCTCCTCGCTCGCGGCCGCGCTCGCGGCGGCCCTTCTCGCCGCCTCCTGCACGCCCCGGCCGGTCCCCGTCACCGTCGTCCCGTCCCCGCCGCCCACGCCCGCTCCGACGACGGCCCCGACGCCCCCTCCGTCCGTGCGGACCGCCTTCCCCGACGTCCCCGAGCCGCGCCTCGACGTGGGCGTCGCCGTCGACCGCGCCGCCTTCCGGCTTCCCGCGGGCGAGTGGCTCCTCCGCTCGGGAGGCGAGGTCCGGCGCGTCGTCGGGGCGCTCGAGGCGCGGCCGGCGGCCTCGGAGGCCGACGCTGCGCCTCGGTTCCAGGTCCAGGCCGGGTCGTTTACCGCGCGGGTGACGGCCGAGGCCGAAGCGGTCCGCCTCGCGGCGCTCCTCGGCCTGCCGGCCGCCGTCGCGGAGGGAGGGGGCCGTTTCGCCGTGCGCCTCGGTCCGCCCGGCGATCGCGCCTCTCTCGACCCGCTCCTCTATCGAGTCCGACGCGACGCCGTCCCCGAGGCGTTCCTCGTCGGCCTGGCCGATCCGGGCCGGCCGGACCGGACGCTCCTCGTCGACGTTCCGGGCGGGCGGCTCGAAGTCCCGTCGCCGGTCGAGCTCGCGGCCGCGGACGCGACGCTCCTGCCCGTGAACGGAGCGCCCTACCGGGGAACGCTCCTCCTCGTCGCGACACCCCGCGGGACGCTCCACGTCGTCAACCGGGTCGGCCTCGAGGAGTACCTCCTCGGCGTCGTCCCGCTGGAGATGGGGCCGCGCGTCTACGACGAGCTCGAGGCCCTGAAGGCGCAGGCCGTGGCGGCGCGCACCTACGCCGTGAAGCGGCGGGGCGACTTCGCGGCCGAAGGGTACGACCTCTGCGCGACCGCCCGATGCCAGGTCTACGGCGGCGCGAGCGCCGAGCAGCCGCTCTCGAGCGAGGCGGTCCGCGCGACGGCCGGGCAGGTCCTCCTCTGGAACGGCGTCCCGGCCGACACCCTCTTCACCTCGACCTGCGGAGGGCGGACGGAGGACGCCGTCGTCGTCTTCCCGTCCTACGCGCCGGCGGCCTTCCCGTACCTCCGGTCGGTCGCGTGCCGCGGCGAGGAGAGGATCGCTTTCTCGTCCACGTCGCCCGTCGCGGGCCACGACTTCGGCGCCCTCGCCGTCCGCGGTGCCGCGCTCCTCCACGCCGCGGGCCGACGCGGCGCCTCCTGGACCGACCTGAAGGTCGCGCGCGGTCTCCTCACGGACCGCCTCGGCCTCCCGGCCGGAGCGCCGCCGGCGACGCTCGCGCCGGAAGCCGTCTACGCCAATCTCTCGGGGGTTCTCGGCGATCCTCGCCTCCTGACCGAGGTGGCCGAACGGGACGCGGCTCCGAAGCGCTGGGGCGAGCCGGCGCGGACGGTCCACACGGCTCTCTCCCGGTTCCAGCTCGCGGGACCGACGCCGCTCCCGACGCATCGCTCCTTCACGCCCCACGAGGCGGCGGGCCTCTGGGCCTCCCTCCTCCTGAGGGCGGGAGGGCTCGAGGAGCTGGAGGGGCGGCTGGTCGGCGCGCCTCGGGGGAAGGTCGTCCTGAAGACGTCGAAGGGGCGGGAGGAGCGGACGCTCCCTCCCGACGCGCTCCTCTTCCGGGGAGGCGGGGAGGCGTGGACGCCGGCCTCCTCGCTCGACGTCGCGCCCGGAGACCGGGTCCGCCTGCTGTCCCGCGACGGGAAGGTGCTCGCCGTCCTCGCGCAGGTCCCGGCGGTCGACGGGCTCTTCGAGCGCGAATCGGCGTGGATCCACTGGGTCCGCCGCTTCACCGGCGCCGAGCTGATGCGCAAGCTCCTCGAGCGCGACGCCTCGCGGATGGGGAGCGTCGTGCGAAGGGTCGACGTCCTCGCGCGGGGGGTCTCGGGGCGCGCGGCGAAGGTGCGCGTGACGACGGACCGGGAGTCGTTCGACCTCTCCGGG
>JAKPXO010000098.1 GCA_029567505.1 Acidobacteriota bacterium
CTCGGAGGCGCAGCGGGAGGCCGAATCCCTCCGCGGCGAAAACCGGCTCCTCGCCGACGACAACCTCCGGCTCCTCGACCTGACGCGCAGCATCGCCGCCCGCGTCCGCCTCCTCGAGGACGCCGTCGCACGCGACGACAATCCGACTTTGATCCGGCACCACATCTCCGCGCTCTCGCGGATCGTGCGGGAGGGGGAGGCGTGACCATCTACCTCTGGGTCCGGATGGGCGACCGCCCGCCTGTCGGATTCATCTACTCCGGCGTCGCGTCGTACTGGCCCCACACGGGCAGGGTGCGCGCGGAACTGTGGGAGCGGAGCGAATGAGCGCGCTCCCCGACTACTCCTCATTCCTTTCGGCCAAGGCGCAGTACGGCTCCGAGTCAGGGTTCTCGCCGGTCTGGATGCCGGACTTCCTGTTCGACTTTCAGAAGGTGCTCGTCGAGTGGGCCGTCAGGAAGGGACGCGGCGCGCTCTTCGCGGACTGCGGCCTAGGGAAGACGCCGATGCAGCTCGTCTGGTCCGAGAACGTCGTCAGGAAGACGAATCGCCCCGTGCTCATCCTGACCCCGCTGGCGGTCGCGGCCCAGACAGTGCGCGAGGCAGCGAAGTTCGGCATCGAGTGCCGTCGCTCGGCGGGCGAAGTGACGGGCGCGCACATCCTCGTGACGAACTACGAGAAGCTCCACCTCTTCAACCCGTCCGACTTCGGCGGCGTCGTCTGCGACGAGTCGAGCGCGATCAAGGCATTCGACGGCAAGCGGCGCGCCGAGGTCACGGAGTTCCTGCGGACGATGCCCTACCGGCTGATGTGTACCGCGACGGCCGCGCCGAACGACTACATCGAACTCGGCACGGCGAGCGAGGCGCTCGGCGAGATGGGGCAGATGGACATGCTCGGGCGGTTCTTCAAGAACGAACAGGGGAACTGCGCGGCCGGTCGTCGGTGGGGCGACGGGGCGAAATGGCGTTTCAAGGGCCACGCCGAAACAGGCTTCTGGCGTTGGGTCTGCTCCTGGGCTCGCGCGATGCGGAAGCCGTCCGACTTCGGATTCGACGATTCCAACTTTGTCCTCCCGCCGCTCGTCGAGCGGGAGCACACAGTGGAGGCGCGGACGATCGCGCCGGGGATGCTCTTCTCTCTCCCTGCGTTCGGGCTACAGGAAGAGCGCGAGGAGCGTCGACGCACCCTTCAGGAGCGGTGCGAGATGGTCGCCGATCTCGTCTCCGGGACCGGAGAGCCCGCCGTCGTCTGGTGTCACCTGAACGCCGAGGGCGACCTCCTCGAGAAGATGATCCATGAGGGCCGACAGGTTTCGGGCGCTTCGACCGACGAGGAGAAGGAAGAGGTCTACGAAGCGTTCGGCAAGGGGCAACTCCGCGTCGTCGTCATCAAGCCGAAGATCGGAGCGTGGGGGCTGAACTGGCAGCACTGCGCCCACGTCGTCACCTTCGCGTCGCACTCCTACGAGCAGTATTACCAGGCCGTCCGGCGGTGCTGGCGCTTCGGGCAGAAGCGCCCCGTAGTCGTCGATCTCGTCTCGACCGAGGGCGAGCGCGGCATCAAGGAAAACATGAGGCGGAAGTCCGAGGCCGCAGACCGGATGTTCACCTCGCTCGTCGCACATATGAACGAAGCAATCCGACTCGATGTCGGGCAGAAGTTCGAGAAGAGAGTGGAGGTGCCTTCGTGGCTCACGACGATCTGATCTACGAAATGGAGGAGCGCATCTCCAAGGCACAGGCTCGTTACGGCGACTTCGCTTCGACCCACGAGGCGCTCGGGGTCGCGTCGGAAGAGTGGGACGAACTGCGGTCGGCAATCCATGCGAACGCGCTCGCGTCGGTAGAAGACGAGTGCCTCGACCTTGCGGCAGTTCTCCTCCGCCTCGCGCGGAATCTTCGCAATGGACAGACGGCCAAGAGGAGCACGAAGTGAACATCGTAGCGCAGGAGATCACCGACCGTTACGCCCTGTACCACGGGGACTGCATGGAGGTCATGCCGGCCCTCCCCGCCGGGTCGGTCCACCTCTCGGTCTACTCCCCGCCGTTTGCCGGCCTCTACCACTACTCCTCCTCCGACCGCGACCTGTCGAACTCGCGCGACTACGACGAGTTCTTTCGGCACTACGAGTTCATCGTCCGCGAACTCTTCCGCGTGACGATGCCGGGCCGGATGACGGCCGTTCACTGTATGGACGTGCCGAACTCGAACACCGGGAAGGGCGACTCTCTGAAGGACTTCCCCGGCGACATCATCCGAATGCACGAACGGTGCGGCTGGGCGTACGTCGCGCGATACCACGTCTGGAAGGAACCGCTGACGGTTCGCAACCGGACGATGATAAAGGCGCTGGCCCATAAAAGCATCGTGGACGACTCGTCGCGCTGCACCGTGGCGTCGGCGGACTACCTCCTCGTCTTCCGCCGGGAGGGCGAGAACCCGGTCCCGATCGCTCATCCGCACGGGCTGACCGAATACGCGGGCGCGCGGCAGATGCCAGCAGAACTCCTGCCGTACAAGAATTGGAAGGGAAAACAAACCGAGAACCGCTTCTCTCATTGGATCTGGAGGCAGTACGCATCCGCCTTCTGGGATGACGTGCGGCTCGACCGCGTGCTCCCGTTCAAGGCGGCGCGCGACGTGGAGGACGAGAAGCACGTCCACCCACTCCAACTCGACATAATCGAGCGTGTCGTCACGCTCTGGAGCAACCCCGGCGAGACAGTGCTAACCCCGTTCATGGGCGTCGGCTCCGAAGTCTACGGCGCGGTTCGCAACGGGCGGCGCGGGATCGGGATCGAACTGAAGGCGAGTTACTACCGTCAGGCGTGCCGGAACGTGGCGAGTGCGGCAACGGTACGCGCAGAGTCGCAGGATCTTCTGGAAATCCCCGACGACCAGCCGTCGGAGCCATCCGCATGACCTGGGCCGTCCTCCGTACCCCATCCGGCTCCACCGCCGTCGAGCATCACGCCCTCGTCCGCCCCACCGACCAAGTCATCTCCCGCCACGCCAGCCACCCCGAGGCGTGCGGGGCGCGGGACAGGCGGCACGCCGAGATGCTCGTCGGGCTGGCCGATCTGCAACGGGCCGAGGCGGGCGGATGACCCTCGCCCTCCGCGTCGACCAGGGCCGCGAGGGCGCGCTCGGGGCCATCGAGAAGGCCTGGACCGCTGGATGCCGGCGCCAGCTCGTCTCCTACCCCACGGGGTGCGGGAAGACGGTCATCTTCTCGAACCTGCCCTCGATCGGCTTCCGCCGCCTCCTCGTCGTCGCGCACCGCGAGGAGCTCCTCGACCAGGCCGCCGACAAGCTCCGCACGTGGAACCCGGGCCTCACCGTGCAGGTGGACCAGGCCGACCGGTGGGCCGATCTCGAGTCGCTCGCGGCATTCGACGGGGAGCTCTTCGCCGGTACGGGCTACGCCGTCTGCGCTTCCGTGGCGACGATCGGGCGGAAGGGGAGTCCGCGCCTCAGGCGCTACCCGACCGGCCTATTCGACGCCGTCGTGATCGACGAGGCGCACCACAGCACCGCACAGAGCTACTCGACGGTCATCGACCACTTCGGCGCCGGTGAACCGGGCGGACCGCTGCTCGTGGGCTTCACCGCGACGCCGTTCCGCGGGGACGGGGCCGACCTCTCGAAGCGGTTCCAGAAGCTCGTCTACTCCCTCGAGCTACCCGACGCGATCACGCGCGGCTACCTCGTCGACATCCGGGCGTTCTCGGTGCCGACCGGCGTCGACCTCGACAGCGTCGGGGCCACGCGCGAGGACTTCAAGGTCGGCGAACTCGCCGACGCCGTGAACACGACGAGCCGAAACGGACGCGTCGTGAAGGCCTACCTCGACCACGCGGTGGACCGGAAGGCGATCGTCTTCGCAGCGGACGTGCAGCACTCGAAGGACCTGACGGAGGCCTTCCTCGCGGCCGGCGTCGCCGCGAGGCACGTCGACGGGACGACCCCGGCCGATGAGCGTGCAGCCATCTTCGCCTGGCTACGGGAACCGGGGCCGAAGGTCCTCGTGAACGTCGGGATCGCAACCGAGGGTTTCGACGAACCGTCGGTCTCGTGCGTGATCCTCGCGCGCCCGACGAAGAGCCGCGTCCTCTTCACGCAGATGATCGGGCGCGGGACTCGGCTCTGCCCCGGGAAGGTCGACCTGATCGTCATCGACATGGCCGACCTCTCCTCGAAGCACACCCTCGCGAACGCGGCCGCGCTCTTCGGGCTGCCGACCGGGCTCGACCTGGGCGGCACCTCGACGACGAAGGCCCGGGCCCGCGTGAAGGAGCTCGTCCAGGAGGGGCTCCCCTTCGAGGAGCTCTCCAAGGCGAAGACGCTCGCGGACCTCGACGCGATCGTGAACGAGTACCGTCGGGTCGGGCTCTTCTGGCAGCCGAAGACGGCGCCGGAGGTCGCCGGCATCTCGTCCCTCGGCTGGGTGAGCGTCGGCGACGGCGCGATCGCGCTCCGCGCCGGCGAGCTGCGCGCCTGGGTGACGACCGACCTGCTCGGTCACGCACACCTCGTCCTCCGGCGGCGCCCGGCGGCTGAGGCCGGCCTCCCGCCCCAGCCCGAGCGTCTGGAGCTCGCCGCGGACTTCCCGACGCTCGCGAAGGCGGTCGGGGCGGCCGACGCGCTGATTCAGGGCGACCAACCGAAGGTCCTCGTCGACCCGAAGGCCCGCTGGCGGAAGGACCCGGCCTCGGAGAAACAGGTCGCGCTCCTCCGGAAGTTCCGGGTCCCGTTCAAGGAGCCTCTGACGAAGGGTGAGGCCGGGATCCTCCTCGACAAGGTGTTCGCGCGGCGTGGGGCCGTCAGGAGGGCTTCGTGAGCGTCGCTTTCGACTGGGCCGACTAGCCCGGGAACGTCTTCGTCTCCGACCGGGCCGAGCGCGCGCTTCTCGGGGCGCTCCTCCTCGTCGGGGAGGCCGGTCTGTCCCGCTGCGAGCGGCTCCGCCCCGAGGACTTCCGCGAGGAGGAGCGCGGGGCCATCCTGACCGCGATGCGGAAGGTGGCCTTCCTCGAGGCCCCGATCGACGCGCTGACCGTCGTCGACCAGCTCGAGCGTGGGAAGCACCATCCGCCAGAGCCCGGGTGGGGGGCCGCCGTCGCGTCGCTCCTCGACGACGGGACCGTCGGGGCGGCCGACGACGACTCGATCCGCGCCTACGCCCGGATCGTAGCCGAGGGCTCTCTGTACCGCAGGAGGGCCGTGTGGGGGGGGCGATGACGGACGGCGGCTTCCGTCTCCTGGGGCCGGACGATGACGCCCTGAAGGCCCTCCGGAGTGACGAGGCGAGCCTTCTCGAGAAGCTGGCACTCCTGCGGGGCGAGATCGCCCGCTGGACGGGCGAGGGCGACCGGTCGACGTGGGAGTCCCCGGCCGACACGCTGCGCCGCCAGAAGGACGTCTCGACGCGCTACGCGACCGGGATACCGACCGTCGACCACCTGACGAAGGGTGGGCTCCCGCGGGGCCGCATCGCCGTGATGGTCGGCCGACCAGGCGCGGGGAAGACCGGCCTCGCGCTACAGATCGCCGCCAACGTCGCCCAGCGCCACCCGGATGTCGCCGTGGGTCTCTACCTCGCCGACGAGGGCCTCGAGGCCGGCGTGATCCGGATGGCGCAGCACCTCGGGTTCGACCGCGAGTACCTCGAAGCGGCTGACCCGGCCGTAATCCAGAAGGCCGCGGACGCACTCGACGCCTACAGGGGGCGGATTCATTGCCTGGACCCGGACGCCGAGGACGCTTCCCTCGAAACCTTCCTCGACGGCATGGCGACCCGCGCGGACGGGCGGCCCCAGCTCTGGGTGATCGACTCCGCCCAAGTGGTCCGGCTGGCTGCGGCGGCATCCAAGAAGCTCGACCGCCGCATGACGGTCGACGCGGTCTGCCGAATGGTCAAGGCCGCCGCGCGTCGCCGCGGGGCCGTGGCGCTACTCCTCTCGCAGTCGAACCGCGGTTCCTACCGGGCGAAGAAGGAAGACGACCAGGCAGACCCGCTTTCGAGCGGCGCTGAGACCGGGCAGATCGAGCACCAGGCCGACCTGATGCTCTTCATGGCGCCGGACGGGGACGACCGCGTGAAGGTCCAGGTCCCGAAGAACCGGATCGGCCGCGGGCCCCGCCTCGAGCCGTTCCATATGGCGCTGAACCGCGACCGCGCGACGTACACGGAGCTCGACGCGGGGGAGCTCGCGGCGGCGGCCGAGGCTGACGAGGAGATCGTCCGCGGGAAGAAGGTCAAATTCCTCGTCGAGCGGCTCTCCCGAGCGCTGAAGAAGGAGGGCCCGATGTCGACCCGCGAGGCGAAAGAGCGGGCAGGGCTGTCGAGTGCAGATTTCCGTGTCGCGAGGGAGGCGATGGAGGCGGAGGGGACCCTCTACGCCCAGAAGCGGGAGGGGAGAGGAGGGGGTATCGAGTGGCACCTTTCGACGGGGAAGAAGGAGGGGGAGCGTGACGAAAAAGGGTGATTTTCAAACATGGGAGAACCTGGGAGCTAACGTGGGAGCCAGCTCCCACCCTGCAACCTCGCGAAACGTGGGAGCTGGAACACCCCCCCCCTACGGGGGGGGTGACAACTCCCATGTTCGCGGTTCGCGGGAGCACCCCCAGGGTGGGATCTGGAGAACCGAGGACGAATCCGGCTCCCAGGTTCGGAGGGCTGCCTGATGGCGTGGCCCCGCTGTCCCCACTGCGGCGAGCGCGACCTGACCGACGGGCAGCGCGCCGATGAGGTGACCCCGGCCGAGTCGACCGTCTTTCGGTCCTGGCCCTGCCGCCGCTGCGGGAAGATCCTCTGGACCGCAGAGACGGTCTTCTGCGAGGACGCCCCGACGATTCACCTCGGCCGGAAGTTTGGGGCCGACTTCGAATCCTCGGCCTCGCCCTCGCGCCTGGCGCCCGGCGGCGGCGATTCGGAGGAGGGGGCCGGTACCTCCGGACCCCGAAACGCTCCTGAGGCCCTCCCCGGCGAAATGCGGGGCATTCGGAGGACGGCATGAAGCGGGCGAAGGTGGACATAAAGGAGGCCGCTCGCCGGCTGGGGAAGAAGAGGGGCCCGGCCCCGAAGCTGGACAACCGGCCCGACGCCGCCGACATC
>JAKPXO010000109.1 GCA_029567505.1 Acidobacteriota bacterium
CGGGAAAGGTGCCCGGGGGCCTCCTCCTTCTGCCTCACCAGGAAGAGCGGCACCGCCGCCCCCGGCCGGCCGCAGGCCGGGCAGGCGCCCCCCTCAGCGGACGCGAGCGTCCCGCAATGCCGGCAGAAGAAGACCTTCGGCAGATCCGGGCCCTCGTCCCCGTTCTCCTCCTCGTCCACCGAGATGACCCGATCCGTCAGGAGGAGCCTCCGCCCTCCCGCCTCCGCGGAGAGCGTCCTCCAGAACGTCCCCTGCTCTGCCGCCTCGCCTCCGCCGGGGACGGCCCCGTTCGCGTCGAGATCGGCGACCGAGTGGGAGAAGTAGTGCTGGCCGCACGTCGTGCAGGTCAGGACCGGGAGACGGACGAGCTCCTGCTCCCCTTCCGCCGCGGCTTCCTCTCGGGCGGAGAGCCAGAGCCTCGGTATCGTCCCCTCCGGGAAGCTGACGACGGCGCCGTCGATGCCGCGCACGAAGTCGTGGACGACGGGCCGGACGAACGGCCGCCCGTCCCTGCGGGCCGCCGCGCCGAGCGCGAGCCAGGCGAGGACCTCCTCCTCGGCCACGGGCCTGACGCACGCCTCCGCGACCTTCTCCGCCACCGCCGAGAGGAGCGCCGGGCGCCGCAGCTGCTCCGAGAGCTGGAAGAGAAGCTCGTTGCGCGCGAGCGATTCTCCGAGCGCCTCGCGCCAGCTCTCCCCCGCGAGCTCGAGCCCGCCCCCGATCGCCCTCGCGATTGCGGCTCCGTCCGCGCCCTCGAGCGCCGCGAGAATCGCCGGAAGCGCCCTCGCCGGATCCGGGATCGCCGCCGGGACGAGGCGCTCCGCCTCGAACGGCGGCTCCTCGTACTCCTCCGTGACGGTCGTGACCGACTCCAAAGGAACGCCGAAGAACCGGGACGCAAACGTCCGGGCCGGGTCGTCGCTCGCCCCGCGATCGGCGAGCGTCGCCGACGTCGCAACGCAGACCGTCTCGCGCTCCCCCGTTCCGCAGAACGTCCGGAGGCGCCGCAGGAGGCAGGCCGTTTCCGCACCGTTCGCCCCCGAGAACGTGTGCGCCTCGTCGACGACGAGGACCTCGAGCCGCGACCCGGCGAAGAGCTCGACGTCCTTCTGCCGCGTCAGGAGGAGCTCCAGCTGCTTGACGTTCGTCAGGAGAATCCGCGGCGCCCGCCCCGCGGCCCGCATCTCCTCCCGCGAGCAGCGCTCCTCCGGCGGATGGACGGCTTCGTTCCGCTTCTCGTCGCGGAGCTTGGCGAGCCGCCGCCGGTACTCCTCGCGCGAGGCCCCCTTCGGCAGCCGGACTCCGGAGACGTCGGCCGCCCGCTCCGGCGTCTTCCCGACGTACATCCCGAACGGCACCCCCGTCCCCGAGAGGAGGTCGCGGAGGCGCCCGAGCTGGTCCTCGGCCAGGGCGTTCATCGGGTAGACGAGGACGGCGACGATCCCCGGCGCGGCGCCCGCGTCGCGCAGCGAAAGGCAGCGGCTGATGACCGGGTAGAGGAACGCCTCCGTCTTCCCGGAGCCCGTCCCCGTCGAGACGACCGTCGTCCGCCTCGCGCGGATCGACCGGATCGCCGCCTCCTGGTGCGCCCAGACCGACGGGAATGGCGCGAGGCCCGCGAGGGCCGGGTGGACGACCCCCTCCGCCGCGAGCTCCAGGAGCGTCCGCCCCGGCCGGAACCCCCGCGACACGGAGACGTACGGCCCCTTCAGGAGCGGCGTCGCCCGCGTCTTCTCCAGCGAGAGCAGCTCGCGCATCTGCGCGTGCAATCGCGAGTCCGCGAAACGGTACGCCGTCAGCTGGTAGCGCAGGAAGCTCGAGACGACCTTCTCGGTGAACGAGATCGGGTTCAGGGCCATCCGGTCACCTCAGCGGGAGATCCACGT
>JAKPXO010000130.1 GCA_029567505.1 Acidobacteriota bacterium
CCTCGAGCGCCTCGGTGACGCGGGAATCGTAACGGGTGCCGGCGAACGTCTTGATGCGGGAGACCACGTAGTCGCTCTTCATCGCCTTCTGGTAGGGGCGGGTCGTCGTCATCGCGTCGAACGTGTCGGCCACCGAGATGATCCTCGCGAGCATCGGGATCTCCTCTCCCCTCAGCCCGTCCGGGTACCCGGTCCCGTCCCACTTCTCATGGTGGTACTTCATCCCGGGGATGATCCACTTCAGCTGGGGGATCTGGCCCATTATGAGCGCCCCCTTGACCGGGTGCAGCTTCATGATCTCGAACTCGTCGTCCGTGAGCGCCGTCGGCTTGCGCAGGATGCGGTCGTCGATGCCGATCTTCCCGACGTCGTGCAGGAGCGCCGCGATCCGGACCTTCCGGACCTCCTCGAGCGGCTGGCCCAGGTGCCGGGCGATCGCGACGGAGTAGCGCGCGACCCTCTCGGAGTGGCCGCGGGTGTACGGGTCCTTCGCGTCGACGGCGGCCGCGAGGGCCCGGATCGAGTTGAGGAAGAGCTCCTGGTTCTCGCGCGCGGCGAGCTTCAGCTTCTCGATCGACTTCTCGAGCTCCCCTCCCATGTGGTTGAACCCCTCGGCGAGCTCCGCGAGCTCGTACGTCCCGGGCACATCCACGCGCTGGGAAAGGTCTCCCTCCGACATCCGGTGGACGGATTCCGCGAGGGCCCGGACGGGCCTGGAGAGGGCGTTCGCGGCGAGGATCGCCGCGACGACGGCGAGCGCGACGGCGAGGGCCGCGACGAGCCACGACGTCCGCGTCATCTGCGTCGCCGCCGCGAACGCCCTCGCGACGTCCTTCTCGACGAGGACGCCCCAGTCCGGGAGGTCCTCCGCCGGACCGACCGGAGCGACCGTCCCGAGGACCCGCCGCACCGTCTCTCCCTCTCCCTGCGGGTATGTCCGCGTCAGGCGAACGGGATGCTGGACGAACTCGGCGACGAGCTCCACGTCCAGGAGCATCTCCTTCCCGCCGAAGATCGCCGGGTCGCTCGAGAGGACGAGGCTCCCGCGGCGATCGACGACGTAGGCGACGAGGTCGCGCTTTCGCTCCTGCTCGAGCAGGGCGCGGATCGGCGCGAGCGAGACGAACGCCTCCACGACTCCGACGGTCTCCCCGTCCGGTGCCGGAACGGGCGCGGCCATGACGAGACCGGGATCCGGGAGCCCGGGAATCCGGAGGGCGTCGCCGACGTAGACCGAGCCGCGCAGCGCGGTGTCGAAGGCCCGGTCGAGCTCCTTCTCGAGGGACGGGTCGAGGCCCGCGGGCTGCACGACGCCGCCGCGGCGGTCGGGGTCGAGGGCCCGGAGGACGAGGAAGCTCGGCTCCGCGTCGCGGTACCGGCCGATGAGCCCCGTGCGGCCGATGAACGCGAACGGGTCCTCGCCGGGGGCAACTGCACGCGCGAGCTCGAGTCCGTCCCCGATCTTCTTGACCTGGACGAGCATCCGGCGCAGGTAGGCGTCGATCGCGTCGGAGAGCGTCACGGCGCTTCGGGTCAGGTACTGAGCTTCCGC
>JAKPXO010000142.1 GCA_029567505.1 Acidobacteriota bacterium
GCCGGACCCGACCTCCCGCGCCTCGGCGCCGCCCCCGCCTTCACGCTCGTCTCCGAGAGCGGAACGGCGGTGACGACGGCCGACTACCGCGGCACCGTCTGGATCGCCGATTTCATCTTCACCCGCTGCGGCGGGAGCTGCCCGATCCTCTCCTCCCGGATGCTCGCCCTCTCGAGGAAGACGGCCGACGTCTCCGCCATCCGATACGTCTCGATCGGCGTCGACCCGGAGTACGACACGCCCGAGGTCCTCGAGGCCTACGCGCGCGACCTCGGCGCTGACCTCTCCCGCTGGAGCTTCCTCCACGGCGAGCGGCCGGTGATCCGCGCCCTCATCAAGGACGGCTTCAAGCTCGCGATCGAGGACGGCCCCGCCGACAGCGTCGAGCCGATCCTCCATTCCACCCGCTTCGTCCTCGTCGACGGCGAGGGGACGATCCGCGGCTATTACGACGGGATGGACCAGCCTCCCGTCGACGCGCTCGAGCGCGACGCCCGCGCCCTCGCCGCGGCGATCCCGGAGCCCCGTTGAGCTTCGCGGACCTCCCGACCGTCAACGCGATCCTGAACGGCACGGCGGCGACTCTCCTCGTCGCCGGCTTCCTCCTGATCCGCGCGGGCCGGCGCGAAGCGCATCGCCGGGTGATGACGGCGGCGTTCGCCTGCTCCGTCCTCTTCCTCGTCTCCTACCTCGTCTACCACTTCGAGGCGGGCAGCGTCCGCTTCCGCGGGACGGGCGGCGTCCGGACCTTCTACCTGTCGGTCCTCCTGACGCACACCGTCCTCGCCGCCGTCGTCCCGTTCCTCGCGGTGGCGACGCTCGTCCTCGCGCGGAAGGGACGCTTCGAGGCTCACCGCCGACTCGCCCGCGTCACGCTCCCCGTCTGGCTCTACGTCTCCGTCACCGGCGTCGTCATCTACCTGATGCTCTACCGCATGGGCTTCTGAGGCGCCGGCGTCGTCGCGGATTCCGTCGCGGCCCCGACGACGATCCGCTTCACTGTCTCGACCCCCTCCTCGAACCAGTCGATTCTCATTCTCTCGTTCGTTGAATGGATCCCGGCCGCGTCGTAGTAGTTCAGCCGGAATGGGAAGAGACCGTAGGCCCGGATGCCATGCGCGCGAAAGACCCGGTTCTCCGAAAGGCCGGGGCCCAGAACCGGCGCGACGACGACGCCCGGAAAGCGCTCCTCGAGGACTCGCCTCGCGGCGGTGTAGAGCCCGGACTCCGGCGAGGCCGACTCTCCCTTCGCGTGAAGGAGTGTCGCGATCCTCACCGCGGGATCGTCGATCGCCTTCGCCACCTCGCGCAGGAACTCCTCCGGGCTCGTCGACGGAAGGAGCCGCACGTCCACCTCGGCCCATGCCCGCGTCGGGTGCACATTCACGAGCTCGCTGTCGGCACCGAGGCGGGTCACGGACACCGTGTCCCTGACGAGGAGCTGCTGCCACGGGGTGAGGCTGGCGGCGAGCCCGGCCGGGTCGCGCTTCGCGTCGGTCGCCACGCGGCGAAGCGCCGCCGCCAGGGCAGGAGGTCTCACTCGCGCGAGCGCCGTGAGCTGCCGTTCGAGAACGGGCTCCACGCGAACGGGCCGCGCCATTACCGCGAGCCGCGATGCGGCCCGTGCCACACGTGCGGCCGGGCCGACCATATCCGCCGAGGCAGAGTGCCCACCGGCGCCTCCCGCCTCGAGCCGCAGCCAGAGCGCTCCCTTCTGCTGGACCTCGATCCCGAACCAGCGCACCTTGTCGACGATCGTCTCGACGTCGCCCCCCTCGCCGAACGCCTCCCCGACACCCGCGAGCCAGCCTGGGCGCTTCTCGAGGACGGCTGCCAACCCAAGCCGCCCGCCCGTCTCCTCGTCCGCGGTCGCGAGGTAGACGACGTCCCGGACGAGCGGCCTTCCGGAGCGCTTCAGCGCCAGGAACGCCTCGAGCTGAGCGATCCCGAGTCCTTTCGTGTCGAGTACGCCACGGCCATAGAGCTGGAGATCGTTGTAGACAGCGCCCGCGAAGGGCGGTCGCTTCCATCCCTGTGGACTCGCCGGGACGACATCGATGTGGTGGTGGAGGACGAGCCCGGGCTCCCCGCCGCGTCCACGGAGACGGGCGTAGAGGTTCGCCCGCCCCGGCTCGGGCTCGAAGAGCTCGACGGCGATCCCCTCGCGCTCGATGAGTCCCTTCAGGAGGAGAGCGCCTCGGAGCTCGTTCCCCGGAGGATTCGAGGTGTCGAGACGGAGGTACGACCGGAGCGTCTCTACGGGCCTGGACCACGTCCGGCCGCTCACACTCGAGGCCTCCCCGGCGAGGAGGAGCACGGCCGCAGCTGCGGCGACGGCAGGGAGGCAGCGTCGTCGGGTCACGGGGCGAGCTTACGTGATGGCAAGATCCGCGCGTGCCGACCTGGGGCCAGCTCCTCGCCGAGGGACGATCCCTCCTCGACTCTCCCTCCTTCGCCCCGTACGAGGCCGAAGAGCTCCTCGCATCCGCGGCCGGCCGGCCGCGCGGGTGGTTCCACGCGCGGCGCCGCGACGAGGCCGACGACGGCGCCGTCGAGCGCTTCCGCAGCCTCGTCGGGCGGCGCGGCGCGGGCGAGCCGCTCCAGTACCTCCTCGGCGAGTGGGAGTTCCTCGGCCGGACGTTCCGCGTCGACCCGCGCGCCCTGATCCCGCGCGGCGAGACCGAGGCGATCGTCGAGCTCGCGCGCGAGGCGGCCCCCGCGGCCCGCGCGATCCTCGACGGAGGGACGGGGAGCGGCATCCTCGCCGTCTCGCTCGCTCTCGAGCGGCCGGAAGCGTGCGTCGTCGCCGTCGACCGTTCCGAGGCGGCCCTCGCCCTCGCGCGCGCCAACGCGTCGCTCCACGGCGTCGCGGCGCGCGTCTCCTTCGTCGCCTCCGACTGGCTCTCGGCCCTCGCCCCGCGCCCGTGCTTCGACCTCGCGGTCGCGAACCCGCCCTACGTCCCGCGCGTCGACGCGCCCCATGTCGAGAAGACCGTCTCGGACCACGAGCCGCACCTCGCCCTCTTCGGCGGCGACGACGGCCTCGACGCCGTGCGGGTCCTCCTCGCCGAGCTCCCGCCGCGCCTCCACCCGGGCGCGCCGTTCCTCTTCGAGATCGGCTACGGCCAGGCGCGCGAGGTGAGCGGCCTCGTGGAGGCGAGCCCCGCGTTCTCGCTCGAGGACGTCCGGCTCGACGCGGCCGGCATTCCGCGCACCGTCGTCGCCCGCCGCCGCTGAAGGGCCCGCGGCGCCCCCGGACCGCGTACTAAACTCCCGCCGCTTTGGACGCCTTCCTCGTCTCCGGCCCCTGCCGCCTCTCGGGCACGCTCGCCGTCGCGGGCGCGAAGAACGCCGCCCTCCCCGACGTCGCGGCCGCCCTCCTCGCCGAGCGCCCCGTCGCCCTCGACCGCCTTCCGCCCGTCGCCGACATTCGGACGATGAAGAAGCTCCTCGCCGGCATGGGCGTCGCGATCTCCGGCGAGGCCCCGGGGACGGTCACACTGGACGCCTCGCGCATCGTCTCGACCGAAGCGCCCTACGACCTCGTCCGGACGATGCGTGCCTCGATCCTCGTCCTCGGCCCGCTTCTGGCCCGGTTCGGCGAGGCGCGCGTCTCGCTCCCGGGTGGCTGCGCCATCGGGGTGAGGCCCGTCGACCTCCACATCGCCGCCTTCGAGGCGATGGGGGCCCGCGTCGCCGTCGAGAAGGGGTACATCCACGCGCACGTCTCGCGCCTCGGCCCGGGGCGCGGACGCCTCGTCGGCACGACCGTCCGCTTCCCACAGGTCACCGTCACCGGCACCGAGAACGTGATGCTCGCCGCAACGCTCGCGCGCGGTACGACGACGATCGAGAACGCCGCCCGCGAGCCGGAGGTCGCCGACCTCGCCGAGCTCCTCGTCTCGATGGGGGCGCGCATCTCTGGCGCGGGGACGGAGACGGTCGTCGTCGAAGGGGTCGAGACCCTCTCGGGAACGCCCGCGCCCCACGCCGTCCTCGCCGACCGGATCGAGGCCGGGACCTACGGCGCAGCCGCCGCGATCACGGGAGGCGACGTCACGCTCGCGGGGGCACGCGAGCAGGACCTCCCCGCCTTCGTCGCGGCCCTCCGCGCGGCCGGCGCCGAGGTCGAGTCGGTCGCCGACGGCCTGCGCGTCGCGAGGAGCAGGCCCCTGCGCGCCGTCGACGTCGAGACGGCCCCGCATCCCGGCTACCCGACCGACCTGCAGGCTCAGTGGATGGCGCTCATGACGCAGGCCGAGGGGACCTCGCGGATCGTCGAGACGATCTTCGAGAACCGGTTCCTCCACGCCGCCGAGCTCGTCCGGCTCGGCGCGAACGTCCGCGTCGACGGGCGCGCGGCCCTCGTCACCGGTCCTTCGCGGCTCGAGGGCGCCACCGTCACCGCCTCCGACCTGCGCGCCTCCGCCGCGCTCGTCCTCGCGGCGCTCGTCGCCGACGGGGAGACGCTCGTCCGCCGCATCTACCACCTCGACCGGGGCTACGCCGCGATGGAGGAGAAGCTCTCCTCGCTCGGCGCCCGGGTCGCCCGCGTCTCGGGGTGACCGGAGTGCGAGGCGGCGTCCGGCTCGCGGCGTTCGCCGCCTCGCTCCTCATCTCCGCGGCCGCGCCCGCCTCCGGGCCGCGCCCCGAGCCGACGGTGTCCGCCGCGCCGGCGAGGCTCTCGCCCGACGCGCTCCGCCTCCTCGAGCGGGAGGCTGCCGAGGCGGCCCGCGCCGAGGACTGGGTCGACGTCCTGGGCCACCTCAACGAGATCCACCGTCGTGCACCGGAACGCTACGCGGACGGCCGCTTCGAGTTCCTGACCGCGCGGGCCCTCGCCGGTCTCGGACGGGTCGACGAGGCGCTCGTCCGCTTCGAGCGCTTCACCGCGCCGGGAGACCTCTTCGACGTCCCGTCCCGCCTCGCCGCCGCGCGCTTGCGCTTCGGGAAGGGGGAGGGGACCGAAGCGCTCGACCTGCTCCTCCCGCTCCTCCAGCGGAAGGAGGGCGCCATCTCCCGCCGGGCCCTCCGGACCGCCCTCGACGCTCTCGAAACGCGCTTCGACGCCGCCGCCCTGGCCCGGCTCGTCGCGGCCCGACCGCAGACCCCTCCCCGCGAGCGGCGCCGGCTCCAGGCCCTCCGAGCCGAGGCGCTCGAACGTGAAGGGGCGACCGGCGAGGCTGCGGCGCTGAGGCTCTCCCTCCTCGCCGAAGGGCGCCGCGACGACGCGGCCGCGGCCCTCCTCGCGCGCGAGCTCGCGGGACGGAGTCCGGGCGATCACCCGGACGCGACGCTCCGCCTGCTCGTCGACACCGCCCGGTCGCAGAGGGACCTCGAGCTGGCCGAAAGGCTCGCCGCCGAGCGGGAGAGGCGGGCCGTCTCCGGCCCCGACGCGGCGGAAGCGGCCAACGCCCGGTTCGAGCTGGCGCGCCTCCGCGGCTCGCGCGGCCGGTTCACCGAGGCGGCGAGCGGCTTCGCGGCGCTCCTCGACGCGATGCCGAAGCGGTTCCGGCCGCCGGTCCGAAAGGGAGACGACGGCTTCGGCACCGCCGCCTTCGCTGGGCGCGTTCGCTTCAACCTCGGAGCGATGAAGGAGAAGCTCGGCGACCTCGACGGCGCGGTCGAGGAGTTCCGGCGGGTCGAGGCCGGAGCAGCCGGCCCCGTCGGCCTCTCCGTCCTTCAACGGGCCCGCCTCGAGATCCGTCGCGGGAACCTCGACCAGGCCGAGGCGTTGTTGCTGCGTCCCACGCTCGCCGGCGAACCGGGCCGGATCGAGGCGCTCCTCCTCCTCGTCGAGCGGCGCGCCCAGTCGGGCGACGGCGCCGGGGCCGCCCGCGCCCTCGCCCCCGCCACCGTCCTCGCGAAGTCGCGCCGCCTGCCGGAGCCGTGGCTCTCCGAGCTGCCGTTCTGGACCGGTCTCGTGGCCCGGGCTCGCAACGACGTGGCGACCGCCCTTTCCGAGTGGGCCGGCCTCCTCGCCGCCGATCCCGGGTCCTTCGCCGCGGAGCGCGCTCTCGCCCGGATCGCCGAGCTTCCCCCCGCGAGTCGCGAGAGGTTCGTCACGGCGGCCCGGGCCGACGGTCGGCGCCTCCTCCGGGCCGGAAAGGCCGCAGCGGCGAAGTCCCGGCTTCTCCCGGCCGCCGCCCTCGGCGACGCGGAGGCGAAGGACGCGCTCCTCGAGGCCTACCGCGCGCTCCCCCGCTACGCCGACGTCCTCCTCGCGCCCGAGCTCCCCGACGAGTCCCTCCCGGATCTCTGCGGCGACGCCGCCGCCTGCCGCCTCCTCCAGCTCGGCCTCGCCGAGGACGCCGAGCCGATCGTCCGGGAGGCCCGTCGCCTCGACACGCTCCTCGGGAGCCTCGTCGCGGCCCGCCTCGCCGAGGACGCCGGCGCGGGTCCCGCCGCGCTCGAAGCGGCCGAGGCGGTCTCGAGGAAGGTCCCGCGCGACTTCCTCCTCGAGCTCGCTCCGCGGACGATCCGCCGCGGCCTCGCGCCGCGCCCCTTCGACCGGCTCGTCGCGCAGGCCGCCGCCGAGCTCGGCGTCCCGCGGGACCTCCTCTACGCCGTCATGCGCCAGGAGAGCCGGTTCGACCGCGAGGCGGCCTCGCCGGCGGCCGCGCGCGGCCTGATGCAGCTCACGCTCCCGGCCGCGGGCGAGGCCGCGCGCGACCTCAACGAGGAGCCCCCCGCCTACTCCGACCTCTACGACCCGGCCCGCTCGATCCGGCTCGGCGCCCGGACGCTCCGCACGCTCCTCGACCGCTTCGACGGAGACGCCACGCGGGCGGCCTCGGGCTACAACGCCGGGGCGGGACAGACCGTCCTCTGGAGCGGCGGGAGCGACCGGCCGGCCGAGGCGCTCCTGGCCGCCATCAGCTACGCCGAGACCCGGACCTACGTGAGGCGCGTCCTCGCGAACCGCCGCGCCTACCGGCTCGCGCTGCCCGAGGCCGAGGCGATCGGCGGACGCCGGTAGACGAGAATCCGCGTCTTCTCGCGGAGCCCCGCCGTCCACTTCTCGACCTCCTCGTTCAGGAGGCGCTCGCGGAGGAGCTCGCGCAGCTGGTCCTGCACCTCGGAGAACGGCGGCAGCGTCGTCAGGCCGCGGCTCTCCGCCTCCGCCCGGAAGGGACCGTCGTAGAACGCCCGCATCGCCGGCTCGGTCACCCTCACGGTCGGGAGGAGCCTCTCGCGCGCATAGCTCTCGAGCGCCATCCCCCGCCGGATCCAGCCCTTCACCTCGTCGCGGCTCGTTCGGGCCCGCTCGAGCGCCCGGTCGAACGGCTCCTCGGTCCCGGCCTCGTAGCGCGCGGCGACCTCGTCGAGCCGCGCGTCGACCTCGGCCGGGTCGGGCTCGAGGCCCGTCAGGAGGCGCAGCTCCTTCTCCCGCAGCAGCTCGACGACGCGCAGGTCGAGGAGCCGGTCGCGGTAGGCGAGCTCGGCCTCTCCCTCGCGCCGAGGCAGGAACCCGATCGCCGCGAGGCGCGAGACCTCGCCCTCGAGGACGATCTCGTCGCCGACGACCGCCGCGATCCGATCGAGCGTCACCGCCGGCCCCGTCGTCCGGGGCGAAGCCTCGTCGGCCGCCGTCGCGCCCTGCGCGAGGAGCGCCAGAAGCGCGAGCCACCGCATCCCCCCGATCCTACCGAAACAGCGAAAACAATGGGGTCAGGTCCGTCTTCCGTTGAGACGGCGAGAGCGCTCGGCTCCTCGACGAGACGCGCGGGGCATCGGGCGGCCCGCCCTCGCGTCCGCGCTCCTGTCCCCGACACCGCGGTCACCGCCAGACCCCGCTGGTAGCATCCCGGCGTGACCTCCCCTTCCTCCGCCGCCGGGCGGCTCCTCGTGGTTGCGACTCCGATCGGCAACCTCGAAGACCTCACGCCGCGCGCCCTCGCCGCGCTCCGCGAGGCGGACCTCGTCTACTGCGAGGACACGCGCCGGACCGGGAACCTCTTCGCGCGGCACGGCTTGACGACCGCGCGCGTCTCCTGCCACGAGCACAACGAGTTCCGACGGATCCCCGAGATGCTCGAGCGCCTCGCGCGCGGCGAGACGCTCGCCCTCGTCTCCGACGCCGGAACGCCGGCGGTCTCCGACCCCGGCCGCCTCCTCGCCGCCGCCGCCGCCGAGGCGGGCTTCCGCGTCGAGCCCGTCGCCGGCCCCTCTGCCGTCGCCGCGATCCTCTCGGTCTGCGGCTTTGCGGCCGTTCCCTACTCGTTCCTCGGCTTCCCCCCCTCCCGCCGCGGCGAGCGGGCCCGCTGGTACGCACGCTTCGCCTCGCGCGAGGAGACGCGGGTCCTCTTCGAGTCCCCCTTCCGCGTCGTCGAGTCGCTCGAAGAGATGGCGCGCGCCTGGGGCGATCCGCGGGTCTGCCTCGGCCGGGAGCTGACGAAACTCCACGAGGAGGTCCTCCGCGGCACGGCCGCCTCGGTCGCGGCGCTCCTCGGGAGGCGACCCGGCGTGAAAGGGGAGATCGTGATCGCGGCAGCCCCGGCTGGAGAGGCTTCGGCGTTTGCCTCGTCGGACCCGGAGAGCCCCGGCGCGCCGGACGGTTCGGAGGGCCTCGTCGACGACCACGTCCCGCCCGACCCGGACGCCCCGCTCCGCGAATGAGCGACCCCGCCGTCCGCGTCCGCGACCTCGTCAAGACGTTCGAGGTGACACAGAAGGCCCCCGGGCTCGCGGGCGCGCTGAAGGGGCTCTTCCGCTCGGAGACGTCGACGCTCCGCGCCGTCGACCGCGTCTCCTTCGACCTCGCGCGGGGCGAGATGGTCGGCTACATCGGCCCGAACGGGGCCGGGAAGTCGACGACGATCAAGATGCTCACCGGCATCCTGACGCCGACGTCCGGCGAGGTGACCTGCCTCGGCTTCGTCCCGTGGCGGGACCGGCGCGCCTACGCCCGCTCGATCGGCGTCGTCTTCGGCCAGCGGACGCAGCTCTGGTGGGACATCGCCGTCGTCGAGAGCTTCCAGCTCCTCCGCGAGATCTACGGCGTCTCCGGCGCCGACTACGAACGGCGGATGAAGGTCTTCGACGAGCTCCTCGAGATCGGCCGGCTGCTCTCCCAGCCCGTGCGGAAGCTCTCGCTCGGCGAGAGGATGCGCTGCGACCTCGCCGCCTCGCTCCTCCACGAGCCGCCGCTCCTCTTCCTCGACGAGCCGACGATCGGCCTCGACGTCGTCGCCAAGGCGAACGTCCGCGCGTTCCTGAAGGAGGCGAACCGCCGCCTCTCGACGACGGTGGTCCTCACCACGCACGACCTCGACGACATCGAGGAGCTCTGCGAGCGGGTCGTCCTCATCGACCACGGCCAGGTCCTCTGGGACGGCAGCCTGCGCGGCCTGCGCGACAAGCACCTCCCCGAGGCGCGCATCCGCTTCGACCTCCCCGCTCCCGCGGACGGGGACCCGGCGGAGCTCGCCGTCGGACCGTGGCGCGCCGCCCGCCTCTCGCCGGGCCGCTATCTCCTCGCCGTCGACAAGCGGGAGGCCTCGGCCCCCGACGTGATCCGCGAGGTCGTGAGGAGCCTCCCCGTCCTCGACCTCGCCGTCAGCGAGCCCGACATCGAGGAGGTCGTCGCCCGTATCTACCGCGAGAACGCGGCGCTGCGGCGGCCCGATGCCCCGCCCGCGTCCGAGGGCGCCGCCGCGGGCATCGTGGCCCACCGCGGCGTGCGGCGGGGCTGAGGGCGCCCCCCCGCCGATGCTCGCGACCGCGCTCTCCTCCGCGCGCCCCTACCTCGCCTTCGCGCGCACCTCGTTCCTGAACATCCTCGCGTACCGCGCGCGCTACTTCGTCGGCATCCTCACCTACTTCTTCAACGCGACCGTCTGGTACTACATCTGGCGCGCGCTCTTCCACGAGAAGGGCGAGGGCGCCACGCTCGGCGGCTTCACGTTCCCGCAGATGCTCACGTACGTGGCCACGGGATGGGCACTCCGGAGCTTCTACTTCAACGAGGTCGACCGCGACATCGCGAGCCAGGTCCGCGAGGGGCGCCTCGCGATGACGCTCATCAAGCCGGTCGACGTCCAGGCGATGACGCTCTCGCAGGCGCTCGGCGAGAGCGCCTTCCGGCTCGTCCTCTTCACCGTCCCGATCGGCCTCCTGCTCGTCCTCGTCTACCCCGTCCTCCCGCCCGTCTCGCCTGCGGCGCTCGCGCTCTACCTCCTCTCGGGGCTCCTCTCCGCGCTCCTCGTCGGGGCGATCAACTTCTGCGTCGGTCTCGTGGCGATCCGGACGACGTCGATCCTCGGCGTCCTCCGGGCCAAGTACCTCGTCCTCGAGCTCCTCTCGGGGCTCCTCGTCCCCGTGGCCTTCTTCCCGGAGCCCGTCCGGAAGGTCCTCGTCTGGCTCCCGTTCCTCCACATGAACGACACGCCGGGGCGCCTCTGGCTCGGTCTCGCGACCGGCGCCGACGCCGCGCGCTCCCTCGGCCTCCAGGCCGCGTGGGTCGTCGCGCTGCTCGCCCTCGGTCGCCTCCTCTGGAGGGCGACCGCGCGCCGGATCGAGGTCCAGGGGGGCTGACGGTGCGCCGCGTCCGCTTCCACGCGCGCCTCCTCGCGCTCTACTTCGCGCAGTACGCGAAGGCGCGGCTCGCCTACCGGGCCGACTTCGCCGCGGCCGTCCTCGCCTCGTTCCTCGGGACGGCGGCGTCGTTCTCCGTCGTCCTCCTCCTCTTCTCCCGCTTCCCGCACCTCGCGGGCTGGACGTACCCCGAGATCGTCTTCCTCTACGGCTTCTCGCTCCTCCCCTACGGGCTCTTCAGCGTCGTCTCGTCGAACCTCTGGGATTTCGCCGACCGCTACCTCGTGGAGGGGCGCTTCGACCGCATCCTCCTCCGCCCCGTCTCGCCGCTCTTCCAGGTCCTCTTCGAGAGCTTCCGCCTCGAGTCGCTCCAGGAGGTGGCCACCGGCGCCGTGGCGATCGGGTGGGCCGTGTCGCGCCTCCCCGACGTCTCGCCCCTCGGCCTCGCGCTCCTGCCGCTCTGGGCCGTCTTCGGGGCGGTCATCTACGTCTCGGTCTTCGGGCTCCTGACCGCCGCGAGCTTCTGGGTCGAAGACCGGGTCGGCCTCGCGCCTCCCGTCTTCAACCTCATGTCGTTCGGCCGCTACCCGATCACGATCTACGACCTGAAGGTGAAGCTCCTCCTTTCGACGGTCATCCCCTTCGCCTTTGCCTCGTTCTACCCGACCGCCCTCGCGCTCGGGCGCGGCGAGTTCCTCCCGTACTTCTGGGCCGTCCCGCTCGTCGCCGTCGCCTTCGCCCTCCTCAACGTCGCCCTCTGGCGCAGGGGAATCGCGAGGTACGGGTCGACCGGCAGCTGATCTGCCGCTGCTCCCTCCCCGCGTCCCCCACTGGACCCAGGGGTCTGGTCTACACTCTACAGTCTGCGCGAGGCGTGGGGTCAGGTCTACCCTCTACACTCTGCGCGGGCGCCGAAGGGACGCTGGCGCTCGCGGGATCCGGAAATGCGGCGGGCGCCGTCGGCTCGAGCCGACGGCGCCCGGCGAACGGTCGCGGAAAGGGGGGCGCGGCTACGCCGAGCGCTTGCCGTACTCCTTGTCGAGGTAGAGGACCGAGCCGGGGCGGTCCGCCACCATCCGGATCTTCTCGACGATCTCGGAGACGCGCGCCTCCTCCTCGACCTGCTCGGTCACGAACCACTGCAGGAAGATCTGCGTCGCCGTGTCGCCCTCGGCCGCGGCGAGGTGGTAGAGCTTGTGGATCCGGGCGGTGACGTCCTTCTCGTGCGCGAGGGTCTTCTCGAACGTCTCGAGCGGCGACCCGAACGTGCTCGCCGGGGCCTTCGCGTCCTTCCAGCCGATCGTCGCGCCGCGGGAGAGCATGTAGTCGACGAACTTCAGCGCGTGCGCCATCTCCTCCTGGAACTGGACGCGCATCCACCGCGCGAAACCCTTGTAGGACTTCGACTCGAAGTCGGCCGACATGGCGAGGTAGAGGTAGGCGGCGCCGACCTCCGCGGAGACGTGCTCGTCGAGGGCGGCCTTCAGCTTCTCGGGGATCATGGTCAACCTCCGGCCGCGCGCCTTCGGGCGCGGGCGCATGAGGATGTTAGCCGACGCCCGGCCGGACGCCGCCGTCCCGCCGGGCGCCCGGCTCAGTCCGCGGAGCGGTCTTCCAGAGCGAGCTTCGGGTCGCCGTCGAGGAGCTCTGCGAGGACCGGCCACGCCACGTCCGGCTGCTCGACGAAGGCATGGAGGAAGACGGCGGCGTTTCGCCCGCCGTGCTTCTCCGCCAGCTCCGAGACCGCCTTCGAGAGGCGCTCCCGCGCGGGCTCCGCCACCGGCTCGTCGGCCGTCAGGTTCGGGCCGTCGTGCGGCAGGTCGAGCGAGGCGAGGAACCCTTCGATCATCTCGCTCCGGGCCCGCACGAGCCCGGCCGAGAGGACGAAGAGAGCGAGGTCCTCGGCCCGCCTGTCGCGGAGCGTCTTCCGCACGAGGCCGCGCCGGACCTCGTCCGTCATCCGCTCGAATCGCTTGAGCGGCACGCGCTGGAGCGTCAGGACGCTCCCGGCGACCTTGTCGGGAATCTCGTCGTCCTCGCAGGCGGAAAGGACGAGGGCGTCGGTTTCGGCGGTCGAGAGGCGGCGGAAGATCTCGTACGGCTTCATCGTTGCAAGGGCGGAGGATACCCGGTCGCGCCGCCCGAGTCGAAATGCGCGAGAATGGGCGGCTTGCTCGTACTCCACGGCAACCCGCTGCCCCCGACGGGGCCACTCCCCGGGGCGGGCTTCTTCCTCTGGGGGGAAGGACCCTTCGTCGGCGCGCGGCAGCGTCCCGAGCACCCCCGTCACGTCGACCCGTCGCTCCTTGCGACGGCGCTCCGGTCGGCCGGGCTCGCAGTCGCCACCGGGGCTTCCCGGCCGCTCCGCCTCGTCCTCACGGTCCCGACGCTTCGCTCGCGCCCCGTCCCCACGCGCTCCTCCCTCCGCGAGGACGGCGACTACGCGGCCGGCGAGACCGTCCTGAAGCCACTGGAGGTCGAGGGGCTTCTCGTCCCCGCGGAGCGCGCGTTCGAGGCGTTGCTCGCGCTCGCCGAGGAGCCCGACCGCGCCGGCCTCGTCCTCGGGGACGACACCGAGTACTGGTCGGCGGTCGCCGGCTGGGTCCTCGACCTCCTCCACCGGAGGCGCTTCGTCCCCGCCGTCGAGGAAGGGCACGCCCGCTGGCGCCCGGTCCTGACCGACCCTCACGAGAAGGAGCGCGCCGAGGTCTTCGCCCAGGCGATGCCCGCCGCCAGCCGCGCGATCGCGTGGCCCGGCTCCGCCTCGGAGGGCCTCTACCCCGCCGCCGCGTTCCTCCTGCGCGGCGTCGTCGACGACCTGACCGACGCCGCGGCGAGGGCCCTCCTCGCAGAGACGCTGCCGGAGTCGCGTCGTCGCGGACTTCAGAGTCCCGAGGGGTTCGCCCTCGCGCGGCTCGCCGTCCGTCGCGACGGGCGCGAGGACGAGACCACCGCCGAGGCCGTCCCGGCCGACGTCGCCGAGCGCCTCGGCGCCTGGAGCGTCCCGCCCCTCGAGGCGTTGCCCGAGGGCGA
>JAKPXO010000160.1 GCA_029567505.1 Acidobacteriota bacterium
GGAGGCGGAATGTACGCGGCGAGCGGGTCGTACGGCGGGGGCGGAGGCGGTTCGACGAGGAAAGCCGGCTCGGCGGGCGGCGCGGACTCCTGAGTCGGCTCCTCGTTCCACGGACTCGTCTCCACGACCGGAGGCGCGGCCTCCACGGCCGGAGCCGCGACCGAGGCGCCGTCCACGTCGAACGGCGCCTCGGGCGGGAGCGTCGCGGCGACGGCGGCGAACGGCTCCGGAAGGGGCTCCGCCGGCTCGAAGGGCGCGGGCACGTCGGCGATCGGCGCCTCCTCCGCGAGCTCGAAGGGCGCGGGGGCGGCGGCGGCGAGCTCCTCCGGCGTCGGCAGCTTCATCGCCATCGTGGCGTAGATCGACTCCCCGGCCGGGGCGGCGGTCGCCGCCTCGACGAACGGAGGCGGTGCAGACTGGTCGAGGTCGAGGGGCGTGAGGACGAGCGTCGAGCCGGTGTCGACGGGGACGGCGGCCTCCGGTGGCGCGTCCAGGTCGGCGAGCGTGAAGGCCGGCGGGGCGGGCCGCTCGGGAGCCGGAGGCGGGGCGGACTCGGCCGCTTCGCGGGCGGCGCGGCCCTTCAGGACGAGCTCCCGGACGAGGCCCTGGAGGGCGTGCGAGTCGAACGGCTTCGTGACGATGGCGTCGCTGCCGACGCGATCGGCCCGGGCGCGATCGAACGGCTCGAACGTGCCGGTGAGGAGGACGACCGGGACGAAAGCACCGCCCGGCCGCTGCTTCACCGCCTCGCAGACGTCGTATCCCGTGAGGCCGGGCATGACGACGTCGGCCAGGACGATGTCGGGCTGGAACTCGTCGAGGGCCTGGACGGCCTTGTCTCCGCTCCCGACGGAAAGGAGACGGGTCTCGGCATCCGAGAAGGTCAGCTCGACGACTTTCTGGATCGTCAGGCTGTCGTCCGCGAGCAGGATCTTGATCGACATCTCGACTCCTCGAACGGCCGTTCGACGGGACCGGCAAACGTGCCCGAAAGTCTACGTCCCGGAGGGGGGTGGGTCAACGCGAAGCGGTCTTCGACGCGCGCTCCGACGCGGCTCTCATCGCCGCGAAGACGCGAGAGACGGGCATCCGTCCGACCGCCGCGGCGAGGGCCTCCGAGGCCGCCGAGACCTTCTCGAGGTCGATGCCGGTCTCCCATCCCATTGCGTGCAGGAGGTAGACGAGGTCCTCGGTGGCCAGGTTCCCCGCCGCGCCCGGCGCGTAGGGGCAGCCGCCCAGACCGCCGGCGGAGGAATCGAAGACCCGCACGCCTTCCCGCAGCCCCTCGACGACGTTCGCGAGAGCCGTCCCGCGGGTGTCGTGCATGTGGAGAGCGATCCGTTCGATCGGGACTCCGGCCTCCCGGACCTTTCCGAGGACGTCGGTGACCTGCGACGGGACGGCGACGCCGATCGTGTCGCCGAGCGAAACCTCCTGGCAGCCCGCCGCGAAGAGGCGCGCGGCCACGACGGCCGCCTTCGCGGCGTCGACACGCCCCTCGTAGGGGCAGCCGAAGGCGGTCGAGACGTAGCCCCGGACGCGAAGGCCTTCCCCTCTCGCCCGGTCGAGGACGGGGGCGAACCGGGCGAACGACTCTTCGACCGTGGCGTTGACGTTTCGAAGGTTGAAGGTGTCGGTCGCGGCCGTGAAGAGGGCGATCTCCCGCGCGCCGGCCGCGAGGGCGCGGCCCATGCCGCGCTCGTTCGGCACGAGGACCGGGTACCGGGTCCCGGGCCGCTTCCTCACGCGGGCGAAGACCTCGGCCGAGTCGGCCAGCTGCGGAATCGCGCGTGGGGAGACGAACGCGGTCGTCTCCACGACCGGGAGGCCGGCGTCGGCGAGAGCCTCGACGAAGGCGACTTTCACGTCGGTCGGGACGAAGCCCCTCTCGTTCTGGAGGCCGTCGCGAGGGCCGACCTCCACGACCGTGACCCGTCCCGCTCCCGTCATTCGATCTCCGCGAGCGGGTCACCCAGGTCGACGCGCTCCCCCGCCGCCCGGAAAAGCTTCGCGAGCCGCCCGGGCCGGGGACTCCGGATCTCGTGCTCCATCTTCATCGCCGTCAGGACGAGGAGCGGCGTCCCCTTGACGACCTCCTGCCCTTCCTCGGCGAGGACCCGCGCGACGACGCCGGGCATCGGGGCGCGCAGGTCGTGCTCTTCCTCCTCGCTCGCGCCGGGCTTCTCGACGACGCGCGCGAGGCGCCACGTCTCCCCCCGGTGCCAGACCCAGACGACGGAGCCGTCGCGGACGACGCGCGCGCCCCGCGGAGGCTCGCCCGGCCCGGGAGCGAGCTCGTGGAGGGTGCCGGTCGAGAGGTTGCGAATCTTCATCCGAGCACCCGGAAGGAGCCTTCGTTGAACGGGTCGGGGAACGCCGCCCGGGCCGTCGCCGACCGGGCGACCTGCCCGTCGCCGCCCCCGAGGAAGCGAGCCGCCGCGGCGAGGACGTCGGGCGGGGGATCGTGGGGCGGCGGTACGTTCAGCCGGCCGAGGAGCGAGGTGTCGAGCTCGCCCCGGACGAACTCGGGCGTGCCCAGCAGGCGGCGGAGCCACGAGACGTTCGTCGCGACCCCGAGGATCACCGTCCGCGAAAGGGCGTCGACGAGGCGAAGGCGCGCTTCCTCGCGCGTCCGTCCGCGGGCGACGACCTTTGCGAGCATCGGGTCGTAGTGGACGGAGACCTCGCTTCCCGCCTCGATCCCCGAGTCGACGCGGACGCCGGGTCCGACCGGCTCCTCGTAGACGAGGACGGTCCCGACCTGCGGGAGGAAACCGGCCTCCGGATCCTCCGCGTAGACGCGCGCCTCGATCGCGTGGGCCACCGGAGCCGCCGGCACGTCGGCCGGCAGCGGCTCCCCCGAGGCGACCGCGAGCTGGAGCGCGACCAGGTCGAGGCCCCAGGCCTCCTCGGTCACCGGGTGCTCCACCTGGAGACGCGTGTTCATCTCGAGGAAGAAGAAGGAGCCGTCCGCGTCGAGGAGGAACTCGACCGTGCCGGCGTTCACGTAGCCGACGGCCTTCGCCGCGGCGACCGCCGCCTCGCTCATGCGCGCACGGAGCTCCGGAGAGACGGCGGGAGACGGGCTCTCCTCGACGACCTTCTGGTGCCGGCGCTGGAGCGAGCACTCGCGCTCCCCCAGAGCGACGACGCGACCGTGCGCGTCGCCGAAGACCTGGATCTCGACGTGCCGCGGGTGCTCGAGGTAGCGCTCGGCGTAGAGCGTCGGGTCGCCGAACGCGGCCTCCGCCTCGGCGCGGCAGGAGGCGACGGCGGACGCGAGCTCCCCTTCGGCGCGGACGACGCGCATCCCCTTCCCGCCGCCTCCGGCGGAGGCCTTCACGACGAGCGGGAAACCGACCTTCGCGATCCCCTCCGCGGACAGGTCGTGCGTCCCCGGGACGACCGGGACCCCGGCCGCTCTCATCCGCTCGCGAGACGGGACCTTCAGCCCCATCGCCTCGATCGCCTCCGGCGGCGGGCCGATCCAGACGAGCCCGGCCCCGATCACGGCTCGCGCGAATGCGGCGTTCTCGGAGAGGAAGCCGAAGCCGGGGTGGATCGCCTCGGCGCCCGTGGCGCGGGCGGCGTCGAGGACCTTCGCGGCGACGAGATACGACTCCCGCGCGGGGGCCGGCCCGAGGACGACGACCTCGTCGGCCAGGCGGGCGTGTCGCGAGCCGACGTCGGCCTCCGAGACGACGGCGACCGTCTCGTACCCGAGCGTTCGGCAGGCGGTCAGGACGCGCACCGCGATCTCCCCGCGATTGGCGACGAGGACCTTCCGGAGCGGGCGGACGTTCACGAGCCGCTCCTCCGTTCCTGATCCCGGGTCCACGCCGGGGCCCGCTTCGAGAGG
>JAKPXO010000172.1 GCA_029567505.1 Acidobacteriota bacterium
CCCCGCCTACGGCTGGGCCTGCGACGTCGCCGAGGTCGAGGTCGACCTCGACACCTTCGAGACGAAGGTGACCGGCTTCTGGGCCGCGGTCGACGTCGGCCGGGTCATCAACCCGACGCTCTGCGCCGGCCAGGTCGAGGGAGGGACCCTCCAGGCGATCGGCTGGGCGCTGACGGAAAAGCTCGTGACGAAGGACGGGAAGATCTTGAACCCGCGGATGACGAACTACATCGTCCCGACGAGCCTCGACGCGCCGCCGTTCGAGACGACGCTCGTCGAGGCGGCCTACTCGCGCGGCCCAGGCGGGGCGAAGGGCGTCGGCGAGCTGCCGATGGACGGCGGCGCGCCGGCCGTCGCCGCCGCCATCGAGCACGCGACGGGGCTCGTCCTCGACCGCGTCCCGATGCTCCCCGAAGACCTCTTCGAGGCCTCCGTGAAGGGAGGCGCGCGATGAGCATGGAGACGAAGATCACCCTCACCGTCAACGGCTCCCTCGTCACGCTCGAGGCGCCGCCCGCTGCGCGCCTCCTCGACGTCCTCCGCGAGAGGCTCGGCCTGACGGGGACGAAGGAAGGGTGCGGCGAGGGGGAGTGCGGCGCCTGCACCGTCCTCCTCGACGGCACCCCCGTGAACGCCTGCCTCGTCGCCTTTGGCCAGTGCGACGGGCGCGAGGTGACGACCGTCGAGGGGCTCGGTAACACCGCGCACCTGACGCCGCTCCAGGAGGCGATGGTCACGGAAGGGGGCGCGCAGTGCGGCATCTGCACCCCCGGCATGCTCCTCTCGGCCGAGGCGCTCCTCCGCGAGCGGCCGCGGCCGACCGAGCCCGAGATCCGCGAGGCGATCGCCGGGAACGTCTGCCGCTGCACCGGCTACCAGCGGATCGTGAACGCCGTCTCCGAGGCCGCGAAGAAGCGGGAGGCGCGCGCGTGAGCGTCGCCGGCCTCGCCCTCCATCCGTTCTCAGCCCCGAAGTCGCTCGACCAGGCGCTCGCTCTTCTCGCCGACCGCGCCGCGAAGGCCGAGAAGACCGTCCTCCTCGCGGGCGGCACCGACTGGTTCGTCGAGCGGCACGTCGCCCCGCCCGAGACGGCCGGGACGCTTCCGCTCGTCGTCGACGTCTCTCGCCTCGACGCCCTCCGCGGCATCTCCCTCGACGGCGAGACGCTCCGCATCGGCGCCGCGGCAACCTACCTCGAGATCCGGAGGGACGCGCGCGTCGCCGCGCGCTGCCCGCTCCTCGCCGCGATGGCCCGCGACGTCGGCGCGCTCCAGATCCAGGCCCGCGGCACGCTCGGCGGCAACCTCGCCTCCGGCTCCCCCGCCGCCGACGGCGTCTCGGCCCTCGCCGCGCTCGACGCGACGCTCGTCCTCGCGAGCACCCGCGGCGCGCGCCGCGTCCCGCTCGCCTCGTTCTACACGGGCTACCGCAGGAGCGTCCTCGCCGCCGACGAGCTGATCGAGGCCATCGAGATCGCACTCCCGCCCGAGGGCTCGCCGTTCGCGTGGCGGAAGGTCGGCACGCGCCAGGCGCAGGCGATCTCGAAGGTCGCCTTCGCCGCGCTCGCCGTCGTCGCGGAGGGACGCGCGGCGCGCCTCGGCCTCGGCATGGCCTCCGTCGCGCCGACCGTGGCGTTCCTCCCGGCGACGCGCGCTCTCGGCCTCTCCCGCCCGCTCGCGACGATCACCGACGCCGACGTCGAGCAGGCCGTCCTCGCCGACGTCTCCCCGATCGACGACGTCCGCTCGACGGCCGCCTACCGGCGCCACGTCGCCGTGCGGCTCGCACAGCGGTTCTTCGGGGAGCTGCGGGCGCTCTGACCTCCGCCGTACCGCCGCCGGGCCTCAGCGCCCGGCGGCGGAAGACCGGTAGACGGAGATGCAGTGGGCCCGGCCCGGCACGAAGGGCGCCCGGGCCCAATCTCCCCATCGCTCGGCGAGGGCGAAGCCCGCCGCCGCGGCGAGCTCGTCGAGGACCGGGGGCGGCGTCGGGAGAAACGTGACCCTGTAGTGCGCGAGGCCGGCAGGCGTCAGGATGGGGTAGCTGTGCGTGGCCGGCTCGGTCTCCGCGGTGTCGTCGAAGGCTTCGTAGAGGAAGGTCCCGCCGGGCACGAGGACGCGGGAGGCCTCCCGCAGGCACCGCAGCTGCAGCTCGGCGGACGGCAGGAGGCCGAGAGTCCCGACGAGAGCGAAGACGAGGCGGAAGCTGCGCCGGTACGGGAGCGCGGACATGTCCCCCGCAGCGGCGTGCACCCGGGAGGCCGCCGGCCGTGCCCGGAAACGGGAGAGCATGAGGAAGGAGGCGTCGACCCCGTGGACGGCGACGCCGCGGGCACGCAGGGGAACGGCGACCCGTCCCGTCGCCAGGCCGAGCTCGAGCACCGGACCTCCGCCGGCCAGGCCGGCGAGGGCGGCGACGAGGCCCGCCGGCACGTTCGGGTAGAGCTGGTCGTAGTACGCGGCGCAGGAGTCGCCGTAGGACGCAGGGGCGAAGGGCGCCGGCATCGACAGGGTCGGGCGCCCTACGAACGCAGGATCTTCTCGATCGCCCTTCCCCGGGCGAGCTCGTCGATCAGCTTGTCGAGCTGCCGGATCTTCTTCATCAGCGGGTCTTCGACGTCTTCCACGCGAATGCCGCAGACGACGCCCGTGATGAGCGCACTGTTCGGGTGGAGGGCCGGCGCCTTCGCGAAGAAGGTCTCGAAGTCGGTCCCCTTCTCGAGCTGCTGCCGAAGCTGCTTCTCGCTGTAGCCGGTCAGCCAGCAGAAGATCCGGTCCACCTCCGCCTTCGTGCGGCCGTTCCGCTCCGCCTTCGTCACGTAGTGCGGGTAGACGCTCGCGACGCTCGTCCTGAAGATGCGGTGGCCGGCGGTCGTGCCTCCTCCGGTCGCCGGGCGGGGCGCGGTCGCGCGCTTCGCCGACGGGCGCTTCTCGCCGTCCGGGCTCGGCGGAACGGGCGGCGCCGCCCTCTTCGGCCTCGGCGCGTCTGCAAGAGCCGGCGCCTTCAGCCGCACCAGCCGGCCCTTCAGCCGGACGATGTTCTTGTAGTCCCACTGGACGTCCCGCGCTTCCGCGAGCCAGCGCCGGAGCTTCTCCGTGTCGACCTCGCCGGCGGACGTGTAGCGCGCCTCC
>JAKPXO010000181.1 GCA_029567505.1 Acidobacteriota bacterium
CGGAAGCGGGTCGCGAGCGTCCCGCCGGCGAAGAAGGCCCAGAGGAGCGCGTACGGCCCGAGGCCGCCGAGGCCGAGGACGAGGGCGCCGACGACCCCGCCCGCCACGGCCCCCGAGGGGCGGACGACGCCGAGCGCGGCCGCCAGCGCCGGCAGGGCGACGTTCACGCCGACGCCGACGGCGAGGCGCCGGAGGGCCTCCGGCTCGAGGAGGAGGGCGGCGTTCGGGAGGGCGGGGAGGAGGAGAGCGAGCGCGCCCGCCGCCGCCAGAGGAGGCACGATGTTGTCGTCGAGCTCGGACGGGAGGCTCTCGAGGACCGCGCCGACGAGCGCGGCGAGGAGGAACGCCACGAGCTCGAGCGGCGCCGGGAGGCGTCCGGCGACGAAGGACGAGAGCGCCGTCGCGCCGAGGCTCCCGAAGGCGACGTAGCCGAGGAGGCCGCTCCAGCTCTTCCGCGGGTTCCAGGGGAGGCGCCGCCCGCCGAGCGCCCCGCCCACGAGCGTGGCGAAGCCGTCGCCGAACGCGAGGAAGCCCCACCCGGCCGCCGCGAGGTCGAGGCGGCGCGGGAAGAGGAGGACGAGCGCGAGGACGACGAGCGGGTAGAGGAGGATGCCGACGGGGTAGCCGCGGGCGCGGTCGCCTTCGCGGAAGAGGCTCCGGCCGCCGAGGCGCGGGAGGACGAAGAGGTTGAAGGCGAACGCGCCGAGCGCGCAGAGGGCGGCACCCCGGAAGTCGAGCCAGCGAAGGAGGAGCGCGAACGAGGCCATCCCGACGTGGACGGCCTTCCTCCTCACCTCCGTGGCGTCGAGGCTCACCTCCGGGCCGCCTCCGCGCGGATGCGGAGACGCTCGTCGAGCGCCTCGAGGTGATGGCGGGGCGCCTCGCCGGTCAGCTCCTCGTAGCGGGAGGTGTCGAGGACGGAGTTCGCCGGGCGCGCGGCCGGCCGCGGGAACTCGTCGCTCGCGCACGGGGCGACGCGAACGCCCGCGAAGCCGGCGCGGGCGAGCACCTCGCGAGCGAGGCCGTACCAGGTCGTCTCGCCGGAGTTCGCGAAGTGGACGAGGCCGCGCGCGCCGACCGAGACGAGCTTCACGAGCGCCCGGGCGAGGTCCGGCGCGTACGTCGGGCGGCCCCGCTGGTCGTCGACGACCTTCAGCTCCTCCCGGCCCGACGCGGCGAGGCCGAGGATCGTGTCGACGAAGTTGACGCCGCCCGGCGCGAAGACCCACGACGTCCGGACGACGAGGACCTCCGCCCCGCTCGCCAGCGCCCGGCGCTCGCCGCCGAGCTTGCCGCGGCCGTAGGCGTTGACCGGGTCGACGGGGTCGTCCTCGCGCCAGGGCCGGCCGGGCTTGCCGTCGAAGACGTAGTCCGTCGAGACGTGGACGAGGAGCGCTCCCGCCTCGCGGCAGAGGCGCGCGATGACGCCGACGGCGACGTCGTTCACGGCGACGTGGCCGGGGTCGCTCTCGCAGTTGTCGACTCGCGTGTCGGCCGCCGCGTTCCAGACGACCGAGACGCCGGGGACGATCACGCGGGCGAGGGCGGCCGCGTCGGTGACGTCCAGCTCGGCGACGCCGAGCGCGGTCGCTTGCGGCCGCAGCGCCGCGAGGCCGCGAGCGAGCATGCCGCCGGCGCCGAGGATGAGCTCGCTCACTCTGTCGCCCTCCGGGGAGCCGGCTTCGGGGGCGGCGTCAGTTCCCCACCCGCCCGGTGAAGTCGAGGAAGCTCCCGATGTTCTTCAGGTTCAGCCCGATCCGGTAGTCGCGCGTCGGGATCGCGCCGATCCGCAGGTCGCGGTACTCGCCGAGGATCTTGAAGCACGACGCCTCCCAGGTCACGAGGCTCCGCCACTCGAGCATCTTCCCGCGCTCGACGTCGTAGTTCGCCTCGACGTCGAGGCGGAGCCTCTTCGGCAGGATCGAGGAGCCCCCGCCGAAGCGGAGCTGCGTCGAGGGCGTCGGCGCCCCGACGGGGCGGCTGTCGAAGAAGGAGAGCCGGAGGAAGCGCTCGGCCGAGCCGACGTTCGCCGACACGCTCGAGGAGGTGACGACGCCCTCCTTCAGGTCCCACGTCGCCCGCGCGTCGAAGTTGAGGGCGGAGCCCGCGTTGACGCGGAGGACCGCGTCGAGGGGCGAGTCGCGGACGGTCGTGGCCGCGCCGACGGGGAGCTCGAAGTAGTGCGTGCGCGAGAGCTCGAACGAGGCGATCTCGCGGGAGGCGCCCTTCTCCTCCTTCGCGAGGAGCCGCTGGACGAGCGAGTAGCGCACCTGGTGCGACGGGAGGATCGTGTCGACCTCGTCGAAGACGGGGGTCCGGGAGAGGTCCTCCGGGTCGGTCTGGTAGGAGTAGTCGGCGCGCGGCTCGATGACGTGCTTGAGCTTGCGGAACTTCCCGAGCTTCACGTCGAAGACGCGGGAGAACGACGGCCCGGTCACCTCGAGGCCGGCGTTCGCGGAGCCGCGCGTGTAGGGCTCCGTGGTGAGCGATCGACGGTCCTCGGATACAGAGGCGCCGTACCGCGTGACTCGATAGCCGGCCTCGGCGTTGACCGAGAGCCACGGGAGCGGCGAAATGGGGGCCGAGAGCTTCGGGAAGAGGTCGAACCGCTCGTAGTCCCCGGCCGGCTGCCCCGCCGGCCGGATCGAGCGGAGGAATCCCGCCGAGCCCTGAGCCTCGACGAAGAGGGCGTTGCCGAAGAGGCCCGTGGGCCGGAGTCGCGCCTCGAGAACGGGCTTGCGCTCGAGAACGACCTCGCTCGAGCCGTAGAGCGCCGTCTCGCGCTCGAGCCGGAGGTTGAACGCGACCGGCCCTTCCGAGCGGGTGACGAACGCCTTCTGCCCGACGGTCCGGGCCGACGTGAGCGCGAAGTCCCGGTCGTAGCGCTGGAAGAACGCGAGGTCCGAGAAGTCGGTCCAGTTGACGACGGCGCGCGTCCGGGGCGCGAGGTCGTCGGCCGAGAGCGTTCCCCACGTCTTCCACTGCCAGCGCCGGTCGGGGTCGACGACCGTGTAGTAGGAGCCCGTGAAGGAGGTCCCCGCGGTCGGCCGGAGCCTCAGCTCGGTCCCGAGGCCGAAGTACTCCTTCGTGTAGAGGTCGGTCGTGATCGTCGCGTCGGCCGACCTCCCGAGGACCTGGAAGTACGAGAGGCCGAGGAAGCCGCCCCGGCTCGTGCTGTAGCCGACCCCCGGGACGAGGAAGCCCGAGGCCCGGTCGCGCAGCGCCGGCCAGAGGAGGTACGGGGTGTAGAGGAGCGGCACGCCGCCGAGGCGGAAGACGACCGACTTCAGCTTCGCGTAGTCGTCCAGCGTGACGGCGCCGTCCTTCACGCGGAACTCCCACGCCGGGTCGTCCCCCTCGCAGGCCGTGACCGAGCCGTCCCGGATCTCGAACGTCCGCGCCCCGGTCTTCGCGAGCGTCGCCCCGCGGACGAGGATCCCCGCGAGCTCCGCGCTCCCGTCGGTCAGGACCCCGGTCTTGTCGGTCAGGTCCATCTCCAGGCGCAGGCCCAGGAGGCGGGTCGTCCCCTGCTCGAGGACGACATCCCCCTCGGCGACGACCTGCTTCGTCTTCGTGTCGGCCCGCACCCAGTCGGCCGTCAGCCGGACGTCCTGGTACTCCAGCGTGACGACGCCCCCCTTCGGGGCCTGGACCTCGTAGACCGTCTCCGAGAGAAGGCTCTGCCGCCCCCCCTGACCGTCGGAGACCGAGACCTTGATGACGCCCCCCGCCTCCGGCACGCGGAACTTGATGTCGAGGTTCGGCCGCTCGCGGAAGCGCGAGGCGAACGGGTCGCTCTCGAAGGAGGATTGCCCCGCGGCGGGCGCGGCGAAGAGGAGCAACGCCGCGGCGAGCCCCGCGAAGGGGGCCCGCCACGGCGTGAGAAACCGTCGTGAACCCCGGTTCAGAGCTTCATCTCGGGAACGTCGCCGCGGACCTCGAGGGGCGGCTCCGTCGCCGCCTGGATCTCCTCGACGGTCACACCCGGCGCCCTCTCGACGAGGACGAGGCCCGCCCCGTCGGGCTTCACGTCGAGGACGGCGAGGTCGGTGACGATCCGGTGGACGCAGCGCTTCCCGGTGAAGGGGAGCGTGCATCGGTTCAGGATCTTCTTGTCGCCCTTCTTCGCGACGTGCTCCATCGTCACGATGACGCGGCGGGCGCCGGCGACGAGGTCCATCGCGCCCCCCATCCCCTTCACGAGGCGGCCGGGGATCATCCAGTTCGCGAGCGACCCCTCGGCGTCGACCTGCATCGCGCCGAGGATGCAGAGGTCGACGTGGCCCCCGCGGATCATCGCGAACGAGTCGGCCGACGAGAAGAACGAGGCGCCGGGGATGACGGTGACCGTCTCCTTCCCGGCGTTGATCAGGTCCGCGTCCACCTCGGACTCGGTCGGGAAGCCGCTCATCCCGAGGATGCCGTTCTCCGACTGGAAGACGACCTCCATCCCGGGCGGCACCGCGTTCGCGACCAGCGTCGGCATCCCGATGCCGAGGTTGACGTACATCCCGTCGCGCAGCTCCTGCGCGGCCCGGGCGACGATTCCGTCCCTTTCGAGCTTCGCCATCGCCGCCCCCTCAGTCCTTCCTCACCGTTCGCCGCTCGATCCGCTTGGCGCGGGGAGCGACGATCAGTCGGTTCACGAAGACGCCGGGGGTGTCGACCTCGTCCGGGTCGATCTCGCCGACGTCGACGAGCTGCTCGACCTCGGCGATCGTGACCTTCCCCGCGGTGGCGCACATCGGGTTGAAGTTCTTCGCCGTCTTCCGGTAGACGAGGTTCCCGTGCCGGTCGCCCTTCCAGGCGGCGACGAGGGCGTAGTCGGTGACGATGCCCCGCTCGAGGACGAACTCGCGCCCGTCGAACAGCTTCGTCTCCTTCCCCTCGGCGACGACGGTGCCGACGCCCGTCGGCGTGTAGAAGCCGGCGATGCCGGCGCCGCCGGCCCGGAGACGCTCCGCGAGCGTCCCCTGCGGGCAGAACTCGAGCTCCAGCTCGCCCGCCAGGTACTGCCGCTCGAACTCGGCGTTCTCGCCGACGTAGGAGGAGACCATCTTCCGGATCATCTTCTTGCCGAGGAGGATCCCGAGGCCCCAGTCGTCGACGCCGCAGTTGTTCGAGACGCAGACGAGGTCCTTCACGTCGCGGTCGGCGAGGGCCTGGATCAGGTTCTCGGGGATGCCGCAAAGGCCGAAGCCGCCGACGGCGATCGTCGCCCCCGAGGGGATGTCGGCCACGGCGCGGGCAGCCGCCTCGTGGTGCGAGGAGGAGAGGACGACCTTGTCGATCACAGCGCCTCCACCACCATCGCCGTCGCCTCGCCTCCGCCGATGCAGATCGCCGCGAGGCCGTACTTCTTCTTCCGGGCCCTCAGCGCGTGGAGGAGCGTGACGAGGATCCGCGCGCCGGAGGCCCCGATCGGGTGCCCCATGGCGACGGCGCCGCCGTTCACGTTGACCCGGTTCGGGTCGACCTCCAGGTCCTTCACGAACGCCATCGTGACGACGGCGAACGCCTCGTTCACCTCGAAGAGGTCGATCTGCGAGAGCGGGATGCCGGCCTTCTCGAGCGCCTTCTTCGCGGCGAACGACGGGGCCGTCGTGAACCACTCCGGCTCGTGGGCGTGGGAGGCGAACGAGACGATCCGGCCAAGCGGCTTCGCCCCCGTCTCCTGGGCGACCGCCTCGGTCGCCAGGAGGAGCGCCGCCGCCCCGTCGTTGATCTTCGAGGAGTTCGCGGCCGTGACGGTCCCGTCCTTCTGGAAGGCGGGCTTCAGCGAGCCCATCTTCTCGAGCTTCTCGAGCGGGGTCGCGAACGGCTCCTCGTCGCGGTCGACGACGACCGTCCCCTTCTTCCCCTCGATCGAGACCGGGACCATCTCGGCGCGGAAGTCGCCCGAGTCGTTCGCCCGGCGCGCCCGCTGGTAGCTCTCCATCGAGAAGGCGTCCTGCGCCTCGCGCGTGAAGGCGTACTTCGCGGCGCACATCTCGGCGCAGTTGCCCATGTGGACGTTCTTGTAGGGGTCCCAGAGGCCGTCGTGGATCATCCCGTCGACGAGCTGCCCGTGCCCCATCCGCATCCCCGTCCGCCCCTTCGGGAGGAGGTAGGGGGCGTTCGACATCGACTCCATGCCGCCCGCCAGGACGATCTCGTGCTCTCCGGCCCGGATCGCGTTCGCGCCGTCCATGACGGCCCGCATCCCGGAGCCGCAGACCTTGTGAATCGTCACGGCACCGGTCGACCTGGGGAGGCCGGCGGCGATCAGCGCCTGCCGGGCCGGGGCCTGCCCCTGGCCGGCCTGGAGGACGTTCCCCAGGAGGACCTGGTCGACCCGGTAGCCGGGGATCTCGGTCCGCTCGAGGCACGACTTGAGCGCCCGGGCGCCGATCTCGGAGGCGGTGAGGGGGGCGAGAGACCCCAGGAAGGTTCCGATCGGCGTTCGGGTCGCCGAGAGGACGAGGACGTTCTTCATCGTTCGCTTGCTCCGTACCTCCCCCGGGCCACGCAGGGGCCTCCGGGGGACCGAAGGATTCTACTCATCCGATCCCGGACGGTCTCTCCGGGGATGGACACCCCCGGAGGCGCCCCCCTATCCTCGCTCCGTGCGCGTCCTCGGGGTCGACTTCGGCGAGCGGAGGATCGGTCTCGCCGTTTCCGGGCCGTCGGCGGACGTCGTCGTCCCGGTCGGCGTCGTGCACCGGAGGAGCGACGCGCAGGCGCTGGAGGCGGTCGCCGCCGCCGCCAGGGAGAGAGACGCGGCGCTCGTCGTCGTCGGCGTCCCCGTGCGGCCCGAAGGCGGCGGCGAGAGCCCTGTCGCCGCGCGGGCGCGGAGCTTCGCGAAGAAACTCGAGACCGCGACCGGACTCACCGTCGAGCTCCACGACGAGGCCTTCACCTCCGTCTCGGCCGAGGGCGCCCTCCGCGAGGCCGGCCTCCGCCGGGACCGGCGCTCCGGGGTGGTCGACGCCGAGGCCGCCGCCGAGCTCCTCCGCGACTGGCTCTCTTCCCGGCCGGACGGGACGGTCGGGTGAGGCGCCTCCTCCGCGCCGGCCTCCGCGCGCTCGCCCTCCTCGCGCTCGTCACGGCCCTGGGCGGCGGCGCCGCGCTCTACCTCGTGAGGAGCCCGTACCAGGGCTGGACGGGCGACGAGATCGTGGTGGAGCTCCCTTCGGGCGCCTCGGCGCGGGCGATCCTCGCCCGCCTCGAGCGCTCCGGCGTCCTTCGGAGCCGCCACCTCGCCGGCGCCGCCTACCGCGTCCTCTTCCCGGGGAAGACCCTGAAGGCCGGGGAGTACCGCTTCACGGGTCCCCTTTCGACCGAACAGGTCCTCCGCGACCTCGTCGAGGGGAACGTCGTCACCTATCGCCTGACGATCCCCGAAGGATGGACCGCGGAGGAGATCTTCGACCTCGTCGCGCGGGAGGGGCTCGCTCCGGTCGAGCCGCTCCGCGAGCTGTTCCTCCAGCCGGCTCTCTTCCCCGAGGTTCCGCCCGACGCCCCGACCCTGGAGGGGTTCCTGGGCCCCGAGACGCACCTCTTCACCCGCTCGCAGCGCCCCCGCGAGATCGTCGCCACGCTCGTGAGGGCCTGGATCCGCTCCCTGCCGGAGGGCTTCGCCGAGCGGGCCGGCGCCCTCGGCCGGACGCCGCTCGAGGCCGTCACGCTGGCGTCACTCGTCGAGAAGGAGACGGGCGTCGCCGGGGAGCGGACGCTCGTGTCGGCCGTCTACCACAACCGCCTCCGGGTCGGCATGCCTCTCCAGTGCGACCCGACCGTCGTCTACGCCCTGAAGCGACGCGGGCTCTGGACGGGGGACCTGACGCGCGACGGCCTCGCCGTCGACGACCCGTACAACACCTACGCGCGCGGCGGCCTCCCGCCGGGCCCCATCGCGAGCCCCGGCGCCGCCGCCCTGGAGGCGGCCGTGGCCCCCGCCTCGGTGCCGTACCTCTACTTCGTCGCGGTCGGCGACGGCTCGGGGGGGCATCGCTTCGCGGTGACGTACGAGGAGCACCTCGCGAACGTGGCGCTCTACAGGCGCGCCCGCGCCGCGCGGGAAACCGTCTCCGGGGCATCCCGCTGAGGTAGACTTTTCGTTCTCCGGAACGCCATCCGGAAGCGGAGAGCAGATGAGCAGCAGCGGCCCGGTCCCCAGAATCTTCGGCCCCTTCGTCCTCACCCGCCACCTCGGAACCGACCCGCTCGGCGGCCTCTACCGGGCCGGGACGGCGACGGGGGCGCAGCTCGCGCCCTTCCTCCTGATCCGCGTCTTCGAAGGGGCCGGAATCGACCAGGCCGCCCTCGTCCCCGCGATGGAGGAGGCCTCCGAGTACCTGGAGGTCGTCCGCGGGCCCGCGGTCGCCAAGGGCGCGGTCCTCGGCATCGTGGACGACGTGCCGTTCGCCGGCATCGAGTACGTGCCGGGGCGGACGCTCGACCGCCTCTTCTCCGGCGAGGGGCAGGGGCCGATCCCGCTCCCCGTCGAGCACGCGCTCCTGATCGCCGAGAAGCTGCTCGTCGCCCTCGAGGCGGGCAAGCCGTTCGAGAAGAAGATGGGGGCGCCGCACGGCTTCCTGACGCCGGGCTTCGTCACGATCTCGAACGACGGTGACGTGAGGGTCTACGGCGCCGGGCTCGGCTCCGGGCTCCTCCCTTCGCTGAAGTCCGCTCCGATCCGCTCCGCGTTCGCCTCGTACATCGCGCCGGAGGTCCTCGCGTCGGGCAAGCCGACGGTGGCCGGGGACATCTACTCGGCGGCCGCGATCCTCTTCCACGCCCTCACCGGCAAGCCGCCGGCCCCCGGCGCGGGCGCGGACTCCCTCGCGGGAGCCGTCCTCGCCATCGACGGGAGCCCGATGCCCGACGACCTCGGCAAGCTCGTGGCGCGCGGCCTCACCAAGGACCCGGCCCAGCGCGAGCAGGACGTCGTCGCCTACCGCAAGACGCTCGGCAAGCTCCTCTATGGCGGCCCCTACGCCCCCTCCACGTTCAACCTCGCCTTCTTCATGCACCAGAAGTTCGAGAAGGCGATCGAGAGGGAGCGGGTCGAGCTCGGTCGGGAGGAGGCGATCGACCCGAAGCCGCTCGTCGCGGCGGAGGAGAAGAAGGACAAGGACGCCCGCCTGAAGGCGCAGGCCGCGCGCGCGGCGGCCTCGATCCCCGTCCCGTCGTTCGGCGGCGCCACCTCTCCCGGCACGACGACCCTCGGCGGGACGCCCGTCGCGAAGAAGGGCGGACTCGGCGGGATCCCCGTCCCCGTCGTCGCGGGAGGGGCCGTCGTCGTTCTGGGTCTGGCGGGCTGGTTCCTCCTCGGGCGCGGCCCGAAGCAGCCGGCGGCTCCCCCGCCGACCCCGGCCCCCGTCGCGACGCCGACCCCGATGCCCGCGCCCACACCGGTCATCGTCGGGAAGGAGGACCCCGAGTTCCAGGCGGCCCTCCAGGCGAAGCTCCAGGAGGAGATGAAGAAGGTCCAGGACCAGATCTCCAGGGAGCAGGCGGCGGCAGCGAAGCGGCGCTCCGAGGAGCAGGCGGCCCTGGAGGCCGCGGCGGCGAAGGCGAGGGAGGCCGAGGAGGCCGTCCGCGCCGCGCGAGAGAGGTCCGACACCGCCGAGGCCGAGCGGCTCGCGAAGGAGGCCCAGGAGGCCCGCGCCCGCGAGGAGGCCGCCCGGAAGGCCGCCGAGGCGGCCGTGCCGAAGGTGAAGGCGGGCGACCTGATCGAGATCGGCCAGGTCACCCAGCCTCCTCGGGAGACGAAGGTCGTCAAGCCCGAGGTGACGGCCCTGGGCCGGCAGAGGAAGGTCTCCGGGACGGTCCTCGTCCGCGTCCTCGTCAACGAGAAGGGCCGGGCGGAGCAGGTCGAGGTTTACCGCGACACGACCCCGAAGGTCGGCTACGGCGAGGCGAGCGCGAGAGCCGTGAAGCAGTGGGAGTGGACCCCGGCGATGAAGGACGGTGTCCCGGTGAAGACCTGGTACGTCGTCCCTCTCCCGTTCGTCATCCGGTAGCCGCCCGGGCGCTCGGGCGCGAAGAAGCGGGAAAGGGCGGGGCGCCATCCGGCGTCCCGCCCTTTCCCTTTCGCCGCCCCGGCGGCCCGGCCCGCTACTTCGCCGCGGCCGGCCGAGCGGCGCCCTTCAGGTACGTCTTTCGGAGGTAGTCCTCCATCAGCGGGTCCGCGAACCAGGAGAGCGGGACTCCGTCGACGAAGTAGGTCGGGGTCGACCGGACCCGCACGGCGAACCCCTCGGCGAGGTCGTCGAGCACCTTCGTCACGGCGCTCCCCTGGAGGTAGCAGGCGCGGAAGGCCTCCTCGGACATCCCGTTGGCGACGGCGAAGTCGAGCGCGAAGGAGTCGAGCTCCGCGACCGAGAGCGTCTCCTGGCGGGCGAAGACGGCGGACTTCCAGTAGGCGTGGAGCCCCTTCTTGACGTCCGCGAAGCAGGCGCCCGCCGACGAGGCGCGAAAGGCCCACGCGTGGTCGGCGATCGGGAACGACTTGGAGACGCGCCGGATCTTCAGCTCCTTCGACATCTTCGCGATGAGCGCGTCGAGGTCGGCCGCGCGCTTCTTGCAGAAGGGACACTGCATGTCGGAGTACTCGACGATCGTCACCGCCGCGTCGGCCGGTCCGGTCGTGGGCGCTCCGTCGACCTTGATCAGCGCCCGCCGCTGCGCGGCGATGCTCTTCGCCCGCTCCCACGTGCGCCCGACGACGAGGACGGCGCCGTCGGCGGACGACACGTAGCCGGCGATATCGTAGGAGCCGTACCCCGTCTCGTGCTTGACCGTGAGGCCCTTGAACGAGGGGATGTCGCGCGACGGCTCGAAAACGACGTCGAAGCGTCCTCGCAGGAAACGCGTGAGGAGCTCCCGGAGCGCGCCGATGTCCTCCGGTCCACGAACCGGCTTCGGCGCCCGCAGGCGCTCCTGCTCGACGAAGATGTCGCCGGCGAGGACCGTCTTCCCGGCGTCGTCCGCCAGGAGGAACGCCTGGTCGTTCGCTCTCTGGTCGCCCTCGAAGAGCTTCATCGTCCGGTAGAGGCGCCAGCCCGGGACCCGGACGGCGTCGATCGGCTCGACCTTCAGCTCACCCGGTCCCCAGGGGAAGTACTCTCCGAGCCAGGCGACGAGCGCCTCGGTCCTCGGGTCGGCCGGCTTCGGCGCCGGAGACGCCGCGGCCGGGGCGGCCGCCGGGGACGGCGCGGCGGCCGCCGGAGGCGTGGCCGGTTTCGCGGGCGCGGCCTCCTGCGGCGTCCCGCCGGCCCGACACGCGAGCAGCGCCGTGACGGCGAATAGGACGAGGGAGCGGTGGTGCTTCATCAGACGGACGAGCCTCCTCTGTCGAGCTGGACTGTGGACCTGCCGGCGGCCGGCCGGAGCGCGCGGTGCGCCGTTCCCACGGGCCGAAGACGTCTAACCGGCATGCGGCCGGGATGATAGCGAAGGGCGTGCCGCGCTCCGGCGTTCAGCCGACCGGCTCGAGGCGCAGGAGGAGCTGCCCGGCGCCGACCGGCTGCCCGGCGGCGACCTCGACCGAGGCGACGACGCCGTCCCGCGGGGCGCGCACCTCGTTCTCCATCTTCATCGCCTCCAGGACGACGACCGGCTGGCCGCGCCGCACCTCGTCACCCGGCGCGACGAGGAGCCGGAGGACACGACCCGGGATCGCCGCCTTCACGTCGCCCGAGCCCCGGGCGGCTCCCGTTCCGGCCACGGCTTGCGCGCGCGCTGTCAGCTCGTCGAGGAGCTCCAGCGCGACGCGCTCGGCCCCGACCCGGACGAGGATCGCCCCCTCGGCCGTCCGCCCCGGCACCGCCTCGGCCTGCCGGCCGTCGGCGGAGAGGAGCGACGCGCCTCCGCCGGGCGTCGGGACGACGTCCCAGCGCGCCGGCCGGCCGTCGAGCGTCACGACGACGCCGGCCGGGTCGAGACGCTCGACG
>JAKPXO010000530.1 GCA_029567505.1 Acidobacteriota bacterium
CCTCCCTTGCCCGGGGCCTTCGCGGAGGAGGGGAGGATCCAGTGGAACTCGCTGCTCCCGGAGGCGAGGCCCCAGCCGAGGTCCAGCATCAGCTCGTCGGTGATGTCGAGCCGGTGCATTGCCTGGGTCGCGAACGGCTCCATCATCTCGTTCGGCGTCAGGGACGTGTCCCAGTGCGAGACGGAGGAGCCGGCCTGGGACGGGTTCGGGGCGTACATCAGTGGCCGGCCGCCCGCACCCACGCCCCCCACCAGGACGCCCGAGGCGACGGCGACGACGTTCGAGCCGTTCCAGAGGAGGTTCCCCGTGTTCGTGATGGAGGCGAGGCGCTCCGCGTCCGTCATCTGGTCCCACGTCTTGCCCGTCGTCCCGTCGTAGAGGTGGACCATGTAGGCGTCGTCGAGTCCGGGGTTGGCGTCGCCGGAGAACTTCTCGCCGGTCGTCCGGCTGACGAACGTCTGGAAGCCGAGGCCGTGCCCGAGCTCGTGGATGACGACGGTCGCGAAGTCGGTCGTCCCGCCCGTCGGCTGCGCGTCGAGGCCGTAGTACCACTTCTTGGGGAAGAGGCAGCTCCCGTCGTCGAGGGCGGTCGTGAAGCTCGCCGCGATGTCGGCCTCGGCCGGCTCGAGATCCTCGCCCGCGAGCTTGTTCGCGAGGGCGCTCGAGTACCAGGTGCCGGCGCGGGGAGCCCCCTTGAAGTCGGAGAAGATGTAGCGCGTGCCCGCCGACCCGAGGGTCGCCGTGGTCGCGTCGCAGTCCTTCGCCTCGAACTTCGCCTCGACGGTGATCTCGACGGGGGAGTCGAGCCGGGCGGCCCAGAAGTCGGCAGCGTAGCGGAAGACGTTCAGGCGCTGCTCGCCGAGCGTCGTCCCGTTGTTGCCGCCGACCGGGGTCCGCGGGGCCGGGTCGTTGAACCCGACGCCCGGAGAGTCGACGTTGATGATCGTGATCGTCGTCGCCGCGGCGGGAGCCGCGAGCGCGAGGACGGCGGCGAGCGTCCCGCCGAGGAGCGCCTTACCGGTCATGGCGGTGCTCCTTCGCGGGCGCGGCCTTCGCGCCGGTCTCCTCGACGGCTACGCAGTCGTGCGTGACCTTCCCGTCGGGGCCGACCTTCGCGGTCGTCTCCATCATGAAGCGGCCGTGGAGGGCGACCTTCTTCCCGCCCGCCTTCGTCGTCACCTTCTCGACGCGGGTCGGCGGAAAGGCCTCGGCGGACGCGGCGGCCGTGGAGGGACGCGCGGCGTCCGGGGAGCTCTTCGGCGCGACGACCTGCCCCGTCGCCGGGTCGACGTGGATCTTCATGGCGGCCTCCGCGGCCGGGGCGGGCCTGGGGGCTTCGCTCTTCTTCTCGGTCGCGGCGACCGGGAAGGAGACGAGCGCCGCCAGGACGAGGGTGGCGGTGAGGGTCTTCTGCATCATCTGTCCTCCTGCGGGGCGGTTCCCGACCCAGGGACCGGGCCGCGTCCCCGTGGGTGAAAGGAGTCTACGGCACCCCGGGACGTGGGTATGCTCGGCGCGCCGGAAGGCCTACGAATTCCATGAGCGCGTCCAGCCCCTCGGGGCGTTTCCTCGACTACATCTCCGCCGACTTCGCCGTCCTCCGGGGACACCCGATCCCCTTCGGCGCGACCCCATCGTGGCGCGGGGTGAACTTCTCGGTCTTCGCGCGTCACGCCACTTCGGTCACGCTCGTCCTCTTCGCACCCGGGGACGCGACGCCGGCGGCGGAGCTCCCTCTCGACCCGCGCTACAACCGGACGGGCGACGTGTGGCACGCGTTCCTTCGCGGGCTGGACCCGTCGGTCTGCTGGGCGTGGCGCGCGGAGCGGACGACCCCTCCCGGCGCGCCGTGGCATCGCTACGGCCCCGACCTCCTCCTCGACCCGTACGCCCGCGCCGTCGCCGGAGGCGAGGCGTGGGGAGAGGCGCCGCGGCCGGGCGAGGAGACGCGGTGGGAGGGGCTCCGCGCGCGCCGCGGCGTCATCCTGAGCCGCGAGTTCGACTGGGGGTTCGATCAGCCGATCGACCGGCACCTCGCCGACTCGGTGATCTACGAGCTCCACGTGAGGAGCTTCACGCGGCACGGGTCCTCCGGCGTCGCGCACCCCGGAACGTTCCGCGGCCTCGTGGAGAAGATCCCGTACCTCGTCGAACTCGGGGTCACGGCCGTCGAGCTGATGCCCGTGACGGAGTTCGAGGAGAACGACAACGACCGCCGGAATCCCGCGACCGGCGAGCGGCTGAAGAACCTCTGGGGCTATCACCCGATCTCCTTCTTCGCGCCACGCTCGGCCTATGCCGCAAGCGCCGGTCCGGGCGCCGCTGTCGACGAGTTCCGGGAGATGGTGAAGGCGCTCCACGAGGCGGGGATCGAGGTGATCCTCGACATGGTCTTCAACCACACCGGCGAGGGGGACGAGCGCGGGCCGACCTGGTCGTTCCGCGGCCTCGACAACTCGACCTACTACATCCTCGACGGTGAGGGGCGCTACGCGAACTTCTCCGGGACCGGGAACACGTTCAACTGCAACCACCCGGTCGTGAGGGACCTGATCCTCGACTCGCTCGCCTGGTGGGTCACGGAGATGCACGTCGACGGGTTCCGCTTCGACCTGGCCTCGATCCTCGGGCGAGGACGCGACGGCTCGGTCCTGACGAACCCGCCGCTGCTCGAGCGGATCGCGGCCGACCCGGTCCTCGCGAACACGAAGCTGATCGCGGAAGCGTGGGATGCCGCCGGGCTCTACCAGGTCGGACACTTCCCGAACTGGGGACGCTGGGCCGAATGGAACGGCCGCTATCGCGACGACCTCCGCCGGTTCCTCCGCGGAGACGGCGGGATGGTCCCGCTGCTGGCGACTCGCCTGTCGGGGAGCGCGGACCTCTACCAGGGGGGCGGGCGGGCCCCGCACCATTCGATCAACTTCGTCACGAGCCACGACGGATTCCCGCTGGCCGATCTCTTCCGCTACTCGCACAAGTACAACGAGGCGAACGGCGAAGGGAACCGCGACGGCGGCGACGATGGCAACTCCTGGAACTGCGGCCACGAGGGGCCCGGCGGGCCGCCGGAGGTGGATCGGCTCCGCCGCCGGATGGCGCGGAACGCGTTCGCCCTCCTCCTCGTCTCGCAGGGCGTGCCGATGATCCTCGCGGGGGACGAGGCCGGTCGGACGCAGGGCGGCAACAACAACGCCTACTGCCAGGACAACGAGGTCTCCTGGCTCGACTGGCGCCTCGTCGAGGAGAACGCAGACCTCGTGAGGTTCGTGAGGACGCTGATCCGCTTCCGGAAGGGGAGCCCGCTTCTCCGGCGCCGGAGCTTCGTCCCGGAAGGCCCCGGCTCGGCGCCCGTCACCTGGCACGGCCACGTCCCGTTCCGCCCCGACTGGTCGCCGGGCTCGACGTGCCTCGGGATGCAGCTGAAAGACCCCGCGCAAGGGGACGACGTCTTCGTCGTCGCGAACGCGCATCACGAGGCGCACCGGATCGAGCTCCCTCCCGCCTCCGAAGGGCGCCGCTGGCATGTCGTCGCCGACACGTACCGCGAGCCGCCGGCGGACGTCTTCGAGGAGGGGACCGAGCCGCTCGTGGCCGACCCGCTCCGGGTCGAGGTGGGGCCGCGATCCGTCGTCATCCTGACGGGGAAGAGGGCCTGAACGCGCGGGAAACCCCGCGGGCGCCCTCCGCGTAGACAGGGGAGCGTGCCGCAGGTCTAATCGCGCGCCGGAGAACCGCATGACCAGACGTTCCGCGCGCCCCGGCGCGCCGCTCGCCGTCGCCTTTCTCGCCCTCGCCGCCGTCGCCGCCGCCTCCACGGCGGCCGCTGTGCCCTTCGGGCCCGAGCGGCCCGCTCCCGCGGGGGAGCTCCTCCTGAGGCTCCAGAAGCTGAACGTCCTCGGGAGCGTCCTCTACGTCGCGGCGCACCCCGACGACGAGAACACGGCGATGATCGCGGCGTTCGCGGAAGGGCGCCAGATGCGGACGGCCTACCTCTCCGTCACGCGCGGCGACGGCGGCCAGAACCTGATCGGCGCCGAGCTCGGACCGGCGCTCGGCCTCGTGAGGACGCACGAGCTCCTCGCGGCGCGGCGGATCGACGGCGGCGAGCAGATGTTCACGCGGGCGATCGACTTCGGCTACTCGAAGACGGCCGACGAGACGTTCCGCGTCTGGGGACGGGAGGAGGTCCTCCGCGACGTCGTCCGCGCGATCCGCACGTTCCGCCCCGACGTCGTCCTCGCGCGCTTCCCCGAGAACGGCGAAGGCGGCCACGGTCACCACACCGCCTCGGCGATCCTCGCCCGGGAGGCGTTCCGCGCCGCGGGCGACGCGACGCGCTTCCCGGAGCAGATCGAGGAGGGGCTCTCCCCGTGGCGGCCCCGGCGCCTCTTCTGGAACGGCTGGAGGCGGGACGGCAAGCCGATCGAGGGCTCGATCCCGTACGAGATCGGCGACTACAGCCCGGCGCTCGGGCGCTCGTACACGGAGACCGCGGCCGAAAGCCGAAGCCAGCACAAGAGCCAGGGCTTCGGCTCGTCGGAGCGGCGCGGGCGGCTCGCGAACGCCCTCGTCCTCCTCGAGGGGGACGCGGTGACGTCCGACCCGTTCGAGGGGATCGACACGACGTGGGGGCGCGTGCCGGGCGGCACGCGCGTCGGCCGCCTCCTCGAGGAGGCCGAGCGGCTCTTCGACGCGCGAGAGCCGGCGCGGGTCCTGCCGAAGCTCCTCGAGGCGCACGCCGCGCTGCGCGAGGTCGGCGCCGACCCGTGGGTCGAGGTCAAGCGCCGCGAGCTCCTCGCGGTGATCCGATCGGCTTCCGGCCTCTGGCTCGAGGCGATCGCGGCGAGCCCCTCGGCGACGCCGGGGAGCGCCTTCCGCCTGAACGTCGCGGCCCTCGTCCGGGCCGGCGCCCCTGCGACCCTCGCCCGCGTCGTCGTCCCGTGGGGCACGGGAGAAGGGCTCCCCTCCGGCGCCGAGCTGAAGCTGAACGAGCCCGTGTCGGGCTCGGCGTCCGTCCCCGTTCCCGTCGACGCGGAGGCGACGCAGCCGCACTGGCTCCGGGCGCGCCCCGCGCGCGGCCTCTACGCCGTTCCCGAGCCGAAGGACGCGATCCGCCCCGACGGCGCCTCGCTCCGCGTCTCCTTCGACGTCGTCATGGCGGGGGAGACACTGACGTACGAGGAGCCGGTCTTCTTCCGGAGGACCGACCCGGTGAAGGGGGAGGAGATCCGCCCGTTCGTCGTCGAGCCTCCCGTCTCCGTCGAGATCGAGGAGGAGGTCCTCGTCCTTCCGGACCACGCGCCTCGGGTCGTGAAGGTGACGGTCCGGGCCGCCGAGGTCCCGAAGGACCGCTCCGGGCCGCCGCCGCTCACGCCGTCGATCGTCGCGTCCGCCACCGGGGCGGACGGCCAGGCGGGCGAGGCGCCGCCGCCGAAGGTCGACGGCGCCGTCCGCCTCTCGGTCCCGGCCGGGTGGCGGGTCGAGCCCGCCGTGCGGCCATTCGCCCTCGCGCCGGGCGCGAGCGCGACGTTCGAGTTCACGCTCCGCTCCCCGGAGACGCCCGCCGTCGCGACGATCGGCGCGGAGGCGGCGACGGGGGGCGACTCCTGGAGCCTGACGAAGCGCCGGATCGAGTACCCGCACCTTCCGCCGCTGACGTACTTCGAGCGCGCCGAGGCGCGAGCGGTCCACGTCGATCTCGCGCGCGGCCGGTCGCGCGTCGGCTACGTCTCCGGGCCCGGCGACGAGGTCCCCGGCGTCCTCCGCCAGATGGGATACGCCGTCACGCTCCTGTCGGCCGACGACCTCCTCCGCGGAGACCTCGCCCGCTTCGACGCCGTCGTCCTCGGCATTCGAGCCGCGAACACGCGCAGCGAGCTGAAGGACGCGATGCCGCGGCTCTTCGACTGGGTGGAGGCGGGCGGGACGCTCGTCGTCCAGTACAACACCAGCTTCGAGCAGGTGACCGACCGACTCGGCCCGTTCCCTCTCAAGCTCGGCCGGGACCGGGTCACGGACGAGGAATCGAAGGTGACGCTCCTCGCGCCGGAGCATCCGCTCCTGACGACGCCGAACCGGATCGGCCCCGCCGACTTCGACGGTTGGGTCCAGGAACGCGGCCTCTACTTCCCGGCGACCTGGGACGAGCGCTACGTGCCTCTCCTCGGGATGGCCGACCCCGGAGAGAAGGAATCGAAGGGCGCGCTCCTCGCCGCGAGGCACGGCAAGGGGACCTACGTCTACACCGGCCTCTCGTTCTTCCGGCAGCTTCCGGCCGGCGTGCCGGGCGCGATCCGCCTCTTCGCGAACCTCGTCTCGGGCGGGACGCCGCGTGGCTGACGAACGGCCCGTCGCCGACGAGCCGCCGCCGGTCGGGAAGCGCTGGGGTGTCCTCTACGCGGTCGTCCTGGGTGCCCTCGCGCTGGAGGTCCTCCTCTTCTGGCTCTTCGCGGAGTCGTTCCGGTGAAGGGCCTCGACTGGGCCGTCCTCGGTGCGTCGCTCCTCTTCATCGTCGGCTACGGAACGTGGCGAAGCCGGAAGCAGAAGGGGCTCGAGGGGTACCTCCTCGCGGGCCGGAGCCAGGCCTGGTGGACCGTCGCCCTCTCGATCATGGCGACGCAGGCGAGCGCGATCACGTTCCTCTCGACGCCCGGCCAGGCCTTCGCCGACGGGATGCGCTTCGTCCAGTTCTACTTCGGGCTGCCGATCGCGATGGTGGTCCTCTGCGTCACCGTCGTCCCGCTCTTCCACCGGCTGAAGGTCTACACGGCCTACGAGTACCTCGAGGGGCGATTCGACGCGAAGACGCGGACGCTGACGGCGTCGCTCTTCCTCCTCCAGCGCGGCCTCGCCTGCGGCCTGACGATCTACGCTCCCGCGCTCGTCCTCTCGGTCCTCCTCGGCTGGAGCATCCAGGTGACGACGCTCCTCATCGGCGGCCTGGTCGTCGTCTACACGGCGACCGGGGGAGCGAAGGCGGTCAACGAGACGCAGACGTGGCAGATGGCCGTCATCCTCGTCGCGATGGGATTCGCCCTCGCGGCCCTCCTCCGGGTCCTCCCCGAGGGGGTCGGCTTCGGCGACGCGGTCCTGGTGTCGGGGGCGCTCGGGCGGATGAACGCCGTCGAGACGACGTTCGACCTGGGCGACCGCTACAACCTCTGGTCGGGACTGATCGGCGGCGCGTTCCTCGCGCTCTCTTACTTCGGGACGGACCAGTCGCAGGTCCAGCGCTACCTCACGGGGCGCTCCGTGGCCCAGAGCCGCCTCGGCCTCCTCGCGAACGGCCTCGTGAAGGTGCCGATGCAATTCGCGATCCTGTTCGTCGGCGCGATGGTCTTCGCCTTCTACCAGTTCGTCGCCCCGCCGCTCTGGTTCAACCCGGTCGAGGCGAAGAAGGCCGCCGAGGCGCGCGGGGCCGAGATGGCCGTTCTCGAGACGGCCCACGCCGCCGCGTTCGAGGAGCGCCGGACCGAGGCGCTCCGCCTCGTCGCGGCGGGGAAGTCGGGCGACGAGACGGCCCTCGTGGCGGCCAAGGAATCGCTCCGGGCGGCCCACGCCCGCTCCGAGGCCGTGAAGGCGAAGGCGGCGGCCGTCGTGAAGGAGGCGGTCCCGAAAGGGGAGGGGAAGGACACGAACTACGTCTTCCTCCGCTTCGTCCTGGAGGTCCTCCCGACCGGCGTCGTCGGCCTCGTCCTGGCCGCGATCTTCGCGGCGTCGATGTCGTCGACGGCCGCCGAGCTGAACGCCCTCTCGACGACCTCCGTCGTCGACGTCTACCGCCGCTACTTCGGGAAGGACGTCGCGGAGGAGAACCTCGTGACGATCTCGAAGGGGCTGACGATCGCCTGGGGCGCCTTCGCGATCGTCTTCGCCCAGTACGCGGGCCGCCTCGGGACGCTCGTCGAGGCGGTGAACATCCTCGGCTCCTTCTTCTACGGGACGATCCTCGGCGTCTTCCTGACCGCCTTCTACCTCCCGAAGGTCAAGGGGGGCGCCGCGTTCTGGGGAGCCCTCGCGGGCGAGGCCGCGGTCGTCGGCGCCTGGCTCCTCACCGACGTCTCGTTCCTCTGGCTGAACGCGCTCGGCTGCGCCGTCGTCGTCGCCGTGGCGCTCGGCTTCTCCGCGGTCCGGGGGACGCCCGACGGGGAGTCCCGGGAGACCGCTTCCGCGTGAACCCCGCAGCCCGGGCCTCACGAGCCCGGGCCGCCCTCGACGAACCGGGGCGATCCCGAGCGGCTCCGTCCCGGAAGGAGACTCGCGATGTCCTCGAAGGCCCGGCGGACGCTCCGCCTCCCGATCCTCGCCCTGGCCGCCCTCCTCGCCAGCGGCGTCTCCCTCGCGGACGAGAAGGCCGCGAAGCCCGCGACCCCACCGACCCGCGACGAGCTCGTCGCCGCCGCCCGGAAGGTGATGACCTCGCAGACCTACTGCGCCCTGATCACGCTCGACGCGTCGGGCCGCCCCTCGGTCCGGACCATGAACCCGTTCCCGCCCGAGGAGGACCTGACGGTCTGGTTCGCGACGAACGACCGGAGCCGAAAGGTCGCCGAGATGCGCTCGGACCCGCGCGTGACGCTCTACTACGCCGACCACGCGAAGGCGAGCGGCTACGTCTCCCTCAGCGGGCGCGCGGTCCTCGTCGACGACAGGGCCGAGATCCTGAAGAGGAAGCGCGCCTACTGGGACCAGTCCTTCCCGGGGCTGAAGAACCTCGTTCTCGTGAAGGTCGTCCCGGAGAGGCTCGACGTCCTGAACTACGAGGGGAAGATCGTCGTCGACCCGGTCACGTGGCGGACCCCGTCGATCGACGTCGGCGCTGTCCCCTCGACGCCGTAGGCACGCCCCGGCCGCACGCGTCGGCCTCGCAGCGCCCGGTCAGCCGCAGTCGGTTCCGGGCGAACCAGGCGTAGGCGAGGTCGAGCAGGCCCGAGACGCCCGGGAGGCGCGTCAGAGCGACGAGCGGGCCGAATCCGATCGCGGTGTAGGCCCGGCGGAAGACCTCGACGCCCTCGACGGTCGTCCCGTCGGGCAGCCGGCCGTGGATCCGTTCCACGAGCCTCTCCATCGGGACTCCCGCTGCGGCCGGGTCGAAGCCCGGGGCGGCGAGGTCCGTGAGCTTCAGGCGCCCGCGCCGGTCGAGCCGCCGGAGCGCGCGCGCCTCGCGGGCGCAGAGGGGGCACGCGCCGTCGTAGAAGAGCTCGAGGTCGGCGGCCGGCGCGCTCACGCGACCCTCTGGAGGAGCCCGACGACCGCCTCGCGGCGGTAGTCGAAGATCCTCTCGACGGTCCTCGCGACGAAGAGGCGGTGGGCGAGCGTCCCGAGCGGACCGAGCGGCTCGCGGTACTCGACGACGTCGCGCATGAGGGTCCCGGCCCCCCGCCGTTCGAAGGAGTGCGTATGGCGCCAGAGGGCGTAGGGACCGGAAAGCTGCTCGTCGACGAACCGCACGCCCGGCTCCCAGACGGAGATCCGGGTCTTCCAGCGCACGGGGAAGCCGAAGAGAGAGAGGGAGTAATCGATGAGCGTCCCTTCCCGCATCTCGATCGGCAGGGGTGTAAGGATCCGGAACCCGAGGAAGGGAGGGGTGAGCGCCTCGAGGTTCCGGGCGTCGGCGAAGAACGGGAAGACCTCCTCCGGCATTCCCGGGAGGACCTGCTCCCGCTCGAGCCTGTGCGCAATTGCCGGCGATCGCAGGGATCCGGGCGTCTCGTCCACGTCTTCTCTCCGGGCTCTCTACGACCGGATGACCGGCCCGGACTTCGGCGCGGCGCGGGGGAGGCCGCGGTGGGCGTCGACGCGGGCCGAGACGCGAACGCGGGCCTCTCGGCCCGCGTCGCGAATACCCGAGGCCGGATCGTGGCTACTTCTTCGCCTTCCACTCCCCGAGCGTCTTCTCGAACGCCGCGGTGTTCGGCTTCGCCGGGTCGGTCTTCGCGAGGGCGAGGGCCTCCTCGCCCGCCTTCACCGCCTCGGCCGTTTTCCCTTCCTCGGCGAGGAAGCGCGCCTTCCGGGAGACGTTCGCCCAGTTCCGGCTCGCGGCGATCGACTTCTCGAGCTGCTTCCAGGCCTCCGCGCGATCCTGCCGCTGCTCCCAGTAGTAGCGCGCCGCCATCAGGGGCGACTGCCAGGCGCTCGCCTCGGCGGAGCCGAGGGCCTTCTTCAGCTTCCCGTCGACCTCGACGCCGAGCTTCACGGGGACCCGGACCTTCTCCCACTCGATCGCGAGGACGGCGCCCGTCGCCGAGATCGAGGGGAACCCGATGTGGAGCGTCTCGGTCATCGGCGCGGCCTCGGGCTTCACCTTCACGCGGAGCGCGTCCTTCGCGGCGTCGTACTGCGTCTCCCACCAGAGCTTCGTGTCGGAGTTGAAGACGACCGTCCACTCCTCCTTCCCGGGGATCGTCACGAGGGAGTAGGTGCCCGCGGCGAGCTTCTGCCCCTCGATCGTGACGTCGTCGGAGAAGGTGAGGGTCGTCGCGGCGTTCGCGCCGGTCCGCCACGGCTTGTCCCACGGGACGAGGTCACCCCAGATGGCCCGGCCGCGGACGCTCGGGCGGCTGTAGGAGATCGTGACGTCGGTCAGGCCGACCCGCTGGCTCAGGGTCGCCTTCGGGCTCGGCTGCGGGGTCTCGAACTGGGCGAACGCCGGCGCGGCCAGCGCCACGGCGGCGAGGAGAAGGGTCGGACGGAGCTTCATCGCGTGTCTCCTTCGTGGTTCCTTCGATGGGATCCCTACGAGAGTCGGCTTTATAGCAGATGGCCCCGGAGCTCCGTCCCCCTAGAATCGGGGCATCGATCCGGAGCGTCCCGGGCCCCGGGGAACGGGGCAGGAGGTCTCATGGCCAGCCGCACGGCGTTCCCGCGCGTCTTCGGGGAGCTCGTCCACGACTCCTTCTCGATCACCTCGTTCTTCACGGGGCTCCTCGCCGCGCTCCCGACCGGTCTCGTCCTCCTGTTCGCGGCGAGCGGTCCCCGCTCGAAGGGGGACGCCGTCGCGGTCCTCGTCGTCTGGATGGGGACCGTGCTCGTCTTCGTGTCGCGCTTCGCGCAGGTCGGCGTCGCCGGGGACACCGAGGGGGGGCTCTTCTCGAGCGCGGCGGGACCCTGGAGCGGCACGATGGCGGCGGCCGCGCGGCTCCTTCTCCTGTGGGCCGCCTGGGCGGTGCCGTTCGTCGTCTGGGGGCTGCTGAAGGGGGCGGGAACGCCGGACCCGGCCATCGGCCTCGTCCCGATCGGTTTTCCGCGCCTTCCGTTCCTCATCTCGCTCTGGTCCGGCCTCGGCGTCGTCCTCTCGTTCGCGTTCGTCGCCGTCGCCGCGGTCGCCCCCAGCTTCGGCGCGCTCTTCTCGCCTGCGCTCTGGCGGACGCTCTTTGCCGGCCGGATCGGCGAGCTCTTCCTCGCGATCGCCGGCGTCTTCGGGCCACCGCTCACGGTCCTCCTCGTCGTCCTGCCGGTCTACGGCGCCCTCATGCCGCGGCAGCCGAAGCTCGCCCTTACCGCGTTCGTCCCGCTTCTGCTCTACGCCGTCGGGATGGTGCTGACGCTCCAGGGGAAGCTCTGCGGCGCCTTCGCCGCCGCGAGCCTCGCGGAGGAGGCCGACGAGCCGCTCGACGTCGAGGTCGCGGCACACGCCGGGACGGCCTCCGTCGCGCCGGCGGGCGCAGCGCCGGCCGAGGCCTCGACCGCCGACCCGGAGTCGCTCCAGGCGATCTGGCAGGCGCGCTTGACCGCGGGAGACGTCGAGGGCGCGCTCGAGGCCGCGCGGATGGCCATTCCCGCCGGCCTCGCGAAGGGCTCGCCGAAGGCGGCCGCGGCGATCTACCGCCAGCACCTCGACCGCCTCGACGCCCTCGGTCTCGACCGCCCGGCCCTCTCCCTGCTGGCCGACCAGCTCCTTCGCGACGGGGACGTCGCCGCCGCGGCCTGGACCTTCTCCCAGACGCTGGACGCGGAGCCGGGCGACGCGAAAGCGTTCAAGGGGCTGCTCCGCGTGGCCGAGCATCACCTGGAGAAGGCGAAGGCGCCGCTCGAGGCGGTCCGCGTCTACCGCTATCTGCTCGAGCGGGCTCCCGGCTCGCCCCTGGCCGAGCATGCCCGAGACCTCCTCGCGGACGCCGAACGCAAGGCCGCACGGGAGCCGGCGCCCCCCGCGCGCTCATAATCAGAGGGCGTGAAGCGACGCTCGAAGGCTGTCGGGGTGGCTCGGGGCTCGGGGGGCCGGCGATCGTGACCCTCGACGTTCGCACGCTCCTCGCGCTCTTCGCCCTGACGCAGGCGCTGCAGGTCGTCGTCCTCTCGGTCCAGTACGCGCTCTTTCGGAGCTACCGGGGCACCGGCGCATTTCTCCTCTGGAGCGCTGCCGTCGGCGCCGGGTCGGTCGCGTTCCTCTTCCGGGACCACGAGACGCTCGGCCGCGTCGCGATCTTCGCGCAGAACGGCCTGATCGTCTTCGGGACGCTCTGCCTCTGGGCCGGCCTCTGCCGCTTCCACGGCCGGGACGAGGACCGGCGCCTCTTCGGGGCCGTCCTCGTCCCTTACCTCGCGGCGCACGCGTTCCTCCTCTGGGTCGTCCCGGACATCGACCTTCGGGCCGTCGTCCTCGCCGCGGCGCTGGTCGTCTCGGCGCTCCTCTCGGCGCGGGAGCTCTGGCGGGAACGGACGGGCGAGAGCCGCCCCGTCGCTCTCGTCCTGGTGGCGGGCCTCCTCGCCCACGCGGCGTTCTTCGCCTACCGCGGCGCGGTCCTCCTTATCGGAGCCCACGTCGGCGACGTCTGGGGGAGCGCCGCGTTCAACGTCGCGCCGTACGTCGACGGGTTCCTTCTGACGAACCTCGTGACCTTCGGCATCGTCATCCTGGTGAACCGTCGCGTGAACGCGGAGGTCCGGGAGGCTCGCGACCACTTCCGCCGACTCCTCGACACGATCCCGGACGCGGTCCTCATGACGCGGGTGTCGGACGGGATCTGCCGCGACGCGAACGAGGGCTTCGAGGCGCTCACGGGCTATCGGCGGGACGAGATCGTGGGCCGCTCCTCGACGGAGCTGGGGGTCTGGGTCGACCCGCGGGCCCGCGACCGCGTCTTCGAGCGGGCGCTCGAGTCCGACGCGACCCGGGACCTCGAGCTCGAGGGACGGCGCCGCGACGGGACTCCGTTCGTCGGCAGCGTCTCGGCGCGCAGGGTCGACGTGAGGGGCGAGCCGCACGTCCTGTCGGTCGTGCACGACGTGACGGGACGCTACGCCGCCCGCGAGGCTCTCCAGCGCAGCGACCGGGAGATCCGGGAGCTGAACGCCGGCCTGGAGCGGCGGGTCGCCGAGCGGACGGCCGAGCTGACCGCCAAGAACGCCGAGCTCGAGGCGTTCGTCCACTCGATCGCTCACGACCTCCGCGCCCCGCTGAGGGCGATCGAGGGGTTCTCGGGGATCCTCGAGGAGGAGCACTCCGCCCGGCTCGACGACGAGGGCCGGCGGCTTCTCGCGCGGGTGCGGGGCGGCGCGCGCCGGATGGACCGGCTCCTCCGGGACCTCGTCGAGTACGCGCGGGCGGGGTCCGCCGGCCTCCGTCACGAACGCGTCGACCTCGGCGTGCTCGCGCGGGGCGCCTTCGAGGACGTGGTCCCGGCCGAGGCTCGCGAGGCCTGGCGCTTCGTGGTCGGTGATCTGCCGACCGCCCGGGGCGACGCCGCGCTCCTCCGCGTCGTCCTCCGGCATCTCCTCGCGAACGCGGTGAAGTACGCCGCCGCGGGGCCCGGGAGGAGCGTGGAGGTCCGAGGGAGAGTCGAGGCCGGGCACGTCGTCTGCGAGGTCGTCGACGACGGCGTCGGGTTCGACCCGGCCCACGCCGGACGGCTCTTCCGCGTCTTCGAACGGCTTCACGCCGGCGAGGGGGACGACGGGACCGGTATCGGCCTCGCGATCGTTCGGCGGATCGTCGAGAGACACGGCGGGAGCGTTCACGCCGAAGGACGCCCGGGCCAGGGGGCGACCTTCGCGTTCTCGCTTCCGGAAACGGGGGAGAGCGATGCCTGAAGAGGTCTGGATCCTCCTCGTCGAGGACGACGACGACGACGCGGAGCTGGCTCTGCGCGCCCTCGCGCGATGCGAGCTGGCTCCCCGGGTCGTCCGCGCGAGGGACGGGGAGGAGGCTCTCGACGTCCTCCTCGGGCGGGGAGAGGCCGCCGCCGGGACGGTCCCGCCGCCGGCCCTCGTCCTGCTCGACCTGAAGCTGCCGAAGGTCGACGGGATCGAGGTCCTGACGCGTTTCCGGGCCGACGGGAGGGGCCGGGACGTCCCGGTCGTCGTCCTGACCTCGTCGATGCTGCCGGCGGACGTCCGCGCCTGCTATCAGGCGGGCGCCAACAGCTTCGTCGTCAAGCAGGTGGAGTTCGCGGAGCACGCGAGGACGCTGCGCGAGATGGCCGCCTACTGGCTTCAGGTGAACGTCCGCCCCTGAGAAGCGTCCGCCCGCGCGCCGGCGCCGAAAAAGGAAAGGGGGCGGCCCGTGGGCCGCCCCCTTCGTCCGATGTCGGAAGCCCGGCGGTCAGACCTTGTAGCCCTGAAGGATGCGGATGTAGTTCGCGCGCTCGAACATCGAGGCGTCGGGGCAGCGGAGGAGGTTCATCGAGCCGCGCATCTGCTCGAGCGAGTCGTACTCGTGCTCCTCGAGCCACTGCGTCAGCCCTTCGCGGATCCGCCGGAGGACGTCGGGCCCCTGCTGGAGGATCGCCGAGACGACCTGGACGGCGTGGGCGCCGGTCATGACCGCCTTGACCGCGTCGAGGTGGGTGTGGACGCCGCCCGAGACCGCGAGCGAGGCGCGGACGCGGCCCGAGACGACCGCGAGCCAGCGGAGCCGAAGGTTGAGCTCGGAGGAGTCCGAGAGCTTCAGCGTCGGCTCCACCTCGAGGCTCTCGACGTCGATGTCGGGCTGGTAGAACCTGTTGAAGAGGACGAGGCCGTCGGCGCCCGCCTCGTCGAGGCGACGGGCCATGCTGGCCATGGAGGAGAAGAAGGGGGAGAGCTTGATCGCGACCGGGATCGTGACGGCCTGCTTGACCGCCTTCAGGATGTCGATCGTCCGCTGCTCGACCTCCTCGCCCCCCTCGTCGGCGTTCGTGGCGAGGTAGTAGACGTTCAGCTCGAGGGCGTTCGCGCCCGCGTCCTGCATCAGCTTGGCGTAGCGGATCCAGCCGCCCGACGTGAAGCCGTTGAGCGAGGCGATCACGGGCAGGTCGACGGACTGCTTGATCCGCACGAGCTGCTCGAGGTACTGGTCCGGCCCGAGGTTGAACTCGTCGGGTCGGGGGAGGTACGTCATCGCCTCGGCGAACGAGTCGGCGTGGACGTCGATGTGGTGGTACGTCGCGAGCTCCTCCCTCATGAGCTGCTCCTCGAAGAGGGAGTGCATGACGATCGCCGCGGCCCCGGCGTCCTCCATCCGCTTGACGAGGTCGATCTTGTCGACCATCGGGGAGGCGCCCGGCATGATCGGGTGGGGGAGCTTGAGCCCGAGGTAGGTGGTCGAGAGATCCATCGTTGTCGCTCCTCGTCCTCAGTTGGCCTTCGGAGTGGTCTGAGCGGCGGCGACCGCGGTGACGGGGTCGGCTCCGCGGGCGAGGTTCTCGTAGATCGCCCAGCGCGAGGCGACCTCGTGCCTCTCGAGGTCGAGGAGCATCTTCGCCCGCTCGGGGTTCGTCTTCTCGAGCATCCGGAACCGGGTCTCGTTGGCCATGAACCTGCCGACGTCCGTCTTCGGGGCGGAGCTGTCGAGGACGAGGCCCGGCTTGCCCTCGGCGACCCGCCGCGGGTCCCACCGGAAGAGCGGCCAGTAGCCCGACTCGGACGCGAGCTTCTGCTGCTCGAGGCCGAGCGAGAGGTCGTAGCCGTGCGCGATGCAGTGGCTGTAGGCGATGAGGAGCGACGGCCCGTCGTAGCTCTCGGCCTCCTGGAAGGCCTTCACCGTCTGGGCGTCCTTCGCGCCGAAGGCGATCTTGGCGACGTAGACGTTGCCGTAGGCGATCGCCATCATCGCGAGGTCCTTCTTGCCGGCCGACTTGCCGGCCATGGCGAACTTCGCCACGGCGCCGATCGGGGTGGACTTGGAGGCCTGGCCGCCGGTGTTGGAGTAGACCTCGGTGTCGAGGACGAGGATGTTGACGTTCCGGCCCATCGCAATGACGTGGTCGAGGCCGCCGTAGCCGATGTCGTAGGCCCAGCCGTCCCCGCCGACGATCCAGAGGCTCTTCTTGACGAGGTAGTCGGCGATGTCCGTCAGGCGGCGGGCCGGGAGGCCCTTCTGACCGGCGAGCTTCGCCTTGAGGGCCGCGACGCGCTCGCGCTGGTGGGCGATCCCCTGCTCGGTCGACTGGTCGGCCGTCAGGAGAGAGGAGACGAGCTCGTCCCCGACGAGGCCGGAGAGCTCCTTCACGAGCTCGGCCGCGTGCTCGGCGTGCTTGTCGAGGGCGAGGCGCATGCCGAAGCCGAACTCGGCGTTGTCCTCGAACAGCGAGTTGGCCCAGGCGGGGCCGCGCCCCTCGGAGTTGACCGTGTAGGGGGTCGTCGGGAGGTTCCCGCCGTAGATCGACGAGCAGCCAGTGGCGTTGGCGATCAGGAGCCGGTCGCCGTAGAGCTGCGTCATCAGCTTGATGTAGGGCGTCTCGCCGCAGCCGAGGCAGGCGCCGGAGAACTCGAAGAGGGGCTGCATGAACTGCGAGCCCTTCACGTCGACCTTCAGCTTCGTCCGGTCGGGCTCGGGGAGGCCGAGGAAGAACTTGAAGTTCTCCCGCTCGGCCTGGCGGAGCGGCGCCTGCGGGGCCATGTCGAGGGCCTTGTGCTTCGGGTTCGCCTTGTCCTTGGCCGGGCAGACCGCGGCGCAGAGAGTGCAGCCCGTGCAGTCCTCCGGGGCGACCTGGATCGTGTACTTCATCCCCTTGAACTCGGGGGCCCTGTAGTCGACCGACTTGTAGGTCCCGGGGGCCTTCTCGAGGACCGCGGGGTCGAAGACCTTGGCGCGGATCGCCGCGTGCGGGCAGACCATCGCGCACTTGTTGCACTGGATGCAGAGCTTCTCGTCCCAGACCGGGATCTCGATGGCGATGTTCCGCTTCTCCCAGCGCGCCGTCGCCGTGGCGAAGGTGCCGTCGACCGGGAAGGCCGAGACGGGGAGGAGGTCGCCCTTGTTCGAGAGCATGACCGCGGTGATCTTCTGGACGAAGTCGGGGGCCTCCTCCGGGACGATCGGCGGCCTCTTCAGCTTCGACGTCGCGGCGGCGGGGACCTTCACTTCGTGGAGGTTCTCGAGCGTCTGGTCGACCGCCTCGAAGTTCATCCTGACGAGCTCGGCGCCCTTCTTGCCGTAGGTCTTCTCGATCGACTTCTTGATCTGGGCGATCGCCTCCTCGCGGGGGAGGACGCCCGAGATCGCGAAGAAGCAGGTCTGCATGACGGTGTTGATGCGGCGGCCCATGCCCGTCTTGGCGCCGACCTCGTAGCCGTCGATGACGTAGAAGCGGATCTTCTTCTCGAGGATCTCGCTCTGGACCTCGACGGGGAGCTTGTCCCAGACCTCGTCGGGGCCGTACGGGGAGTTCAGGAGGAAGACGGCGCCCGGCTTGGCGTACTCGAGGACGTCGTACTTCTCGAGGAAGCCGAACTGGTGGCAGGCGACGAAGCCGGCCGTCTTGACGAGGTAGGAGGAGCGGATCGGCTTCGGCCCGAAGCGCAGGTGCGAGATCGTGATCCCGCCCGACTTCTTGGAGTCGTAGACGAAGTAGCCCTGGGCGTAGTTGTCCGTCTCCTCGCCGATGATCTTGATCGAGTTCTTGTTCGCGCCGACGGTGCCGTCGGCGCCGAGGCCGAAGAAGACGCCGCGGGTGACGTCGTCGCCCTCGGTGTCGAAGTCGGGGTCCCACTTCAGGGAGAGGTGGGTCACGTCGTCGACGATGCCGACGGTGAAGCCGCGCTTCGGCTTCGCACCCTTCAGCTCGTCGAAGACCCCCTTGACCATCGCCGGCGTGAAGTCCTTGGAGGCGAGGCCGTACCGGCCGCCGACGACCTTCGGCTCGACGGCGAAGGGCGACGTGCCGTCCTCGCGCGCGTTCCGCATCACGGTGACGACGTCCTGGAAGAGCGGCTCGCCGACCGAGCCGGGCTCCTTCGTCCGGTCGAGGACGGCGATCGCCTTCGCGGTCTTCGGGACCGCGCCGAGGAACGCCGACGCGTCGAACGGCCGGTAGAGGCGGACCTTGACGACGCCGACCTTCTCGCCGCGGGCGAGGAGGTACTCGACGGTCTCGTGCGTCACGTCGGCGCCCGAGCCCATCAGGACGATGACCCGCTCGGCCTCGGGGTGGCCGAAGTAGTCGAAGAGGCGGTAGGCGCGCCCCGTCAGCTTCGCGAACGCGTCCATCGCCTCCTGCACCTTGCCGGCGCAGGCGTCGTAGTAGGGATTGCACGCCTCGCGGGCCTGGAAGAAGCAGTCGGGGTTCTGGGCCGAGCCGCGCAGGACCGGCGCCTCGGGCGTCAGCGCCCGCTTCCTCTGGGCCGAGACGAGGTCCTCGCTCACCATCGCGAGGAGGTCGTCGTTCCCGAGGAGCTCGATCTTGGCGACCTCGCTCGAGGTGCGGAAGCCGTCGAAGAAGTGGAGGAACGGCACCTTCGCCATCAGCGTCGCGCGGTGCGCGATCGCGGCGAGGTCGTGCGCCTCCTGGGGGTTGCTCGAGGCGAGCATCGCGAACCCGGTCTGGCGGCAGGCCATGACGTCGGAGTGGTCGCCGAAGATCGAGAGCGCGTGGGTCGCGACGCACCGCGCCGAGACGTGCATGACGAACGGCGTCAGCTCGCCGGCGATCTTGTACATGTTCGGGATCATCAGGAGGAGCCCCTGCGACGCCGTGAACGTCGTCGTCAGCGCCCCGGCCTGCAGCGCCCCGTGGACCGCGCCCGCCGCGCCGCCCTCGGACTGCAGCTCCGACACCAGGGGGACGGTTCCCCACACGTTCTTGCGGCCCAGGGCGGACCACTCGTCGGAGAACTCGCCCATCGTGGATGACGGGGTGATCGGATAGATCGCGATCACCTCGCTGACCCTGTGGGCGACCGAGGCGACTGCCTCGTTCCCGTCCAGGGTGACCATCGGTCTCGTCGTCATGAAGACATCCTCCTGTGGGATCGCGCGCGGGCAGCGTAGGGCCCGCCGCGGCCCGTGCATCATCTCTCTCGCGCGCGTTCCTTGGAATCGGGTAAAGGCACCGGAATGTTCCTGGGACGGGATCTCGACTGATGTGTTTTCATCAGGCGACACCGGGAGAGAATCG
>JAKPXO010000194.1 GCA_029567505.1 Acidobacteriota bacterium
CGAGGCGACCTGCCACTCGTCCGGCGAACGGCTCCGGAAAGTGACGGCCCGGCTCTGGGGCGAGACCTGGAAGGCCTCCCTCGAGCTCTTCTACGTGGAAGGCGACCTCGTCTTCGCGTTCCGAAGGACGAGCCGGTACGACGGCCAGATCGGCCTCGAGACGCCGCCGACGGTGGCCGCGGTCGAGGAGCGGAGGTCCTACTTCTCGGGAGGGTCGTTGATCCGGCTTCTCGTGGGGCGCGAGGCGGTCGCGCCCGGCTCCGAGGCCTTCGTCGAGGACGAGCGGGAGACGAAGGCGCTGGGGGCGACGTTTCGGAAGGCCTGCGGGGAATAGGCGCTTCGTCGCCGCGGGCTGAAACACCCGCGCAGGCTCCCTCCCGCACGAAGGCCCCCGGTCGCCCGGGGGCCTTCGGCTCTCGACGGGCTCGCCGCGGTCGCGCTAAGCGATCGTGACGTCCTTGCAGAGGTAGACGTCCTGGATGGCGTTGAGGAGCTTGACCCCTTCGGCCATGGGGCGCTGGAAGGCCTTTCGGCCGGAGATGAGGCCCATGCCGCCGGCGCGCTTGTTGACGACGGCCGTCTTCACGGCCTCGGCGAAGTCGTTCTCGCCCGAGGCGCCGCCCGAGTTGATGAGGCCCGCGCGGCCCATGTATCCGTTCGCGACCTGGTAGCGCGTCAGGTCGATCGGGTGGTCCGTCGTCAGCTTCTCGTAGATCCGCTTGTCCGTCTTCCCGTAGGGGTTCTCCTTCGAGTTCAGCGCGAGGTATCCGCCGTTCGTCTCGGGGAGCTTCTGCTTGATGATGTCCGCCTCGATCGTCACGCCGAGGTGGTTCGCCTGGCCCGTCAGGTCGGCCGAGACGTGGTAGTCCTTGTCCATCTTGAAGGCGGGGTTCCGGAGGTAGCACCAGAGGACCGTCGCCATCCCCATCTCGTGCGCGGCGTGGAAGGCCTGCGCCACCTCGACGATCTGCCGCCCCGACTGGTCCGATCCGAAGTAGATCGTCGCCCCGACGGCCACGGCGCCCATGTCGCGGGCCTGCTTCACCTGCGCGAACATGATCTGGTCGAACTTGTTCGGGTACGTCAGGAACTCGTTGTGGTTGAGCTTCAGGAGGAACGGGATCTTGTGGGCGTACTTCCGCGCGACGGCGCCGAGGACGCCGAGCGTCGACGCGACGGCGTTGCAGCCCCCCTCGACGGCGAGCTTCACGATCCCTTCCGGGTCGAAGCAGGACGGGTTCTTCGCGAAGCTGGCGCCGCCGGAGTGCTCGATCCCCTGGTCGACGGGAAGGATCGAGAGGTAGCCGGTGCCGGCCAGGCGGCCATGGTCGACGAGCTGCTGGAGGCTCCGGAGGACGGGGATCGGACGATCGGACATCGACCAGATCCTGTCGACGACGTCGGGTCCCGGGAGATGCAGCGTCTCCTTCGGGATTCCGGTGCAGGTGTGCTCGAGAAGCGACTTCGCCTCGGCGCCGAGGGCTGTGTTGATGGAGTCGATGCTGGTCATTGGCAGGTCTCCTCGCGTGTCGTTGCGGGACTCAGGCATCCTATCGCCCCGGACGCCGGCGCGACAGGGCGGCGGGCCACCTGCGGGAATCGCGTCGCCGGGCGATAATAGAGGTTCGGCGCGCGACGACCCGCTCGCCCGCGGGCCGCGACGCGACATGAACCTCGACACCTTTCGCTCCCAGTTCTTCGCCGGAGCGCCGCGCTACGAGTGGCTCGAGGACCTCGGCCGCGGCGGGATGGGGGTCGTCTTCAAGGCGAAGGACCGAGACCTCGACGAGGTCGTCGCCATCAAGGTCCTCTACGGGCACATCGGGGACGGGGACGACGACGGAGCGATCCTCGCCCGCTTCAAGCGCGAGATCAGCCTGAACCGCAAGGTCAAGCATCCGAACGTCGCCCGCATGTACGACTTCGGGAGCGGAGGCGGCCACCCCTACATCACGATGGAGTTCGTCCCCGGCCAGGACCTCCAGTCCCTCATCCTGCGGGAGGGACGGATTCCGCCGGAAAGGGCGATCCGGATCCTCCGCCAGATCTGCCAGGGGACGCAGGCCGCTCACGAGCAGGGGATCGTCCACCGCGACCTGAAGAGCCAGAACATCATCGTCGGGTCCGGGGACGTCGTCTCGATCCTCGACTTCGGCCTCGCACGGGGCGCGGTCGACGAGAAGCTGACCCAGGAGGCGGTCGTCCTGGGGACGCCGCACTACATCTCGCCCGAGCAGGCGATGGGACAGTCCGCCGACGTGAGGAGCGACCTCTACTCGATCGGCATCATCGCCTTCGAGATGCTCTCCGGCGTCCTCCCCTTCACCGCGGATTCCGCGCTCGGGATCGCGATGAAGCAGATCTCCGAGCCGGTGCCGGGAAACCTCTCGCTCTACCCCGAGATCCCGCCGCGTCTCCGCGAGGCCGTCCACCGGGCCCTCGCGAAGAGACGCGAGGACCGCCCGCAGACGGCGGCCGCGCTCGACGCGGCGTTCGCCCGGGCGGCAGGCCTGCCCGACGCCCCCGGCGCCGACGACGAGGAGATCGCGCTCGCGCGGGCGATCGACGCGGCCCTGGGCGATCCGGCCGGCGGCGCGTGGCCGCAGCGGCCCGTCGACTCCCTCCGGGACGGGGATCCCACGCCCGTCGTGCCCCACCGTCCGCGGCCGCGTCCGGCGCCTGGCGCCGAGCCCGCCCCGTCCCCCATCCGTCCTTCCTCGGGCGCCACGACGCCACCCGTGACTCCGACGATGAGGCGCGCCGCCGGACGACCCACGGTCTTCGTCGTGATGGGAGACGGGGCCGACCGGATCTCGGCCGGAAAGGCCTTCGTCGAGTCGGGCTGCGACGCCGTGGAGGCGCGGAGCGGAGAGGAGATCCTCGAGCTCCTGATGTCGCGGGTGCCGGACGCGGTCGTGATGGACATCGCCCTCCCGAAGGCCGACGGATTCGAGGTGGCGCGGATCCTCAAGGCGACGCCGACGTTCACCCAGGTCCCCGTGCTCCTCCTCGGGACACGGGTGGACCGGGCGCAGGAGCACTTCGCTCGCCAGGTCGGCGCGAGCGAGGTCCTTTCTCGTCCCGTTTCCGAGAGGGAGCTGGTCGAGCGGACGTGGCGCCTCCTGGCGACGCGCGGCTTCTACCGGGACGAGGCGCCCTCCTCACGGATCTCGCGGTCGACGGCGCCGGTCCCGCCCGGGAGCGACTCCACGCCGTCTTAACGCGCGGGCGCTACGATCCCCCGTCTCGCATGACGACGCCCGAGCCGCCCCGCCCCTCTTCCCGCGCCCCGGCCATGGCTCGGAGGGCCGTGCTTCCCCTGCTCCTCGGGCTCGCCGGCGGCCTGCTGGCGAGCGCCGTCCTCGGACGGATCCTCGAAGGGGCGATCGCGGGACGGACGGAGGAATCCGCCTTCTCGCTGCTCGAGCGGGTCGGTCCGGACGTCGAGGCGGTCCTCGCCGCGGGAGGAGACCCGAAGGACGCCGTCGACCGGGTCGGCAGGCAGCTGGCCCTCCGGGCCACGCTCGTCGCGACCGACGGCCGGGTCCTCGGGGACAGCGGCGTCGACCGGAGCCGCCTCGACGCCCTCGAGAGCCACGCGGGCCGCCCCGAGGTGCGCGACGCTCTCCGCACGGGACGCGGGGTCGAAGCCCGCTTCTCCTCGACGCTCGGGCATCGGCTCGTCTACGCGGCGACCCGGCTCCGGAGCGGCGAGGTCCTCCGCCTGGCCTTCCCCGAGAAGGACCTCGCGGCCTGGGAGGCCCCCTACCGCCGGCGGGTCCTCCTGGTCTCTGCCGCGGCCGGGCTGCTCGCCGGCGCGATCGTCGTCCGGCTCCGTTTCCGGCACGCGGCCGAGCTCGACCTCGTGCTCCGCGCCGTGGAGAGCGTCAGCCAGGGGCGTCGGCCAGCGAACCCCGGCGCCGTCTCCGAGGAGACGGCCGCGGTCCACTCGGCGCTCGGCGACCTCCTGGATCGGGAGAGCGAGCGGAACGAGGCGGTCCTCCGGCAGGAGACGGTCTCCCGCGCGATCTTCGAGGGGATCCCGACCGGACTTCTCGTCGTCGATCGCGAGCTCTCCCTCCTCGACGCGAACGCCGCGGCCCTCGGCCTCCTGCGCCTCCCGCCCGGCGCCCTGCGGAGAGGCGAGCACGTGCTGGAGCTGGTCCGCGAGAAGGCCGTGACCGACCTCCTCCGCGAAGCCCTCGAGACCGGCCGGGCGGCCGGACCCCTTCGGCTCGCGACCGGATCCGGGGACCTCGAGCTCCGCGCGGAGGCGATCCGGGTCTCTGGAGAGGCGATCTCCGGCCGCCCCGCGGCCGTGGCGATCCTCCGCGAAGCGGCCTCGCCCCGGCCGAGCTGAGCCGCCGGGAGTCGGGGCCTCGCCGCGACGCGGCCCCTGATAACCTCCTTCGCCCGGAGGAGAGCCCCCGATGCGACTGTTTCCCCGAGAAGAGACCTTCCTTCCGCAGTTCGCCCGCGGCGCCGCGGTGATCCTCGAGGCGGCGCGGGTCCTCGACGCCCTCGCCGCCGCCCCGGTCCTCGACGACGAGCGCGCCGTGCGGATCAAGCAGCTCGAGCACCAGGGGGACCAGATCGCCCACGAGACGTTCGACCTCCTGAACCGGACCTGGATCACGCCGATCGACCGGGAGGACATCCACGTCCTCGTCCGGAACCTCGACGACGTCCTCGACTTCATCGACGCGGCCGCCGCCCGGATCGTCCTCTACCGGATCGCCTCGACGACCCCGGAGCTGAAGAAGATCACCTCGATCATCGTCCAGTCGGCGGAGGCCATACAGAAGGCGCTGAGCCTCCTCTCCGACCTCAAGCACTCCCGGCAGATCCTCGACGCCTGCGTCGAGATCAACCGCCTCGAGAACGAGGCCGACACCGTCTCCCAGCTCGCCATCGGCCGGCTCTTCAACGACTCGAAGGACCCGATCGAGGTCATGAAATGGAAAGAGATCTACGATTTCGTGGAGGGGGCGACCGACCGCTGTGAGGACGTCGCGAACACCCTCGAGGCGATCGTGATCAAGTCGACCTGAGACGCCGTGACGTACATCGTCTTCATCATCGTCGTCGCCCTCGTCTTCGACTACATCAACGGCTTCCACGACGCGGCGAACTCCATCGCCACGGTCGTCGGGACGCGCGTCCTCTCGCCGAGGGTCGCGGTCGTCTGGGCGGCCTTCTTCAACTTCGCCGCGGCGTTCGCGCTCGAGACGCGCGTGGCTCAGACGATCGGCAAGGGGATCGTCCGCTCCGACGTCGTCGACCCCGACCTCGTCCTCGCGAGCCTCGCGGGCGCGATCGTCTGGAACCTCCTGACCTGGTGGTGGGGGCTCCCCTCCTCCTCGTCCCACGCGCTCATCGGCGGCTTCGCGGGGGCGGCCTTCGTCAAGGCGGGTGCCGGGAGCCTCGTCATGAAGGGGCTCCTCGTCACGAGCGCGTTCATCGTCCTCTCGCCCCTCCTCGGCCTCGCCCTCGGCTTCCTGAACTTCCTCGGCGCCCAGTGGGCCTTCCGGCGCTGGCGCCCCGACCGGGTCGACCGGGTCTTCCGGAAGGTCCAGCTCGCCTCCGCGGCCGCGTTCTCGTTCGGGCATGGGATGAACGACGCGCAGAAGACGATGGGGATCATCTTCGCCCTCCTCGTCTCGACGGGACACCTCTCCGGGAGCCATATCCCGTTCTGGATCGTCCTCCTCTGCTTCGCCGCCATCAGCCTCGGCACGCTCTCCGGCGGCTGGCGAATCGTGCGGACGATGTCGATGCGGATCACCCCGCTGAAGCCGATCGGGGGCTCCTGCGCCGAGCTCGCCGGCGCCGCGACGCTGGTCGGCGCCTCCCTCGGGGGAATACCCGTCTCGACGACCCACACGATCACCGGGGCGATAATGGGCGTCGGCGCGAGCCGCAGCCTCTCCTCGGTCCGGTGGGGCGTCGCGAGGAGCATCGTCGTCGCCTGGGTCCTGACGATCCCCGCTTCGGCGCTCGTCGCCGGCCTCACCTGGAAGCTCTTCGACTTCCTCCGGGGGTGACCCCGACCGAAAAGTGCGACGCGAAGCGGCGGGGTCCGGTGCAGAATCCCCAGCAATGGGTAGCGGAACGGTGCTCGGGGGACGACACTCCTCCTCGGGATGGCGCATTCCGCGCCCGCCACGCCGGGAGGGGCCCGTCGTCCCGGTGAGTGAGCGCGACCTCGACGACGCCTGGAAGCTCCGGTTCCGCGACCCCCTCGTCGAGGCGGCCTTCCGCGAGGAGCAGCGGACGTCGAGCGCCCGCATCCTCCGCCCGTCCGTCTTCGTCGCCCTCGCGACGATCCTCGCGTTCGGGGTCCTCGACCCGATCGCGTTCCCCGAGACCTGGCGGAGCATCCTCGTTATCCGCCTCCTCGCGCTGGCCCTCCCGGTCGCGCTCCTCGCCTTCCTGGCGACGCTCCCGCGCTTCGCCCGCTGGACGCGGCCGCTCCTGGAGGTGGGGAGCGTCGGCGCCGGGTGGGCCGTCGCGGCGATGATCGCCGTCGGGCAGCCGCAGGAGCCCGGGACGACCGTCTACTTCGCCGCCCTCAGCTTCCCCCTCGCCTCCGCGGCGATCGGCCTCCTCCCCTCGGGCTTCGCGGCGAGCGTCGTGAGGGCCGGCCTCATCGTCCTCGCCTTCCCCGCCGTGGCCCTCGTCCGCAAGCTCCCCGGCTGGGGGCCGCCCCTCCCGGCCGACGTGGTGGTCGTCTCGCTCGGGACGCTGCTCCTCCTCTGGTTCTTCTTCTCGATCGCCGGCTACTTCCGGGAGGCGTGGCAGCGCCGGACCTTCGTCACGATGAGGCTGCTGGAGACCGCGAGCGAGAAGGTGCGCAGCGTGGCCGCCGACCTGAAGCGCCTGAACGAGGAGAAGAGCACGTTCCTCGGAATCGCCGCGCACGACCTGCGAAACCCTCTCGGCGTCATCCTCGGCTACGCCGAGATGCTGCGGGACGAGGAGTTCCCGAGGAAGGAGGCCGCCGACATGGCGGCCAAGATCGTCGTCTCCGCGGAGCGGGTCCGCGACCTCGTCGCCGGGCTCCTCGAGGTGAGCGCCGCCGAGGCGGGGCGGGTCGCGCTCGAGAGGCGGCCGTGCGACCTCTTCGGGATCGCGCGGCGGGTCGTCGAGTCGCAGCTCGAGCCGGCGGCGCGGAAGGAGATCGGGATCCGCCTCGACGGGTCGCCGGTCGTCGTGACGGGCGACCCGGGGGCGATCCAGCAGGTGGTCGAGAACGTCGTGTCGAACGCCGTCAAGTTCTCCCCCTGGCGCTCCACCGTCGTCGTCTCGGTCCACGCCGACGGCGGGGCCGGCCTCGTCGACGTCGAGGACGAGGGGCCCGGGGTCAGCGAGGCCGATCGGGCCCGTCTCTTCGCGAAGTTCGCGCGCCTCTCGGCGCGCCCGACGGGCGGCGAGTCGTCGACCGGCCTCGGCCTCTCGATCGTCAAGACGCTCACGGAGGCGATGGGCGGCGAGGTCTCCCTCGAGAGCCCGCCGGGTCGGGGCGCGCGCTTCCGCGTGAGGATCCCCGTCTAGGAGCGTTCTCCAGGCGACGAGGCGACGAATCGACGGCGTCGGGTCGCCCCGTCGCGCCCGGCCTGTTCTATCCTTCCGGCACGTGAGCTCCCGCGCCGCCAGCTGTCCGTCCTGCGGAGGAGAGGTCCTGTTCCGCGCCGGGTCGTCGGTCGTCACCGTCTGCCCGCAGTGCCGTTCCGCGGTGTCCCGGAAGGGGGCGAACCTCGAGGCCCTGGGCGTCGTCGCCGAGCTCGTCCCGACCTCGTCGCCGTTCCGCCTCGGGATGACGGCGAAGCCGAAGGCCGCGGGGCTGAAGCCGTTCCGGATCGTCGGCCGGCTCCAGCTCTCGACGGGCGAGGGGACGTGGGACGAGTGGCACGTCTCGTTCGAGGACGGCCGGTACGGCTGGCTCGCGGAGGCGCAGGGGACGTTCTGGGTCACCCGGCCGCTCCCCGCGCCGACGAACCCGCCCCCGCCCGACTTTCCCCAGATCGCTCCCGGCCAGCGCCTCTCGTTCGGCGGCTACGGCGAGTTCACGGTGACCGACCGCCGCCAGGCGCTCTACACCTCGGCGGAGGGCGACCTGCCGTTCGCGGCGACCCCGGGAGCCGTCTTCATGTACGCCGACCTCTCGGGCGCCGACGGGAGCGTCGGGACGCTCGACTACGGCGACGACCCCGGCGTCGACGCCTTCTTCGTCGGCCGGCCGGTCGCGCTCGCGGAGCTCGGCGTCGAGGGGCTCGAGGGATGGAGCGAACGGAAGGTCGCCGCGCGGGCCTCCTCGCTGAACTGCCCCGCCTGCGGCGCGGGCCTGCAGCTGAAGGACCCGGCGAACACCGTCCGCGTCGCCTGCACCTACTGCGGCTCCGTCCTCGCGACGCCGCAGGACGGGGCGACGGCGGCGAAGTTCGAAGTCCTCGCCAGGCTCCAGAAGCTGCCGTTCAAGCCGCTCCTCCCGCTCGGCGGGGAAGGAACGCTCCGCGGAAGACCCTACGCGATCCTCGGCGCGGTCCTGAAGGCCTGCACCGTCGACGGCGTCCACTACTACTGGCGCGAGTACCTCCTGAAGGAGACGAAGTCCGAGGCCTACCACTGGCTCGTCGAGTCGAACGGGCACTGGACGCTCGTCGAGCCGGCCGCGGCCGGAGAGGTCTCGACCGCGCCGCGCCTCGCGGTCTACCGAGGGACGCGCTACAAGCACTTCCAGTCGACGACCGCACGCGTCGAGGCCGTCCTCGGCGAGTTCTACTGGGAGGTGAAGAAGGGCGAGTCGACCGACGTCTCCGACTACGTCGCGCCGCCCCGAATCCTCTCGGAGGAGCGGTACGCGAACGAGGTGACCTGGTCGGAAGGGTCGTATGTCCCGAAGGAGGAGCTCGAGTCGGGCTTCGGCCTCGGAGCGCCCCTGCCGACGCCCGAGGGGGTCGGCTCGAACCAGCCGTGGCCGCACGCCGAGACGGCCCGGGGGTTCCTGCGCACCGTCGCCCTCTTCGCCGGGATCGCCGTCTTCCTGTTCGTCTTCTTCAACATCAAGGCCGACCGGAAGGTCGTCTACCAGAAGCGGCACGACCTCTCCGTCTCCACCACCGACCCGACGATCGCCCCCGACGCGATCGCCGAGGCGCTCACCGTCGTCACGGAGCCGTTCGAGGTGCCCCGCTCCGGGAACGTCGAGGCGCGGATCGACGCGCCGACGGACAACTCCTGGGTCTACGTCGGGGCGGTCCTCCTCGAGGAGGCGACCGGCCAGGCGTACGGGTTCGGCCTGCAGTCCGACTACTACCACGGCGTCGACGGCGGCGAGAGGTGGAGCGAGGGCTCCCGCTCGCGGACCGTCTACGTCGGGCGCGTCCCCGCCGGGCGCTACGTCCTCCGCCTCGAGCCGGAGCTCGAGCGCGGGAAGGCGCCCCCCTACTACGACATCCGGCTCCGGAGCGGCGTCCCCCGGTTCGCTCACCTGATGGCCGTCCTCGTCCTCCTCCTGCTCGGCCCGATCGCGCTCGCGATCTCGAAGGCCCGGTTCGAGGGACGTCGGTGGGCCGAGAGCGACTACGGCGGGGGGAGCGGCTCGGACGACGACGAGTGAGGCCGACATGCTGAGACGAGGGTTCCAGGTCTTCGGTGCGCTCCTCCTGACGGCCTACGCCTGGGCGGGCCTCGCCGGGTGGGAGCTTCCGACGAACGCGAAGAAGGGTGTCGTCGCCGCCGGGGCGCGGAGCGCGACCGGATTCCGGGCCTACAGCTTCTGGACGGGAGGGAAGTGATGAACTGGTGGCAGCTCCACGCGGGACAGGTCTGGTCGGCGCTCGTCTTCTCGGCGATCGGGATCGGGGTCTTCGGGATCTTCTTCCTCGTCCTGCCGCGCATCCTCCCGTTCTCCCTGAAGAAGGAGATCGAGGAGGACCAGAACGTCGCGCTCGGGATCGTGATCGCGGCGGTCGTCCTCGGGATGGCGTTCATCATCGGGTCCGCCATCGGCTCGTGACCCGGTGACGCCGAGCCCGGTCCGGCCGGGGCCGGTCTACCTGACCGTCCTCGTCATCGCCACGTGCGGGCTCGTCTACGAGCTCGTCGCCGGCGCGCTCGCGAGCTACCTCCTCGGCGACACCGTCACCCAGTTCTCGCTCGTCATCGGCATCTACCTGACGGCGATGGGGGCGGGCGCCTGGCTCTCGAAGTTCATCGAGAAGGGCGTCGCCCGCCGGTTCGTGGAGATCGAGATCGCCGTCGCGTTCCTCGGCGGCTTCTCGGCGCTCATCCTCTCGTTCGCCTTCCTCTCTCCCCGCTGGTTCCACCCGGTCTTCTACGGCCTCGTCTTCGCCGTCGGCACGCTCGTCGGCGTCGAGATCCCGCTGATGCTCCGGCTGCTGCGGCGATCCGTGGCGTTCAAGGACCTCGTCGCCCAGGTCCTGACGTTCGACTACCTCGGCGCCCTCGCCGCCTCGCTCCTCTTCCCGCTCGTCTTCGTCCCGACGCTCGGCCTCTTCCGGACGTCTCTCCTCTTCGGCCTCCTGAACGTCGCCGTCGCCTTCACGTCGATCCGGCTCTTCCGCGACGAGATCGGTCCCGCCGGCGGCCTCCTCGCGAAGGCGGGCCTCGTGACCGTGCTCCTCCTCGGCGGCTTCGTGGCCGCCGACCGGCTGTCCGGCCTGGCCGAGGAGCAGCAGTACGCCGACGAGGTGCTCCTCGCGAAGAGCTCCCCCTACCAGCGCGTCGTCCTGACCCGCAATCGGGCCGGGTTCCAGCTCTTCCTGAACGGCCACCTCCAGTTCTCGTCCGTCGACGAGTACCGCTACCACGAGGCGCTCGTCCACCCGGCCTTCGCCGTCGTTCCCGGCGCCCGCCGCGTCGCGGTCCTGGGCGGCGGCGACGGCCTCGCCGTCCGCGAGGTGCTCCGGCACCCGTCCGTCGAGGAGGTCGTCCTCGTCGACCTCGACCCGCTCGTGACCCGCCTCGCCCGCGAGAACCCGCTCTTCCTCGACCTGAACGGCGGCTCGCTCCTCTCGCCGAAGGTCTCGGTCGTCAACGACGACGCGATGAAATGGCTCGAGACCCAGACCGGCCTCTTCGACCTCGTCTTCGTCGACTTCCCCGACCCGAACAGCTTCGCGGTCGGCAAGCTCTACACGAAGCGCTTCTACTCTCTCCTGAGGCGTCGCCTCGCGCCGGACGGCGCGTTCGCCGTCCAGTCGACCTCCCCGCTCTTCGCCCGGCGCTCGTTCTGGATCATCGACCGGACGATCGCCGCCACCGGCTTCGAGACGCGGCCGTACCACGCCGCCGTCCCGTCTTTCGGCGAGTGGGGCTTCGTCCTCGCGTCGCCGCGCCCCTTCGACGTCCCGTCCGACCTCCTCCCCGGCCTCCGATTCCTCTCGCGTGAGACGCTGCCCGCCCTCTTCTCGTTCGGGCCCGACATGGCGCCGTGGGCCGAGGCGCCCGTCAACCGCCTCCACGACCAGGTCCTCGTCCGGACCTACGAGAGCGAGTGGCGAAAGTTCGAGTGACGTGAGACCTTCCCGCCGCGAGGCGATCGCCGCGCTCGCCGGCCTGCCGGCCCTCTCGTCCCTCCTCGCGGCCTGCCGGCGGGGCCCGGACGAACCTGCCTTCTCCGGCGCGATCGTCGGGGCCGACGTCCTGCGCGGTCACCGGATCCGGACCGGCGAGCTCCTTTCGCGCCCCGTCGCCCGGAAGGAGAGCGTCGGGGTCGCGATCCTGGGCGCGGGGATCTCCGGCCTCTCCGCCGCCTGGACGTTCCGCCGCGCCGGCTTCACGGACTTCCGGATCTACGAGCTCGAGGACGAGCCGGGCGGGAACGCCCGCTCGGGCGCGAACGCCGTCTCCGCGTACCCGTGGGGCGCGCACTACGTCCCGGTGCCGATGTACGGCAACGCGGCGCTCGAGACGCTCCTCGAGGAGGTCGGCGCCGTCGCCGGCCGTAGCGCGGACGGCGCCCCGGAGTGGGCCGAGGAGATGCTCTGCGCGGAGCCGGAGGAGCGCCTCTATTTCCGCGGCCTCTGGTACGAGGGGCTCTACCCGCGCGCCGGCGCTTCCCGGGAGGACCGCGAGGAGCTCGCCCGCTTCGAGCGGGAGATGCACCGCTTCGCGGGACTCCGCGACGCGAAGGGGCGCCGCGCGTTCGCCCTCCCCCGCCGCCGCTCCTCCGACGACGCGGAGTGGACGCCGCTCGACCGGATCTCGATGAGGGAGTGGCTGACGCGGGGCGGCTACCGCGGCGCCCGGCTCTTCTGGTTCGCCGAGTACGCGACGCGCGACGATTTCGGCTCCTCGCTCGACGACACGTCCGCCTGGGCCGGCATCCACTACTTCGCCTCGCGCCTCCGCGGGACCGCCCCGAACGAGCCGTTCGAGGAGCCCGCCTCGTTCCTGACCTGGCCCGAGGGGAACGGCCGCCTCGTGAAGCACCTCTTGAAGGCGGCCGGGGGACGGATCGTCACGGCGGCCGTCGTCTTCGACGTCGTCCCGCGGCCCGGCGGGGCCACGCTCCGCTGGCTCGACGTGCCCCGCAACGAGGTCGTCGAGGTCGCGGCCCGGCACGTCGTCTACGCGCTCCCCCGCTACACCGCCGCGAAGGTCCTCGCCCCGTGGCGCGAGAGCCCTCCCCCGTTCCTCCGGGCGTTCGAGTACGCGCCGTGGCTCGTCGCGAACCTCACCCTCTCGGGACGCCCGGCCGACCGCGGCTTTCCCCTCTGCTGGGACAACGTCCTCTACGACTCCCGGGGTCTCGGCTACGTCGTCGCGACGCACCAGGGGGGACGCAGCCACGGTCCGACCGTCCTCACCTACTACCTCGTCTTCGCGGGCGAGGAGCCGCGCAGGGCGCGCGAGAAGCTCCTCGCCGCCACCTGGAAGGAGCTCGCGGAGGCGGTCCTCGCCGACCTCTCCCGCGCGCACCCCGACCTCCCTGCCCTCGTCACGAACGTCGACGTCTACCTCTGGGGGCACGCGATGGCGCGCCCGCACCCCGGCTTCGTCTGGCATCCCGAGCGGGAAGCCCTGGAGCGGCCCGTCGGCCGCGTCCGCTTCGCCCACGCCGACGCCTCCGGGCTCCCGCTCTTCGAGGAGGCTCAGGACGCGGGGGTGCGGTCCGCCGAAGCGATCCTCCGCGAAGACGGAGAGCGCTTCCGGACGCTCCTCGGCTGACGGGCGGCTCGCGGCACGCCAGCTCGCCGTCAGTCGTCCAGGAGAGGCCCGGGTGCCGTCGCCGGGCGCGCGACCGCCTCCTCGCCAACGGCCTTCCTTCCGAACGCGAGGTTGAAGACCGGGAGCGCCGTGAGCGTCGTCGCGATCGCCATCAGGACCATGATCGAGAAGAGCGTCGGCGTGATGACGCCGCGCTCCAGGCCGATGTTCAGGATGATCAGCTCCATCAGGCCGCGGGCGTTCATGAGGGCCCCGATCCCGACCGCCTCGCGATGCGGCTCGCCGCCGAGGCGCGCGGCCGCGTAGCAGGCGCCCCCCTTTCCGAGCGTCGCCGCGAGGAGGACGAGGAGGGCGAGGCCCCAGAGCGCCCAGGAGTTCACGAGGCCGATCCGCGTGTTGAGCCCCGAGTAGACGAAGAAGAGCGGCAGGAGGAGGTTCACGGTGAGGGGCTGGACCTGCGCCTCGATCCGCTTCGCGATCTCGCCGCGCGGCATCGCGGCCCCGAGGACGAAGGCGCCGAAGACCGCGTAGATCCCGACCATGTCGGTGTACCAGGCCGCCGCCGCGAGGAGCATGAGCGCGCCGGGGAGCGCGAAGCTGTCGTACGCCTGCTTCCTCTCGACCCACGCTCCCGCGCGGGCCAGGAGCGGCCTGAGGACGAAGAACGCGAAGAGGCCGAATGCGAGGCCGCCGCCGATCGCCCAGACGGCGACCGCGGCGTGGCCTGAGAAGCTCGCGAGGACGACGGCGAGGATGCACCAGGCGGCCGCGTCGTCGGCCGAGCCGGCCGCGAGCGCGAGCGTCCCCATCGAGGTCCCCGAGAGGCCGCGCTCGTAGATGATCCGCGCGAGCATCGGGAAGGCGGTGATCGACATCGCCGCGCCCATGAAGAGCGCGGCTTCGCCGACGGAGACCTTCTCGGCGAAGAGCGCCGTGTCGCCGTGGATCGCCCACGCAATGAGAGTCCCGAGCGCGAACGGCGTCAGGATGCCGGCCCACGAGACGGTCACGGCGCTCCGTGCCCTCTTCCGAAGGAGCTCCACGTCGAAGTCGAGCCCGACGAGGAACATGTAGAGGACGAGGCCGATCTGCGCGACGACGTAGAGGACCGGCATCGCGGCCTTCGGGAAGAGCGCGGCCTGGGCCTGCGGGGCGATCCAGCCGAGGAGAGACGGGCCGAGGAGGACCCCGGCGATCATCTCGCCGACGACCTGCGGCTGGCCCACGTAGCGGGCGAGGTATCCGACGAGGCGGCAGGCGAGGAGGATCGCCGCGAGGGCGAGGAAGAAGACGATCGACAGCTCGTGGTTGGACACGCGGCGCGCACTCTAACCGGAATCCCGGTGATGATCGACACCACATCGTCGGCCGGCGCCCCGGGAGGGAGTCCCGTGGCTCCGCGTGCCGCTAGACTCCGCCGGCGATTCCGGGATGAGGCGGGCGTGGCAAAGGCACCGAAACCGTCCGAGAATGTCCCGTTGCGGAGGCTGTCGACGTCATGGATTCCGTGCTGGCTGTCCGGTCCCCCCAGGTCATCTCCGAGATCCTGGACGGTGAGGCCGTCATCATCGACCTCGAGACGGGCACCTACTACAGCCTCGACCCGATCGCCTCGAGCATCTGGGACGCCATCGCGGCGGGCGGCTCGACGGCGACGGGCATCGTCGAGGGAATCGCGGCCGCCTACGGGAAGGGCGTTCCCGAGGTGGAAGCGGCCCTGACGCCGTTCTTCTCCCGCCTCGCCGCCGAGCGGCTCGTCGTGACCGTCTCCGGATCCCAGGCCGCGCTAGGGCCCTTCCCGAAGGCCTCGGCGAACCTCACCGAGCCGACGCTGTCGCGCTTCGACGACATCCAGGACCTCCTCCTTCTCGACCCGATCCACGAGGTCGAGGAGGCCGGCTGGCCGGCGCGGAAGCCCGACCCGGGGGACGAGCCTGCATGACGGATGGCGGGGCGACGCCGCCCGCTTCCCTTCCGGAAACGACGTTCGACCGGATGACGGACGCCTTCCGCCGCGCGGCGCGCGCCGCGGGAGGCGAGGAGGAGCGCGCGTTCGTCATCGGCGGCCAGCAGCTCGTCCTTCGGACCGCCGGCCCCGCGATGCTCCCCGTCCTCGCGCCCGCGCTCGCGCACCTCGTCGCGGCGCCGGGGGAACCGGCCGGCCTCGAGGTCTTCGCCTGGGATTCCGCCTCGACCGGCGTCGAGCTGCCCGCGCCGGCGTCGACCGAAGACGGAGACCGGCACGTCTGGCAGCCCGGCGTGGGGATCCTGACGGTCCTCGACGACTCCCGCCGGCGCGCCGTCGTCTGGGTCGCGTCGGCCGCGGACGTCCCGTCCAACGAGGTCGCCGCTCCGCTCCGCTCCTTCCTGCACCTCGCGTTCTACGAGCTCGGGGCACAGTTCGTCCACGCGGCGGCGGTCGGACGGGCCGACGGCGGTCTTCTCGTGGTCGGTCGGAGCGGCGCCGGGAAATCGACGACCGCGCTCGCGTGCCTCGGCTCCCCTCTCGGCGTCGCGGGGGACGACTACGTGCTCGCCACCGACGGGCCGGAGCCTCGGGTCCACTCGCTCTACAGCTCCGCCAAGCTCGAGCCCCACCAGCTTCGGCGCTTCCCCCACCTCTCCGGGGCCGTCGTGAACCCCGACGCCGCGGGGGAGAAGCCGATGATCCTTCTCTGTCCCCGCTGGGCCGGGTCCGTCTCGGCCGGCTTTCCCCTCCGGGGAGCCGTGACGCCGCGAGTCGTCGGTCGCGGGCCGACACGGGCGCGCCGGGTGGGCGGCGCCGCGCTCCTCGCCGCGCTCGCGCCGAGCACGATCTTCCAGCTGCCCGGCACCGGCCGGCACACGCTCGCGAGGATCGGGAGCCTCCTCCGGCACCTCCCCTGCTGGGAGCTCGAGCTCGGCGAGAATGTCTCCGACATTCCGCTCGCGCTCGAGCGAGTCCTCGAAGAGGCCCGACCCTGAACAGCCTCACCGTGACCGTCGTCCTCCCCGTGTGGAACGGCGAGCGCTTCCTCGGCGAGGCGCTCGAGAGCATCGGCCGTCAGAGCTGGCGCGCCTTCGAGATCGTCGTCGTGGACGACGGCTCGACGGACGCGAGCGCGGAGATCGCCGGTGCGTACCCGGGCGTGCACCTCGTCAGACAGGCCCGCGCGGGCGTCGCGGCCGCCCGAAACCGTGGGGTCGCCGCCGCCCAGGGCGAGCTGATCGCGTTTCTCGACCAGGACGATCGGTACACGCCCGACAAGCTCGAGAGGCAGGTCGGAGCGTTCCAGGCCGATCCCGCGCTCGAGCTCTGCTTCGCCCATCAGCGGCTGTTCCTCGACGGGCTCTCGACGCCGCCCTCGTGGGTACGGCCCGGCTGGCTCGACGGGCCCCTGCCGGGTCTGCTGCCGGGGACGCTCGTCGTCCGGAGGCGGGCCTTCGACGCGGTCGGTCCCTTCGCGGAGGGAGAGCCGATCGCGAGCGACTCCGACTGGCTGATGCGCGCGAGGAGCCGCGGTCTGCGGGAGCTCCTCCTCCCGGACGTCCTCCTCGAGCGCCGCATCCACGCGGCGAACCAGTCCGCGAACGTCGCCGCGGGCCACCTCGAGCTGCTCCGCGCGGTGCGGCGGGCCGCGAAGAGAGGCGCGCCGCCGGCCGGGGGAGCGTCCGCGTGAGCGGCGGGGCCCGGCGGATCTCGGTCCTCGTCCCCGTCTTCGACGCCGAGAAGTACCTCGGCGAGGCGCTCGATTCGGCCCTGTCGCAGTCCTTTTCGCCCGCGGAGGTCGTCGTCGTCGACGACGGCTCCCAAGACGGAAGCCTGCGCGTCGCCTCTTCTTTCGGCGAGAGGGTCCGCGTCATCCGCCAGGCCCACGCGGGCATCGGCGCGGCGCGGAACCGCCTCGTCGCGGAGGCAACGGAAGAGTGGCTGGCCTTCCTCGACGCCGACGACCGCTGGACGCCGACGGCCCTCGCCACGCACCTCAAAGCACTCGAGGCCCGGCCGCACGCCGACGCCGCGCTCGGCCGCGTCGTTCAGTTCGTCTCTCCGGAGCTGCCCGAAGCGGCCCGCTCGCTTCTCGCGTGCCCGGAGGGGCCGATGCCGGGCGCTCACCCGGGCGCTTCCCTCCTCCGGAAGAGCGCCTTCTCGCGCGTGGGCCCCTTCCGCGTCGACCTTCGCGTCGGAGAGTTCGTCGACTGGTGGATGCGGGGGCTCGAAGCGGGCCTCGACGCGGCGTCGCACGACGCGGTCGTCCTGGAGCGACGGCTTCACGAGACCAACACCGGTCGACGGGAGAAGGCCGCGGTCACGGACTACCTCAAGGTCGTGCGCCAGGCCCTGGCCCGGCGCCGGAGCGGCGCGCCGTGAGCGCGACGGTTCGTCCTGCGTCCGTTCGCCGCGCGGGCGGGTGCTGGCCGACCCCCGAGCAGACGCTCCTCCTGCGGGCGGCGCTTCTCCCCGAGCCCGAGGCCCGCGCCGCCTACGCCTCGTGGCGGGAGACCGCCGACATCGAGCGGGTCGATCCCGCCTCGTACCGGATCCTCCCGCTCCTCGCCCACAACCTCGGCGGCGCCGACCCGGTCCTCGCGAAGGCGCGGGGCGTCCTGCGCCATACCTGGTCCCGGAACCAGCGGCTCTTCCACCAGGCGTCGAGCGCCGTGAAGGCGCTCCAGGCGACGGGCATCCCCGTGATGCTCCTGAAGGGGGCCGCGCTCGGGCTGCGCTGCTACGAGAGCCTCGGGCATCGTCCGATGAACGACGTCGACGTCCTCGTCCCTCCCGAGAGGTCCGCTGAGGCCCGGACCGTCCTGGCCAGCCTCGGCTGGCGTCCCTCCTACCACGTCGTGCCCGGGCATCTCCCCTACGTCCATGCCGTCGGGCTCACGATCGGGCCGGGCCTCGACCTCGACCTTCACTGGCACGCCATCTACGAACGCCGTCGGCCCGAAGACGAACGACCGTTCTGGGAGAACGCGGAACCGCTCCGCGGCCGGGCCATCGACGCCCTCGCCCCGAGCCCCACCGACCTCCTCATGCAGGTGGCTGCGCACGGCCTGAGATGGAGCCCCAGCCCGCCCCTGCAGTGGGCGGCCGATCTCGTCGTCCTCCTGCGGGCCGAGGGCACGCGGGTCGATTGGGACCGCCTCCTCGCCCGCGCCCGGGAGGCCGGCTTCGTCCTCCACCTCGACGCGACGCTCTCGTTCGTCCACGGCGAGCTCGGCGCGAGCGTCCCGGCGGGCGTCCTGTCGGACCTCCGTTCGGCTCGGCCGACGCGCCGGGAGCGGCTCGAGCTCGCCGTCCGCTCCTCTTCGCCCGGCCTCCTGCCAGGACTCGTCGCCCATTGGCTCGACTTTCGCCGTGTCGACCTCGAGGCCGCCCACGGGAGCCGCTTCCGGAGGTTCCTCGTCTATCTCGCGACGATCTGGGGGGCGCCGTCGCTCGCGGCCCTGCCGCGCGTCGCCCTGGTCAAGTCGACGAAGCGCCTCCTCCGCGCGCGACACGCGTCGTCCGGACGCGGGTCCGGGTCATAGACTCGGCGCCCGGTGCCGTCCTCGCCCCTTCCGTCCCCCTGGCTCTTCTCCCGCCGCGCCGACGTCCTCCTTTTCGGCGGGCCGGCGCTCGTGTCGCTCCTCTTCCTCGCCGGGGGCGCGCGCCTCGGCCTCCTCGATGGAGACCTCCCGGTCCCGCTCTGGCTCCTCCTCGTCGTCGGCGTCGACGTGGCGCACGTCTGGTCGACCGGCTGGCGCGTCTACGCCGACACCGAGGAGCTTCGACGCCGTCCCGCGCTCACCCTCGGCCTCCCGGCGGCCGCGTACGCGGCCGGCGTCGTCCTCTTCACGGCGGGGGACCTCGTCTTCTGGCGCGTCCTTGCCTACCTCGCGACGTTCCACTTCGTGCGGCAGCAGTACGGCTGGGTCGCGCTCTATCGGAGGAAGTCGGGCGAGAACGCCGAGGAGGGCGCCGCGTGGGAGCGTCGCCTCGACGCGGCGGTCGTCTACGGCGCGACGCTCGCGCCGCTCGTCTGGTGGCACGCGCGGCTTCCCAGGCGGTTCCACTGGCTGATCGCAGGAGACTATGCGGCCGGGCTCCCCGCGTGGGCCGGCCCCGCCGCGCTCGCCGCCTTCGAAACCGTCTTCGCGCTCTGGGTCGGGAAGGAAGCCCGCCGCCTCGCCACCGGCCGCCCCGTTTCATGGGGAAAGGTCCTCGTCGTCGTCACGACGGCCCTCGTCTGGCACCTCGGGATCGTCGTTTTCGACTCCGACTACGCCTTCGCCGTCACGAACGTCCTCGTCCACGGCGTCCCGTACTTCGGCCTCGTCCTCCAGTCGGTTCGCTCTTCCGCCGCCGCGCGGGCCGCGGCGGGCCGGAAGCCGGTCCTCGCAGACCTCGGCGCGCGTCACGCCGCGCTCTTCATGGCCCCGCTCCTCCTCCTCGCCTTCCTCGAGGAGTGGGGCTGGGACCTCCTCGTCTGGCACGAGAACGGCGCCCTCTTCCCCGGAGGCGCGATCGACCCCGGCCCGCTCCTCCTCTCGCTCCTCGTGCCGCTCCTTGCCCTCCCCCAGGCGACGCACTATCTTCTCGACGCGTGGATCTGGAAGGTGAAGCCGGAGAACCGGGCGGCGGCTCAGGCGGTCGGCCTCGCGGCGCCCGCGGATGCGGACGCGAGGTGAATGCGTGAGCCCGCTCGGGACACACCTCCTCCTCGACCTGGCCGGGGCGCCTTTCGCGACGCTCGACGACCCCGCCGTCGTCGAGGCGGCCCTCGTCGAGACGGTCGCGGCCATGGGCGCTCACGTCCTCGGTGTCCACCTCCACCGGCTCGAGCCGCAGGGTATCTCCGGCGTCGTCGTCATCTCCGAGTCGCACCTGACGATCCACACCTGGCCGGAGCGGGGCGAGGCGGCAATCGACCTCTTCACCTGTGGCGATCCGGAGCGGGCCCGCGCGGCCGTCGCCGCGCTCGTCGCACGCCTCGGCGCGAGGGTCTCGACGCTTCGGGAGGTCTCCCGGGGCGCCGCCGGCTGACGGCTCCCGGCGGCTCAGCCCGGCTCGCCCTGCTTCGCGAGCTTCTCGAGCGACTTCTTCGGACCGAAGACGATCAGGGTGTCGCCCCGCTCGAGCGGCGTCGCGGGCGAGGGGATCCCGAGGATCCGCTCGACCATCCGCGTGCCGAGGCCGAGGATCCGCGTCTCCGGGACGATCCGGCGGATCGTGACGAGCGAGACGCCATAGTCGGCCGCGAAGTCGACCTCTCCCGCCTTCCTCCCGAGGAGCTCCTCCGGGATCGCGACCTCCCCGACCGCAAAGTCGGACGAGAGGGCGAACGAGTCGTAGAGCCCCTCCACCATCAGGCTCCCGGCGAGGCGCGTGACCGTCTCGTTGACCGGCAGGACGACCTCGTCGACGCCGAGCGTCTCCAGGATCCGCTCGTGCCTCACCGTCGTGGCCCGGACGATGATCCTCTTCACACCGATCTGCCTGAGGACCGAGACCGTGAGGAGCGCCGCCTCGAAGTCGCTCCCGAAGCTGACGACGACGGCATCCATTTCGGCGACTCTCTGCTCGGCGAGCGCCTGGTCGTCGGTCGCGTCGAGGACGACGGTGTGCGTGACGTGGTCCCGCAGGTCGTCGACGGCCTCCTCGCGCTCGTCGATCGCGAGGACCTCGGCCCCCCGTCGGGTGAGCTCGGCGGCGAGCTGGGAGCCGAAGTTCCCGAGCCCGATGACGGCGAACTGTCTCGGCATGGTCCTTACGTTATCAGGACGTCCTCCCGGGCGTACTCGTGTCGCGCGTCGCGCCGGAGCGGGGTGGCGGCCAGGACGCAGCCGAGAAGGCCGACGCGCCCTGCGATCATCAGGACCGAGAGGAGGAGCTTCGCGGGCGCGCCGAGGGCCGGTGTGATCCCGGTCGAGAGGCCGACGGTGGAAAGCGCGGAGACCGCTTCGAACGCCAGGTCGAGGGGCGGCTTCCTCTCGAGGGCGAGGAGGCCGAGAAGGGCGACCGAGAGGAGGATCACCGAGACGACGACGGTCGCGAAGGCCCGCTGGATCGACGCGTCGCCGATGCGCCGGCGGAAGAGCTCGACCCGGTCCTTTCCGGCGGCGATCGAGAAGACGGTCAGGAAGGCGACGGCGACGGTCGTCGTCTTCACGCCGCCGGCCGTCGAGGCGGGAGACCCGCCGATCCACATCAGGACGACGATCGCGAAGAGGGAGGCCGGAGCGAGGGTCGAGAGGTCGACCGTATTGAAACCGCCCGACCGGGCCGACACCGAATGGAAGAGGGCGGCGAGGAAGCGATCGGCGGCGCTCTGCCCGAGCGCCGGGCTGCCCTTCTCGAGGAGGAGAAGCGCGCCCGTCCCGAAGGTGAGGAGGAGGGCGCTCACCGTCAGCACGAGCTTCGTCTGGAGGCCAGGCCGCCGGCGCCGACGCGCGAGGATCCCGCCGAGCATGGCGAGAACGGGGAACCCGAGCCCGCCCAGGACGACGAGCACCATGATCGTCGCCTGGACGGGTGCGTTCCCGGCGAGCCCGGGAGCGGAGCCGTCGGTCGGCGTGAGGACGAACCCGGCGTTGCAGAAAGCCGAGACGCTGTGGAAGACGGACGAGAAGAGCCGTCCCGCCTCGGTGACGGCCGAGTCGGGCAGGTGCCGGTAGAGGACCGCGGCGCCCGCCGCCTCGACGGCGAACGTCGCCACGGCGATCTCGACGAGCGTCGTCCGGATTCGTCCCAGGCTCTCCTCGCCGACGATCGACTGGAGGCTCGCGTACTGCCGAAGCGTGCCGCCGGAGAAGGCGAAGGCGAAGAAAGTGGTCAGCGTCATGATGCCGAGGCCGCCGGCCTGGAAGAGGGCGAGGAGGATCGCGTGCCCGAACGGCGTGAAGGCCGTCCGGGTGTCGACGACGGCGAGGCCCGTGATGGAGGCCGCGCTCGACGCGGTGAAGACGGCGTCGACCAGGTCGATGCCCGCGGCCTTCGTCGACCGCGGAAGGAGGAGGAGCCCGGTCCCCGCCGCCGCGAGGAGGACGAAGCTGACGAGGATGACGAGCTGCGGCTGAACGC
>JAKPXO010000207.1 GCA_029567505.1 Acidobacteriota bacterium
TGAGGCCGGCGGCCCAGGTCGGGTCGAGGAGCGTCAGCCCCGGCTTGTAGAGCTCGCGCACGCCGAAGAGCGCGACCTCGGGATACCAGCGGCCCTTTTCGGCGGCGAGGCCGGCGCTCGCGAGGGAGGCCGCGGCCTCGAGGCGCGCGAGGGCGGGGTTCGCGTCGCGGGCGGCCGCCTTCAGCTCCGGGAGCGGCGGCAGCTCCGCGGGAACGAAGAGGGGAGTCGTCGTCGTGAGCCCGTCCGCCTCCTCGCCCGGCAGCGACAGGACGTTCGCGAGCGCCTCGCGGGCGAGCGCGAGGTCGTGCCCGGCCGCCTTCAGCTCCCGCTCCGCCTCGGTCCGCGCGACCTCCGCGTGGAGCCGCTCCGCGCGCGAGAGGAACCCCTCCTCCTCGAGGCGGCGGGCGTTCCGGAGGTGCTCGTCGAGCGCGGAGAGGACCTCGGCGCGGATCGCACGTGCCCGCTCGGCGAGGCGAACGGCGGTGTAGCGGCGGACGACCTCCGTCGCGAGGGCGTCGCCGACGGCGCGGAGCTGCGCCCCGGCGTCCGCCTCGCGGGCCCGGGCGGCGTCGCGCGCGGCGTCGATCCTGCCGCCCGCGAAGAGGGGCCACGTCAGCCGGACGTCCGCCCTCTCGTAAAGGTCGTCCTGGACGTCGAGCGTGAACGGCGGCACGAGAGCGGCGGGGACCGCGGGATGGAGCGAGAGGATCACCTTCCGGATCGGATCGAGGTCGAACGTGATCGGGTCGTCGATCCGGGTGATCCGCGCGCTCGCCTCGAGCTTCGGCCAGCGGAGAGCGTCGGCGGCGCCGACCTCGGCCTTTCGCTCCCGCAGCTCGTGCCCGGCCGCCTTCAGCGCCTCGTGGGCGGCGCGGACGCGCTCCTGCGCCTCGGGGAGCGAGAGGTCGCGCCCCGTCGCGCGATGTCCGGCCAGGCAGACGACCACGACGGCCGCGACGCGCGCCGTCTGGATTGTGAGGAAGCGGGGGAGCCGGGGACGCCTCGTCAAGAGCGGAACTCCTCGAGCGAGGCGATCGGGCGCCGCGAGGCGCCGTCGCCCCGCCGGCGAAGAATCATACGCCTCCGGGGGGGACCTGATCCGGCGAGGACTTCTCGAAGGGGAGGTGCACGAGGCTTCCGGCGCCGGGGCGAACGCCGCGGAGACGAACGGCGCGGCGTCAGCGGACGACGGCTGCCGGCAGGAGCCGCCCGAGTGCCTCGGCGGTCACTCCCTCGTGCGAGTCGTGCCAGGCGACGCGCCCGCTTTCGAGGAGGATCGCCTGGGGCGACTCGTGGCGGATCCCGGTCCGCGCGGCGAGGGCGTTCGAGAGCGACCGCTGCTCCGGGACGTGGACGACGTAAACGACCGCCTCCGGATGCGCCTTCCGGAACGCCGCCACCTCCCGCCAGGCCGCCGAGCTGACGGGGCAACGGGTGGAGTGCTTGAAGACGAGGGCCCACGGCTCCCCGAACGCTCGCTCGAGCGCCTCGGCGTCCCGGACAGGCTGCATGATCTCCTCCGCGGGAGTGGTCCCGCGCAACCGTTGTAGGCGTATGGAGGCGGGCGGTCAAGCGATCGGAACCGCGGTCTCGGGGCGCTTCGTCGGGGCGGCCTTCGATCTCGCGCGTGGGAGCGGGCTGAGGCAAGATGAGCGGTCCGACGCGTCGCTGGGGACGCCTCGATGCCGCCGGCCGGGGCGCCCCGACCGCGCACGGGTCGTGCGACGGAGTCGGAACGAGGGGAGAGAGCACGATGTGCGGCATCGTTTCGGTCTGTCACGGACGTGAGGTGCCCGGCCTCGGACACGAGGCGGGGGAGCTGCTGAAGCGCCTGGAGTACCGGGGGTACGACTCGACGGGCGCGGCCTTCGTCCGCGCGGACCGGAGCGTGAGGCTCCTCAAGAAGGTCGGCGCGCCGAGCCGGGTCGTCCCCGAGCTGGGGATCGACCGGGAGGCGGGGCAGCGGTTCGTCGGACAGGTCCGGTGGGCGACCTACGGGGCCGTCACGGACGCGAACGCCCAGCCGCACCACGTGAGGTGCCGCGTCGAGCTGGTCGGCGCCCACAACGGCAACATCTCGAGCACCGACACGCTCCGGCCGCGGCTTTCCGCGGGCGGGCACGACGTCGTCTCCGACAACGACGGAGAGGCGCTCACCCACCTCGCGGAGGACGCGTTCGCCGGCGGCCTCGCCGATCCGGCGCAGATCCTCGCCGCGGGGCGGGCGGCGCTCGCGGCCGCGGGACTCGACGTCGCCGTCCCCGACCGGGCGCTTCTCCTGATCGAGGCCGCGCGCCGCGCCGACGCCGGCGTCGAGGGCTCCTACGCCGCCGCCTACGCCGACCCGGCCTCGGAGGGGGTCGTGGCGGTGAAGTCGGGCTCGTCGCTCTACGCCGGCATCGGCGCGGACGAGACGGGGAGCTTCGTCCTCGTCTCGAGCGACCTGACGTCGGTCCTCTCGCGGACCCGGATGCTCGTCCCGCTCGCGGAGGGCGAAGGGATCTGGTTCACCGAGTCGGCGTACGCCGTCTTTCCGCTCGCCGGGCCGATCGGCTTCGCCTCGCCGAGGCCGCGCCGCTCGAAGCTGAACGTGCGCGACACGGGGCTCCGGCCGCCGTTCGCCTACTTCATGGACCAGGAGATCGCCTCCTCGTCCGAGAACCTCGAGGAAATCGTCCGGACCTACTTCCGGACGCCGGAGACGGAGGGGCTCTTCGCCGCGTTCGAGGACCGCGTCGACCTCTGCAAGGCGCTCGTCGAGAAGCTGCTGAAGCTCTACGGGGCCACGGACGAGGCGGGCCTCGAACGCGGCTTCCGGGACCTCCTCGGGGAGCCGCTCCTGACGGAGCTCGTCGCCCGGGTCCGCGCGCACCGGGAGCTCCTCGTCTCCTACGGTCCGTTCGTCTCGGACGAGAAGTCGCTCCTCGCCGATGGCGTCCGCCTCGTCCCCGACGCCGCGGAGGCGGCCGCCCTCCTCGACCTCGTCCTCGTCTGGAAGAAGCGCCGGCGCGTCACGACCCTCCTCCAGGAGCTCGTGTCGGCGATCCGGACGACGCAGAAGGAGGGTGGCCGCGTCTTCCTCGTCGCCTCCGGCACCTCCTACCACGCGGCGCTGACGGCCGGGTACTTCTTCAACGTGCTCGCCGGAGTCGCCGTCTTCCCGTGCAATCCCGGCACGTTCCGCTCCCTCTACCTGAACTCCCTGAAGCCGGAGGACCTCCTCCTCGGCATCTCGCAGTCGGGGGAGACGAAAGACCTCGTCGACGTCTTCCAGGACGTGAGGGCCCGCGTCCCTGCCCTGCGACGCGTCTCGCTCGTGAACAACGAGAACAGCCGGATCCCGCAGGAGCTCTCGGAGTTCTACCTCCCGATCCTCTGCGGGCCGGAGATCGCGGTGGCGGCGACGAAGAGCTTCCTGAACCAGGTCGCCGTCCTCTACGTCGTCGCGGCGTCCTTCTCGCTCAACGAGCGGCGGATCGTCGAGAAGCTCTCGGCGGCCCGCGCCCTCGTGACGGAGACTCTCCGCCGCTGCGAGGCGGACGTGGACGAGGCGGCGGAGCGCCTCTACCTCGAGCCGAGTCTCCACATCCTCGGCACCGGCCTGATCGGCCTCGCGCGCGAGGGGGCGCTCAAGATCCGGGAGGTCGTCCTGAATCATGCCGAGGGGTACGACGCGGCGGAGTTCAAGCACGGGCCGAACACGATCCTGGGGAAGAACACGCTCTTCTCGATCCACGACCTCGCCGGGGTCCTCGAGGCGTGGGAGGAGCGGCGCGGAGACGGGCCCTTCGCGGGCGGGCTCCAGGCGCTGACGCTTCACCCGGAGCTCGTGGAACGGCACTTCTCGAACTACCCCCTCCTCTTCGTCTGTCCTCCCGAGGAGCGTGACGTGAGGATCACGGTGAGCCAGATCCACACGCACAAGATCCGGGGCGCCGACATCCTCGTCGTCTGCGAGCCGAGCGACGACCTCGCCCGGGCGGCGGCAGGGCGGCCCGCGGGGGACGGGCGCTACTGGTCGAAGACGATCGAGGTGCCGCCGACCGGAGACCCGGCCCTCTTCGTCTTCGCCGCGAGCGTCGTCCTCCAGCGTCTCGCCTTCCGGATGTCGGTGAAGAAGATGGAGTACCTCGACCGCCTCCGGGTCGCCGACCACGGCGTCCACCCCGACGCGCCGAAGAACGTCTCGAAGTCGATCACGGTCGACTGATGCCGTCCGCGGGGCGGCGGCCTCTCAGGCTGCCGCCTCCCGGTCCTTCAGCTGAAGCGCGTAGAGGCGGGCGTAGAGCCCTCCCTTCGCGAGGAGCTCGGCGTGCGTCCCCGACTCCCGCACCTCGCCGTGGGAGAGGACGAGGATCCGGTCGGCCCGGACGATCGTCGAGAGGCGGTGGGCGACGACGACGGAGGTGCGGCCGGAGAGGAGGCGGTCGACCGCCCTCTCGATGACCGCTTCCGTCTCGGGGTCGACGCTGGAGGTCGCCTCGTCGAGGATCAGGATCCGCGGGTCGCGGGCGAGAGCGCGGGCGAAGGAGACGAGCTGCTTCTCGCCGACGGAGAGGCCGCCGCCGCGCTCCGTGAGCCGGGTGTCGAGGCCGTCGGGGAGGCGTTCGAGGAGCGGCCCGAGGCCGACGTCGCGGCAGGCGCGCTCGATGGTCTCGCGCGGCATCGCCGGATCGAAGAACGCCACGTTCTCGGCGATCGTCCCGGTGAAGAGGAACGTGTCCTGCAGGACGATCCCGAAGCCGTCGCGGAACTCCGTCGGGGCGAACGCCCTCACGTCGTGACCGTCGACGCGGACGGCGCCGCCGGTCACGTCGTAGAAGCGGAGGAGGAGGTTCACGATCGTCGACTTCCCCGAGCCGGTCGCCCCGACGAGGGCGATCGTCTCGCCGGGGGCGGCGCGGAACGAGACCCCCTTGAGGACCTCCTCGCCCGACGCGTAGGAGAAGCGGACGGCGTCGAAGTCGATCTCGCCGCGGAGCGGGCGAGGGACGGGGCGGGGCGAGGGCGGCGCGGCGACCTTCGGAGATTCGTCGAGGAGCTCGAAGATCCGCTCCGAGGAGGCCATCGCCGCCTGGAGGATGTTGTACTTCTCGGAGAGGTCCATGAGCGGCCGGTAGAACCGCTTCGAGTACTGGAGGAACGTGACGACGGCGCCGATCGTCATCGTCCCGCGGATCACCTCGCCGCCGCCCCACCAGAGGATCGCCGCCATGCCGACGGCGGAGAGGAAGTCGAGGGCGGGGTAGAAGACCGCGTAGTAGAAGATCGACTCGAGGTTCGCCTGACGGTGGTCGTCGTTGACCTCGCGGAACGCCGTCCGTGCGGGCTGCTCGCGCCGGAAGAGCTGGACGACGGCGATGCCGGAGAGGTGCTCCTGGAGGAAGGAGTTCACCTTCGCGATCCGTACCCGGACCTTCCGGTAGGTGTCGCGCGCCCCCTTCCGGAACCAGTTCGTCACAAGCGCCATCGGGACGAGGACGGCGAGCGTGATCGTCGCGAGCGTCGGGTCGAGGGCGTAGAGGACGGCGACGATGCCGAAGAGGACCGCGAGGTCCCCGAGGAGGGAGACGAAGCCGGAGGTGAAGAGCTCGTTCAGCGCGTCGACGTCCGTCGTCAGACGCGTCATGAGCCGGCCGACGGGCGTCTTGTCGTAGAGCGCGACGTCGGAGCGCTGGAGGTGGCCGAAGATCCGGGTTCGGAGGTCGTACATCACCCCCTGTCCCATCCGCGACGTCCATTCGACCATCAGGAACATGAGGCCGAAGTTCGCGAGGACGGAGAGGAGGTAGAGGCCCGCGATCGCGTCGAGGGCGCGCGGCCCGGAGACCGGTACGCCGAGCGACGCGAGGAGGCGCGCGACGAAGGCGGCCCCGCCGGCGGCCTCTCCCTTCGGGGTGAAGACGAGGTCGATCGCGGCGCCCGTCAGGAGCGGGCCGGCGAGCTGCGCGGCCGACTCGAGAAAGAGGACGAGGAGGGCGCCTCCGGCGTAGCCCCTGTACGGAAGGGCGAGGGTGAAGAGGCGCCGCAGGAGGCCGCGGTCGAAGCCGCGTCCCTGGGCCTCGTCCTCGGGGAGGTGGCCGGCCATCGCTACGCGGCCTCCACTTCCTCGGAGAGGCGCTGGCGCTCGGCGAGCTCGGCGTAGAGCCCGCCGGCGCGGAGGAGCTCCTCGTGGGTCCCCGTCTCGACCACCCGCCCCTTCTCGAGGACGACGACGAAGTCGGCGTGCTGGATCGTGGAGAGACGGTGGGAGACGAGGAAGATCGTTCGCGTCCCGGAACGGGCCTTCACGGCCTCGAGGATCCTCTCCTCCGTCTCCGTGTCGACCGCGGAGAAGGCGTCGTCCAGGACGAGGATCGGCGAGTCGGCGAGGAGGGCGCGGGCGAGGGCCGTCCGCTGCTTCTGGCCGCCGGAGAGCGTGATGCCGCGCTCACCGACGATGGTGTCGAGCCCCTTCGGGAACGTCTCGAGGTCGGGTCCGAGGCCGGCCTCGAGCGCGGCCCGCTCGACCTCCTCCCGCGTCGCCCCGGGGCGCCCCATCGCGACGTTCGCGGCGAGCGTGTCGGAGAAGAGGAACGTCTCCTGCGGGACGGCGACGAGCGTCCGGCGCAGGAGCGGGAGCGGGACCTCGCGCAGGTCGCGGCCGCCGAGGCGGATCGACCCGAACGGCGGCTCCTCGAGGCGGAGGAGGAGCTGCAGGAACGTCGACTTTCCCGAGCCGGTCCGGCCGACGACGGCGACCGTCGTCCCCGGTTCGACGGTGAACGCGACGTCGCGGAGGACGGGCGGCCCGCCGTCGTAGCCGAACGTCAGCCCCTTCACCTCGAGCGGCCCGGCCGGGAGCGGCCCGTCGCCGCTCTCCTCGGGGAGAGGCTCGGCCGCCCAGAGCTCGGCCATCCGGTTCCAGGAGGCGGTCCCGCGCTGCCAGAGGTTCACGACCCAGCCGAGCGCGATCGCGGGCCAGACGAGCTCCATCAGGTAGAGGTTGAACTCGACGTACCGCGCCACCGTCAGCTCGCCCGCGAGGATCTGCCGACCGCCGGCCCAGAGGATGACGGCGAAGCCGCTCCCGACGAGCGCCTGCAGGAGAGGGAAGTAGAGCGCGTTCAGCCGCGCGAGGCGGAGGTTCCGGCGGCGCAGCTCGCGGTTCTTCGCGTCGAAGCGCGCCTCTTCGGTCGTCTCCCGGGCGAACGCCCGCACGAGGCGGGCCCCGTTGAAGTTCTCCTGCGCGCTCGCGGAGATCTCGCTGAAGAACTCCTGGATCGCCGTGAAGCGCCGGTGGGTGACCTTTCCCATGACCTGCGTCGCGACGACGACGAACGGCAGGACGGCGAGGGCGACGAGCGTGAGCGACGGGGAGGCGAAGACCATGAGCGTCAGCGCGATCGACCCGACGACGACGGTGTTTGCCGCCTGCATGATTCCGGGGCCGATCATCATCCGGACGGCCGAGAGGTCGTTCACGGCGCGGCTCATCACGTCGCCGACGCGGCTCTTCCGGTGCCAGCGCGGCGGCAGCCGGAGGAGGTGGGCGAAGAGGTCCTCCCGCATCTCGAACTCGACGTCGCGCGAAGCGCCGATGAGGATGCGGCGGGTGAAGAAGAAGAGAACGGCGTCGGCGGCGCCGAGGAGGAGGATCGCGCCGCAGGCGAGGGCGATCCTGCGCGGCGAGGGCTCCGTCTCGAGCGACTCCAGGACGTGCCGCACGATCCGCGGCATCGCGAGGAAGAGGGCCGCCGAGAGCGCCATCGTCCCGAAGCCGGCGGCGTAGGCCCCGGGCCTGCGGGAGAAGTAGGAGAAGAAGCGAGCCGAGTCCTTCAAGGAGAAGGGATGTTACCCGGCCCGAACCGGCACGGACCGATCCGCCCCGACTGGTATCCTCGCGTATCCGGATCGTGTCGACCGCACTTCTCGAACGGATCGCCCTGTTTCGCGGTCTCACCCCCGCGGAGACGAAGGCCCTCGCGCTGGTCTGCCGCGTCCAGGTCTGCGGGCGGGGAGAGACCGTCTTCGTCGAGGGGACCCGTGCGACGGAGATGTCTTTCGTCGCGCTCGGGACCGTGAAGATCGTAAAGTCGACGCCGACCCGGAGCGTGATCCTGCGGATCGTCGGCGCCGGGGGCCCGGTCGGGATCGTCGCCGCCTGGGAAGGGCGTCCCTACCCGGGGACGGCGATCGCCGTGGAACCCTCGACGGTCGTCCACGTCCCCGAGCGCGAGTTCTTCGCCCTTTCCGATCGCCACCCCGAGATCCTCCGCCAGCTCCTCCAGCTGATGATGCGAAGGCAGGTGCAGCTCGGGCAGCGTGTCTCCGAGATGACCGGCTCGGTCGAGTCGCGGATCGCGCAGGCGCTCCTCGACCTCCTCGCCTCGGCCGCGAAGGCGGACGGCGCGCGCGCCGTCGTTCCCCTCTCGCTCACCCGCCAGGAGATCGCCGACCTCGCCGGGACGACGGTCGAGACGGCGATCCGGATCATGAGCCGATGGGGGAAGGAGGGGCTCGTCCTGACGGAGGAGGACGGCTTCGTCATCCCGGACGTGACGCGCCTTCGGGCGCTCGTCGGCTGAACCGGGGCTCGGAGGCGCCTCGCGTCCTCCGGTGCCTTTCCTGGACTCAGGCGACCTCCCGGGTCGTCGCTCGTCCTGCGACGATATCTCGATATCCCTGACGCGCGTCATACCGACCTGAGGCCGGTGCGGGTCATCCTCCGTCGCGTGAACGGGAGGACCCGATGAGCGAGCTGATCAACAACCGCGAGAAGCGGATCGAGGAGCTGAAGGGGATCATCCGGCATCTACACGCCGGGGCGTCGCCCGACGAGGTGCGCGGGCAGCTGCGCGAGATCGTCCGGGAGACCGACGCGACGGAGATCGCCGCGATGGAGCAGTCGCTCATCGCGGACGGGATGCCGGTCGAGGAGGTCCGCTCGATGTGTGACCTCCACTCGCAGGTCCTCCGCGAGTTCGTCGTGCCGGCCCCCGCCGTCGGAGACGTCCCGCCCGGTCACCCGGTCGACACGTTCCGCCGCGAGAACGAGGCGATCCTCGCGGCGGTCGCGAGGCTCCGCGAGTCCCTCGCCGCGCTCGGGGACACGGGGACGTCCGGCGCCCGCGCCCGCGTCCGGGCGGCGACGAACGAGCTCTTCGACGTGGAGAAGCACTACCGGAGGAAGGAGGAGCTCCTCTTCCCGTTCCTCGAGAAGCACGGGATCGTCGGCCCGTCGAAGGTGATGTGGGCGAAGGACGACGAGGCGCGCGGCCTCCTGAAAGCGCTCGCCGAGGCGCTATCCGTCGAGGAGGCGTCGACGGAGGAGTGGCGGCTCGTCGTCGAGACGGTTGGCGAGCCGGCGGCGGCGGCGATCGCCGAGATGGTCTTGAAGGAGGAGCTCGTCCTCCTCCCGCTCTCCCTCGGGACGCTCTCGGCCGACGAGTGGGGGCTCGTCCACGCTGAGTCGCCGCGCGTCGGCTGGTGCCTCGTCCCGCCCCGCGAGGGGTGGCTCCCGCCGCTGCCGAGCTTCCCGTCGGACGCGCTGTCGCTCCCGGCCGGGAAGGCGGTCGCCCTGCCGTCCGGGCACCTGACGCTCGAGCAGCTCCAGGGGATCTTCGAGGCGCTCCCGGTCGACCTGACGTTCGTCGACGCCGACGACCGCGTCGCCTTCTTCAGCGAGGGACCCGACCGGGTCTTCTCGCGGACGCGCGCGATCCTCGGCCGGAAGGTGCAGCACTGCCACCCGCCGAAGAGCGTCGACGTCGTGGAGCGCATCCTCGACGACTTCCGCGCGGGGACGCAGAGCGTCGCGGAGTTCTGGCTCGAGCTCCACGGCCGCTTCGTCCACGTCCGCTACTTCGCCGTGCGTGACGCGAAGGGTGTCTACGCGGGATGTCTCGAGGTCACGCAGGACGCGACCCGGATCCGCGCCCTCGCGGGCGAGCGGCGGCTCCTCCAGTACGAGTCGGCGGTGCCGGCGTGAGCGGCCTGCCGATCACCCCCGAGACGAAGGTGGGGGAGCTTCTCGAGGCCTACCCGGAGCTCGAGGAGACGCTCGTCGCCATCGCTCCGGCTTTCTCGAAGCTGAAGAACCCGGTCCTCCGGAGGACCGTCGCGCGCGTCGCGACGCTCGCCCAGGCGGCGCGGGTCGGGGGCGTCGAGGTGCGGACGCTCGTCGGGACGCTCCGGCAGGCGGCGGGCCTCGCGGGCGAGCCGACGGCCGCCGAGGCCGCGGCCGCGGGCGAGATCCTCGCCGCGCCGCCGGCCTGGCACGACGAGGCTCGGGTCGTCGCCCGGATCGACGCCGACGAGATCCTCGCGAAGGGCGACCACCCTCTCGGCGCGGTGCAGGGAGCCGCCGCGTCGCTCCCGAAGGGGGGCGAGCTCCTGCTCGTCTCGAGCTTCCTCCCCGCGCCGCTCGTCGACGCGATGCGGAAGAAGGGGTTCGAGACGGCGAGCTTCCGCGCCGAGGGCGGGAGGGTCGCGACGCTCCTGCGGCTGCCGTAGGGCGCGGCGCTACTCCGCCCTCACGAAGACCGGGTCGGTCGAGGCGTTGTCGATGACGGTGACGTAGGCGTCGAACGGGTCGAACCCGTCGACCCGCTCGATCGTCGCCGTGTAGCCCTCGCCGGACCGTCCGAGGGGATCCGAGAGGATCTTCGTCCACTGATGGAGCTGGCCCGGGCCCAGCGTCTTCTCGAGCGGGGTCCCGACGACGGCGCCCGAGGCGTCGCGGACGGTCACGCGCAGCGTGATCTGCGCCGACGGGTCGGCGCCCGTCGCCCCGGCGTGAACGACGGCGAGGTTCGTCCGAAAGCGCGCGTTCTCGACGAGTCCGACGATCCTCTTCGTCCGCTTCGCCCGCTCGACGTACGGGTCGATCGCGGTGAAGCCGAGGCCGGTCCCGTTCGAGGCGGTCGTCCGGACGGAGGCGAATCCGCTCGCGAAATCGCGGAACGCGAACCGCACCGGGCCGTAGTCGTCGGCCTGAACGGAGGCGGGGGAGATCGAGCGGAAATGGCCGACGGCGTTCGGCCAGAGGACGCCGAGGCCGGCGGCGAGCTCGAGCGTCTCGGAGACGACGTTCCCGGACTTCGCGGACGTGAACGTCACGTCGGCAACGGCGGGCGCCCCGGTCGTGTTCGTCAGCGCGAGCTCGGACGTGAAGCGCGTGTCGATCCCGCCGGCGTCGGTGATCACCGGCAGAGTCAGGTTCGACGCGCGCTCCGAAGGCGTGGCCCGGACGAAGGCGGCGTCCTGGTTCGCGTTCGAGACGACCGTGGCGTAGGCGTCGTAGGCGGTGGCCCCGACCGAGAACGGGACGAAGACGACGGAGAACGTCTCGCCCGTGGCGCCGGCGAAGCCAGCGAGCGGCGCGTCGAGCTGTCTCCACTGCCCGGGCGGTACCTGGAGCGTGGCCGTGCCGATCGCGGTTCCGGTGGCGTCGTCGTAGAAGTCGGCCGAGACGTCGAGCGTGGAGCAGCTCTCCTCGAGGCCGCAGAGGTTCGCGACGGCCACGTTCGTCCGGAAGCCGGCGGTGTTCTTCAGGCCGTTCAGCGCCTTCCGGAAGACGAGCGCCTCGCGCGCCGCGTCGAGGGAGGTGAACCCGAGCCCGGTCGTCGATTCGTCGGGAAAGCGGGTGAAGACGCGGGCCGAGAGGCCGCCGGACCCGTTCCGGAAACGGGCCTCGAGTGTTCCCGCCACGGTCTCACCCGGCGGGAGCGCGGCCCCGCCGAGGTCGCGGAACGACTGGACGACGTTCGGGAAGACGCGCGTCGTCCCGGCCGGAAGGTCGATCGAGAGGGTATGCGTCGCGCTCGTGGTCGTCAGAGTGAGGACGACATCCCTCTCCGCGTCGAGATTCGAGACGGCGACCTCCGTGAAGAAGTTCCGCGTCGGGTCGTTCGGCCTCACTTCCACGGCGACCGGCAGGACCTGTCGGGTCGTGAACGTCGCGCCCGCGGCGAGCGGAGTCCAGAGCTCGACCCCGTCCGTGGCGACGAGGAACGTGCCGGCGCCAGCCCAGAGGAGGGAGCGGTACGCCTCTCCGCTCGTCGTGAAGAGGCCGCGCCCGTCCTCGGCCGGCGCGTAGAGGGTCCGCGCCGTGGGCGACGGCGTCGAGTCCGATCGGGTCGTCGTCACGGCGACGGCGGGTGCGGGCGTGTTCGCCGGTGTTCCGGAGTCCGCGGGAGCGGAGGTCGCCACGGTCGTCGTCCCGCCCGCGAGGTCGGCGATGGCCCCGGAGAGAACGTGCGGACCGTAAGACGCGGCGAGGGCGACGGTCCCGCCGGAGACCGCCAGGCCCGCCCAGTTCGACACGGGCCGGACCTGGGGCCAGGCAGTCCTCTCGCCGGTCGACGGGCGGAAGCGGACGAGACGGTCCCGCGCCCCGTCGACGCCCCAGAGCTCGTTGCCGCCCTCGTCGACGGTGAGGAGCGTTCCGGGAGACGAGCCGGGTCCCCAGCTCGCGAGGGCTCCGTCCCTCGTCATCGACAGGAGGACGCCGCCCTCGGTCGCGAGCCAGAGCCGGCCGCCGGCGTCGAACCGTCCCGCGGCCTCGACGACGCCGGGGATCGTCCAGGTCTGGAGCGTGCCGCCGGAGAGCCGGGCGACCGTGTCCCTTCCGACGAGCCAGGGCGCGCCGTCCTGCGGGTCGAGGCGAAGCGACCGCGCGAGGAACGGGACTTCCGTTCGAGTTGCGGCGCCGGTCGCCGGGTCGAGCGCGTAGACGAGTGCCCGCTGCTCCGCCCCGAGCGGAACGAGGACGATCGCCCGGCTGTCCGCGGTGCGCCAGCGCACGGCCACCGGAAAGAACGAGCGGGCCGTGGAGTCGAGCTCCCACCTCGTGACGTCGCCGGACGGGTCGAGCCGGTGGACGATCGGTATCCAGCCGCCGGTCGGGTTGTCGTACGCGGAGGAGGGAATCCAGAACGCGCCGTTCGCCCCCGCTTCGCGGTCGCCGGAGGAGCCCTCGTTCCCCGCCACCGGGTAGAGGACGCTCCGGTAGGCAGCTCCCGAGGCGACGGCCGGGTTCGAAAACAGAAGCAGGGCCGCCGCCGCGGCGGCCGCGAGGGGTGCGTACTTCATGGAGGCCTCCGGCCGGGACGATAGCCGGGAACCGGGCGGCCGTCGAGGCGGCCGCGCAGACGGGAAGCGGCGATCAGAGGTCGGTCCGGGAGAGTCTCCGCGCGGCGAGCGCGAACGGAATCACCGTCCAGGCGGCGAGCGATCCGGAGAGGAGGACGAAGGCCCACGTCGTCCCGCCCGTGAACCGGAGGAACGCGAGCGAGGCCGAGCCGAACGCCGTCGTCCCCTGGAGCGCGAGGAGGGCGCCGGTGCGCAGGGCTCCGACGGGATTCACGATCACGCTCAGGATCAGGACCCGAGAGGCGGTCCCCGATCGAAGGACCGACGCGACGCCGAGGGCGACGACGTCGAGCAGGACGACCGCGACGAACCAGACGACGAGCGCGAGCGCGAGGGCGCGCGTCCTGCGCCGCCCGATCGCCCCGGCCGCGAGGAGCGCCGCGAGGCCGAGGAAGACGGCCGTCAGGAGCGAGGAGCCGGCGAAGAGGAGGGCGAAGCCTCCGAGCCCGTCGCTCCCGCGGTGGGAGAAGACGACCGTTCCGGCGGCGCCGAAGCCGATCGCCTGGGCCGCGGTCAGGGCGGCCCAGAGGCCCGTGGCCTGGCCGAGGAGGATCGACGTGCGCGAGACCGGCTGGGAGAAGAGGAGCTCCGCCGCGCCCCGCTCCGGCGCGAGCGAGAGGACGCCGATGAGGAGCGAGGAGAGCGGGACGAGGAGGAGGACGAGCTGGACGAGCGAGGCCGACGTCCGGGCGAAGTCCTGGACTCCGTGTCCGCCCGAGAGGGCGTAGCCGGCGACGGCCACGGCGAGCGCGAGGCCGGCGAAGACGACGGCGAAGATCTGCGTCCAGCGGGAGCGGATCGCGAGGAGGAGCTCCTGCCGGGCGCAGAGGACGAAGGAAGAGTCGCTCACTTCGCTCCCGGCGCGAACGGGCCGATCACGTCGGCGATCGGCACGGGCGTGCCGCCCTTTCCGGCCGGGTCCTGCTCGCGCGAGGTGGCGCTCGCCCAGGCGACGAGCCCGGAGTCCATCGGCGTCTGGATCGCCGGCTCGCGCACGACCACGGCGTCCGCCGCCTTCACCCACTCCTTCGTCCGGTGGTCGGAGAGCCAGGCGGTCCACTCCGCGGCCTCCCGCGGCTCCTTCAGCCAGTCGCGAAGGCATCCGGCGTCGTCGAAGAGCTTCGGCTCGTGGCCGGGTGCCGTCAGCTGGGCGGCGAAGCGGAGGTCGGAGACCGACATCCGGCACCAGGCGCAGGAGTCGTTCTTCGTGTCCACCGGAACGGGACCTTCGGCGCCGCCTCCGCAGGCGGCGAGGAGGAGGATCGAGACGGCGGCGGCGATCCGGAGGGCGGGCTTCATCGCGGACCTCCCACGAGCTCGGTGTAGAGGGCGTCGAGACGCCCCTCGTCGGACGAGAGAGCGACGACCGTCGCGCCGGTCGCGCGCACGGCCTCGAGGTATGCCGGCCGGGCGGACGCCGGACCCGGGAGGAGGAGCTCCTGCTCCGTCGCCGAGGCCCCCGGGCACGCGGCGCGGATCGAGTCGACCACCCCCGCGGGGGAGCGGTCGAGGCGGAGCCGCAGGACGCCCCGGTCGGCGAGCCGGTGCGCGAGCTCCGCCGCCGAGAGGAGCGCGACGAGGCGCCCCTCCACGAGGACGGCGAACCGGTCCGCGAGGCGCTCGACATCGCCGAGGTGGTGCGACGTGAAGAGGATCGTCCGCCCCTCGCTGCGGCGCCCCTCGACGAGGGCGTAGAAGGCGGAGAGCCCGTCGGGGTCGAGGGCGGCGGTCGGCTCGTCGAGGAGGAGGAGCGGCGAGTCGGGGAGCGCGGCGACGGCGAGGCCGAGGCGCTGGACCATCCCTCCCGAGTAGGTCGACACCGCGCGCGCGGCGGCCCCGTTCAGGCACGCGAAGCGGAGGACCTCGGCCGTGCGGGGCGCGGGGACGCCCCGGAGGCGCCTGTAGAACTCCACGACCTCGCGCCCCGTCAGGGCGTCGGGGAAGGCGACTTTCTGCGGGAGGAAGGAGAGCCCCCGGCGGGCGGCGGGCTCCGAGGCCGGGCGCCCGTCCACGAGGACCCGTCCCGAGGTCGCGTGGATGAGCCCGGCGACCGCCTTGAGGCAGGTCGTCTTTCCCGAGCCGTTCGGTCCCAGGAGCGCGACGACCTCGCCGGCCCCGACTTCGAGCGAGACGTCGCGGACGGCGACCTGGGCGCCGTAGCTCTTTCCGAAGGCGTCGAAACGGATCATCGCGTTCACTCTCTCATGCCGCCGGGAGACGCCGGCCCAGGACGAGGAGCGCGGTGCCGAGGAGGAACGTGGCGGCGGAGGCCGCGACGGCGGGGACGTGCGCGGCGCGCGCCACCGGCTTCGCCCGCGGGACGTCGGGGAGGAGCGGCGGGCGGGCGAGGGGAGCGTTGTCCATCGCCATCTGCTGCCGGAGCACGGGGAACGTCTCCTCCGCGACGCCGATCGCCCCGGCCGCGAAGCTCTGGGCGAAGAGGTCCGCCGCGAGGAGGTTTCCGCGGAAGTGGTCGAAGACGTTCCCGAGGCGGTACGGGCGGTCGGAGCGCCCGTCGCCGTCGAGGTCGGGCTCGCGGTTCTCGGACCAGTAGTTCCCGTCGAAGACGGTGTCGGTCGTCTTCCCGACGAGCGTCAGGGGCGTGAGGTTCCCGACGAAGGAGTTCCCGGTGATCCGGTTCTGCCCGCAGCCCGCGAAGAGGACGATCGCCGTGTCGGAGGACGCCACGACGTTCCCGCGGAAGACGTTCCGGTAGGAGTCCTCGAAGAAGACGCCGCGGGCGTTGTCGGCGAGGAGGTTCCCCTCGGCGACGACGTCGTCGCACGTCTTGAAGAGAAGGCCGACGGAGGCGAAGCCGCGGTTCCGGAGAAACTGGTTCCTCCGGAACGTGATCCGCTTCGAGTACATCAGGGCGCTCCCGGCGGCGCCGTTCTCGAAGACGTTGTCCTCGAACGTGTTGTCGTCCGAGAACATGTAGTGGATCCCGTAGCGCAGGTCCGAGGCACGATTGCCGGCCACGAGACCCTGGCTCGAGGACTGGATGTAGAAGCCGTCCCGCACGTCCACGATGGTGTTCTTCACGAACCGGAAGCCGACCGTGTTCCAGACGTGGATGCCGGAGCCCTTCTCGCCCGGCGCCTTCCCCGGGATGCCCCGGATCTCGCACTCCTCGACGGCCGCGTCGTTCGCCTCGCGGACGTAGACGCCGAAGAGCGCCCCCCGGATCCGGCAGGAGCGGACGACGGTTCCCGGCGCGGAGGTGTGGACCCCGGCGGAGTCCTTGCCGAGGTCGCCCCCCTCCCGTCCGTCGATGTCGAACCCTTCGACGGTGACGTTCGGGGCCCGCACGCGGACGACGCTCCCGGACCGGGAGCCGAGGAGGAGGGGGCGTCCGCGGCCGACGAGACGAATGGGGTGGTCGAGGACGAGGTCTCCCTCGTACGTTCCCGTCGGGACCTCGACCGTCGCGCCCGGGGGCGCCGCGTCGACGAGCTTCTGGAGAGGCGAGGCGTCGCGCGGCGCGGGGCGCCCCTCGAGGGCGCCCGGGAGGACCGGGGCCATCTCCTCGGCTCGCGCCGGGAGGGCGAGCGCGAGGAGAAGCGCGGCGGCTGCCGGGGATCTCACGTCAGGCGGGCTTCCGCGACTCGCGCCACCCGAAGTAGAACGCCAGGACGAGGAAGACCATCGCCAGAGCCAGGGTGTAGGAGCCGGCCTGGGGGTACGAGAAGACCTCGAAGTTCGCGAGCTGCTTGCCGCCGAACAGCGGAGGCATGAAGGGGTCGACGTTCATGGCCGCCTTCGGGTCGAGGTCGTGGCCGTAGCGGTACATCTTGTAGCCGAAGGACCAGAGCGAGAAGAGCCCGAACCAGGTGTAGAGGACGAGCACGTCGAGCACGTGGGCCATGTGCCCGAAGACCGCGGCGCGGAGGAAGAGGAGCCCCATGATCCCGACGACGAACGGGATCCACTTGAACTCGGTGAAGTCCTCGGGCTCGAGGTCCCTCATGCCGATGTAGTGGTTTAGGACGTTGATCTCCTTGATGTCCTGCCCGTCGTTTCCCGCCTCGAACTTGTAGCTGTAGATGTCGAGGCGGAGGCCGTCCTGGTACTGCGGGGCGAACATCGTCAGGTTCCAGAGCGGGAAGAGGTACGCCCCGAGGAGGCAGATCGTCGCGGCGACGAGGAGGAGCCGGGGTCTCAGGCCGATCGGCTGCTCGAGGAGACGGTTGCTTCTTTCCAGGAGCGATCGCATGTCGGTGCCCTCGATCGGGGGTCCGGAAAGCGGTCCGGGCCGCACCCCCGGGGACGGCCGCGGACGAAGGGGCGAGGAGCGGGACGGCGCCCCGCGGCGCCGCCCCGTCCGGAGGGAGAGCCGTCAGCCCTTCGGCTTGACGACGAGGTAGCCCTGCATCTCCTGGTGGAGAGCGGAGCAGAAGTTCGTGCAGTAGTAGGCGAAGACGCCCGGCTTGTCGGCCTTGAACGTGACGACCTTCGTCTCGCCCGGGTCGACGACGATGTTGATGTTGTAGTCGAGGAGGCCCCACCCGTGGAGCTCGTCCGTCGTCTGCTCGATGTTCGTCAGCGCGACCTTGACCGTGTCGCCCTGGTTCACCTCGATGAGCTCGGGGGTAATCGTGGACCTCACGAGGACGACCTTCGCGAGGACTTCGGTCCCCTTGCGGGTGACGCCGGCGTCCTTGACGTCCCAGATCGCGAGCGGGTGCTTGTTCTCCTCCTTGGGGTAGACCTCGATCGGCTTGAGCTTGTCGGCCTTGATCATCACGGCGTAGTGAGGCTCGGGCTCGGTGAAGGCGTCGTAGAGGAGCTTCATCTTCTCCTCGGAGATGTCGACGAGCTGGGACGACTCGGGCTGCGACGGCCCGACGTTCAGGTGCCGGCCGTGCGAGAGCTTGTTGAGGCCGACGAGGTACTTCCCGTCCGGGCTCACCGTGTCGCCCTCGGCCGCGCAGAGGTGGCCGATGGAGTAGGACATCGGGATCTTGTCGACGACCTCCCAGGTGCCGAGCTTCCACTTCGCGATCGCCGAGTCGACGAAGAGCGAGGTGTAGGCGTAGCCGTCGCCGTCGAACTGCGTGTGGAGCGGGCCGAGGCCGACCTCGACCTCGGCGTCCTTGATCGACTCGTACTTCAGGACGGGGATGCCGTCCTCGTCGCCGGTGAAGTCCTTGTTCCGGATCGCCGTCAGGACCTTCTCGAAGTTGAAGGCCGTCGTGACGCCCTGGAGCTTCCCCGAGCCGATGACGTACTTGCCGTCGGGGGAGACGTCGACCCCGTGGGGGGACTTGCCGCACGGCATCAGGTACATGAGGCCGGGGACCTTCTTCGGGTCGAGGACCTTGACGCCGCCCAGCATCTCGCCCTTCCCCTCGGCGATCGCCTTCTCGGCGGCCCTCCAGTCGACGGCGGCGATGTAGTCCCGGTCGGCCTGCGAGGCGGTCACCTCGAGCTTGCCGGTGGCGCGCTCGGAGTTGTAGCAGGTCCAGAACATCCACCCGTCGGAGACCTTCTTGCCAGCGTCACCGAGGTCCCAGTTGAACGGCGGCGTCACGATCTGCCACCCGAGCGACATCTCGCCGCTCTTCGGGTCGATCTTGATGGCGGCCAGGATCCCCTTGTACTCGGAGGCGTACTTTTCGATCGCCACGGCGTTCGACTTCGGGACGGGCGCGGAGAAGCGCGAGCCCATCATCGCGTACTCGGTGTTCGGCGTGACGTAGGCGCCGGAGTGGTTCCCGGAGACGTTCGCGACGGGCCCGAGGATCTGCTTCGTCTTGAAGTCGCGCAGGTCGATCCGCGCGATCCGGCCGTTCATGTCGTTGATGAAGAGCCAGCGGCCGTCGTAGTCGCCGGCCGTCTCGGAGGGCG
>JAKPXO010000233.1 GCA_029567505.1 Acidobacteriota bacterium
CCTCGCGGGAGACGCGGAGAGCGGCGTCTCGATCATGCGGATGGAGGCGGGGATGGACACCGGACCGGTCTACGCGGTCGCGCGCGGTCCGATCGGCCCGGAGGAGGACGCGGGCGCCCTCGCCGCGCGCCTCGCGCGGGAGGGGGCAGGGCTCCTCGTCGCGACGCTCCCCGCGATCGAGGCCGGGACGCTCGTCCCCACGCCGCAGGACGACTCCCTCGCGACGCTCTGCCCGAAGATTCGCCGCGAGGACGGCCAGGCCGACTTCACGCGTCCCGCGGAAGAGCTCGTAAATCGCTTCCGGGCCTTCACGCCCTGGCCCGGCCTCTTCGCGTTCCGCGGCGGCCGGCGCGTGAAGCTCCTCGCGGCGCGGGCGGACGCGGGGCGCGCCGGCGCCGCGCCGGGAGAGGTCCTCTCGGCGGGGGAAGAGGTCGTCGTGGCCTGCGGCGTGGGGGCGCTCGCCCTCGGTCGCCTCCAGGCCGAGGGGCGCAAGCCCCTCGACGCCGCGACGTTCGCCCGCGGCGAGCGCGTCGCGCCCGGCGAGCGCTGGTCGTGACGGACGGCGTCCCGGTCCGCGCCCTCGCCGTCGAGGTCCTCGTCCGCATCGAGCGCGACCGCGCCTTCGCCGCGCCGCTCCTCGCCGCGAAGGAGGGGCGCCTTCCGCCGCGGGATCGCGGACTCCTGCGGACGATCGTGCTCTCCGCGCTCCGGAACCGCTCGCTCCTCGACCACGTCCTCGCGCGGCACCTCTCGCGTCCGATCGAAACGCTCGACACCGACGTGAGGGCGGGCCTGCGCGTCGGGGCCGCCCAGCTCCTCCTCCTCGAGCGCGTCCCGCCTCACGCCGCCGTCGGGGAAACGGTCGGCGCGGTGAGGCTCCGGGTGCCGCGGGCCGCGGGCCTCGTGAACGCCGTCCTCAGGAAGGTGGCCTCCGAAGGGAAGCCTCCCCGGATCGACCTCGGCCCGGAGACGGACCCGCTCGCCCGGCTCGCCCTCGAGACCTCCCACCCCGAGTGGCTCGTCCGACGCTGGGTCGCGGACCTCGGGCTCGAGGCGGCCGAGGCCGCGCTGCTCTCCGACGACGCCGAGGCGTCCGTGGACGTCCTGCTCGACCCGAGGGGCGAGGACCCGGATGTCCTCCTCGCGCGCCTTCGCCACGGCGGGCTCGAGGGAAAGCGGTCTCCCTGGGCGCCGCTCGCCGTCACGCTCTCGTCCGCGTCGGCCGGCAGCCATCCGGAGATCGCCACCGGCCGGCTCGCCGTCGTCGACGTCGCGGCGCAGGCGATGTGCGAGCTCGTCGAGCCGGCGGAGGTCGTCGTCGACCTCGCGGCCGCTCCGGGCGGGAAGACGCGGACGCTTCTCGCGACGGGTCGCGCCCGACGCGTCGTCGCCCTGGAGCGGAACCCGACACGGACCCGCCGGCTCGCGGCCGGCCTTCAGGCCGCCGGGCGGGCCGAGGAGGTCCTCGTCGTCCGGGCCGACTCGGCGCGGCCCCCGCTCCCGCGTGGGGCGTTCCGCTCGGTCCTGCTCGACGCCCCGTGCTCGGGCACGGGGACGCTCCGAAAGAACCCGGAAATCCGCTGGCGGCTCGTCCCGACGGACCTCGCGCGGCTCGCCGCCACGCAGCGGGCGCTGCTCGCCGCGGCGCTCGATCTGTGCGCACCCGGAGGGAGCGTCGTCTACGTCACCTGCTCCCTCGAGCCCGAGGAGAACGAGGAGGTCGTCGCGGCGGTGGTCGGCGAGCGCGCCGACGTGTCCGTCGAGCGGCCCGAACCGTCCCGGCTCCCGGCGCCCCTCGCCCGGGCGCTCCGTCCGGCCGGCGTCCTCCGGGTCGCGCCGGGCGCTTCGAACGACGGATTCACTGCCACCGTCCTCCGGAAGGACGGAGGGAGCCGCTGAACAAGCGGGTTTTCCGTTGACAAGGTCCGGGGGTGATCCTACATTGCCGCCGTTCTACGAGACGTGACGCTTTCCGGGGCGTAACCCCGGAGACAGCACGAGAAGAGAGAAAGAGGAGGAACCCGCACATGGCTGGAAAGGCCGAGATCGTCGAGGCGATTTCCAAGGAGACCGAGCTGTCGAAGAAGGACGCGACGTCCGCCTTCGAGGCGTTCGTGAACTCGCTCCAGGACAGTCTCAAGAAGGGCGAGCGCGTCGCCGTCCCCGGGCTCGGGATCTTCAGCATCGCCGAGCGCAAGGCCCGCGTCGGCATCAACCCGCAGACGAAGGCGAAGATCAAGATCGCCGCGTCGAAGGTCGCGAAGTTCAAGGCCGGCAAGGACCTCAAGACCCTCATCAACAAGAAGAGGAAGTAGTCCGCCCGCGATCGGCTCGAAGGGCCGGGTCGCCCTTCTGAGCGAAGGCACCGCCTTCGCAACGCCCCGGGGCTCTCCCCGGGGCGTTGCGCGTTCGGGAGCGCCGGCGCGGATCGCCCGGAGCGGCGGCCCGTATCATCGAAGGACCGTGATACCGCTTCGAGACACGATCCCGAGCCGCACCGTCCCGATCGTGAACGGCGCGCTCCTCGCCGCGTGCGTCGCCGTCTTCGTCCTCCAGCTCCTCGCCGGGAACGGCGGACAGGCCCTCGTCGACGCATTCGGTTTCGTTCCGGCCCGGCTCTTCCACTCCGCCGAGCTCGGTCCGGGGAGCTTCTCCTTCGGCGTCGTCGGGCTCTTCTCCTCCATGTTCCTCCACGGCGGGCTCCTCCACCTGGCCGGGAACATGCTCTTCCTCTGGATCTTCGGCGACAACGTCGAGGACGCGCTCGGCCACGGCCGGTACCTCCTCCTCTACGTCGGGAGCGGCCTCCTCGCCGCCCTCCTCCAGGGCGTGATCGCCCCGGCCTCCCTCGTCCCGATGGTCGGCGCCTCGGGCGCGATCGCCGGCGTCCTCGGCGCCTACTTCGTCCTCTATCCCCACGCGCGGGTCGTCACTCTCGTCCCGCTCTTCTTCCTCTTCCCGCTCGTCGAGGTGCCGGCCTTCCTCTTCCTCCTCCTCTGGTTCCTCCTCCAGTTCTGGCAGGGCTCCGCCGCCCTCGTCGCTTCCGGGAAGGCGGGCGCCGCCGCCGGGGGCGTCGCCTGGTGGGCTCACGTCGGCGGCTTCGCCGCGGGCATCGCTCTCCTCGCGCTCCTGAAGCCGCGCCGGCGGCCGGCGCCGCGGTACTGGATCCGGTAGCGGCGGCGACGGCGGGGGGCCTTCGCCGCCTCCGTCTTGCCGTATGCTTCCCGGCCGCTATGGAACCGACGATGCCGCTCGCCGTCCCCGTCCCGCTCCTCGACCTGAAGAAGCAGTACGCCACGATCCGCGACCAGGTACGCGTCGCGACGGACGAGCTCTTCGAGAGCCAGGGGTTCATCCTCGGCCCGAAGGTCGAGGCGTTCGAGAGGGCGATCGCGGAGTACGTCGGGGTGAAGCACGCGATCGGCATGTCGTCGGGGACGGACGCGCAGCTCGCCGCGATGATGGCGCTCGGCATCGGCCCGGGCGACGACGTCGTCACGTCGCCCTACACGTTCTTCGCCTCCGCCGGCGCCGTCGTCCGCCTCGGCGCGCGGCCGGTCTTCTGCGACATCGACCCGGTCACCTGCAACGTCGATCCGGCGAAGCTCGCGAAGGCGATCACGCCGAGGACGAAGGCGATCCAGCCGATCCACCTTTACGGGCAGTGCGCCGACATGGACCCGATCCTCGACGTCGCGAAAGCGAAGGGGATCCCGGTCATCGAGGACGCCTGCCAGTCGCTCGGCGCGGGCTACAAGGGGAAGAAGGCCGGGGCGCTCGGAGACTTCGGCGCGTTCTCGTTCTTCCCGTCGAAGAACCTCGGCGGCTTCGGCGACGGCGGGATGGTGACGACGAACGACGACGCGATGGCCGAGAAGCTCCGGGCCCTCCGGATGCACGGCGAGACGAGCCGCTATCACCACAAGCTCGTCGGCGGGAACTTCCGGCTCGACGCGCTCCAGGCCGTCGTCCTCCACGTCAAGCTTCCGCACCTCGACTCCTGGGCGGAGGGGCGGCGGCAGAACGCGGCGGAGATCGAGCGTCGCTTCCTCGAGCACGGCGGAAGGAGCTTCGAGGAGGGCGGGATCGGATTCCCGCGGGAGGCGCCGGGCTGCCACCACGTTTTCAACCAGTTCGTCGTGAGGGTCGCCCGCGGTCGTCGGGACGAGCTGAAAGACCGTCTCACCCAGCTGAAGGTCGGGTGTGCGATCTACTACCCGGTGCCGCTCCACCTTCAGGAGTGCTTCGCGAACCTCGGCGGAAAGGCGGGCGACTTCCCGGTCGCCGAGAAGGCAGCGACGGAAACCCTTGCGCTGCCTGTGTTTCCGGAGCTCACTCCGGCCCAGAAGGCGTTCGTTGCCTACCACCTCGCCCAGTTTTCGAGGGAGTAGCCGGGGGCCCGCGACCTCTTCGGCCGCGGGTCCACTTGCCGGCACTTGACAAGGACGCACGCAGGTCATAAGGTCTTGGCACTCGCTCCTGGCGAGTGCTAACAATCGCCGACAGAGTTTCCAGCAGGGGCCGACCGCCCCGACAAACCAGAACCCCGAAGGAGAACGCAATGAAGATTCGTCCTCTCTATGACCGGATCCTCGTCAAGAGGATCGAGCCCAAGGAGCAGGTCCGCGGCGGGATCATCATCCCCGACACCGCCAAGGAGAAGCCGATGGAGGCCACGGTCGAGGCCGTCGGCGAGGGCAAGTTCGACGACAACGGCAAGCGCGTGGCCCTGACCGTCAAGGCCGGCGACCGCATCCTCATCGGCAAGTACGCCGGCACCGAGATCAAGATCGACGAGAACGAGTACCTCATCCTCCGCGAGGACGAAGTCCTCGCCATCGTCGACGCGAAGTAAGGCGAGGTTAGAGAAATGGCTGCCAAGAACATCACCTACGGCGAGGACGCCCGTCAGAACATCCTCCGCGGCGTCAACAAGCTGGCCGACGCCGTCAAGGTCACGCTCGGCCCCAAGGGCCGCAACGTCGTCATCGAGAAGAAGTTCGGCTCGCCCCTGATCACCAAGGACGGCGTCACCGTCGCCAAGGAGATCGAGCTTCCCGAGCCGCTCGAGAACATGGGCGCCCAGATGGTCCGCGAGGTCGCCTCCAAGACCTCCGACATCGCCGGCGACGGCACGACGACCGCCACGGTCCTCGCGCAGGCGATCTACCGCGAGGGGATCAAGATGGTCACCTCCGGCCACAACCCGATGGAGCTCAAGCGCGGCATCGAGATCGCCGTCAAGAAGTCCGTCGAGTCGATCGACAAGCTCAAGAAGAGCGTCGACGCCAAGGAGATCGCCTTCGTCGGCACCATCTCCGCCAACGGCGACGAGGAGATCGGCAAGATCATCGCCGAGGCGATGGACAAGGTCGGCAAGGACGGCGTCATCACGGTCGAGGAGGCCAAGGGCCTCGAGACGACCCTCGAGGTCGTCGAGGGGATGCAGTTCGACCGCGGCTACCTCTCCCCGTACTTCGTCACGGACGCCGAGAGGATGGAGGCCGTCCTCGAGAACGCCCGGATCCTCATCTTCGAGAAGAAGATCTCCTCGATGAAGGACCTCCTCCCCGTGCTCGAGCAGACCGCCAAGCAGGGCAAGCAGCTCCTCATCATCGCCGAGGACATCGAGGGCGAGGCGCTCGCCACGCTCGTCGTCAACAAGCTCCGCGGCACGCTCCAGGTCTGCGCCGTCAAGGCCCCGGGCTTCGGCGACCGCCGCAAGGCCATGCTCGAGGACATCGCGATCCTCACGGGCGGCAAGATGATCTCCGAGGACCTCGGCATCAAGCTCGAGAACGTCAAGTGGGACGACCTCGGCGAGGCCAAGAAGATCGTCGTCGACAAGGAGAACACCACCATCGTCGTCGACACGACCGACCGCAAGCGCAAGGAGGCCATCGCGGGCCGCGTGAAGCAGCTCCGGGCGCAGATCGAGGAGACGACCTCGGACTACGACCGCGAGAAGCTCCAGGAGCGCCTCGCGAAGATGGTCGGCGGCGTCGCGGTCATCAAGGTCGGCGCGGCCACCGAGACCGAGATGAAGGAGAAGAAGGCCCGCGTCGAGGACGCGATGCACGCCACGAAGGCGGCGGTCGAGGACGGCATCGTCCCCGGCGGCGGCGTGGCGCTCCTCCGCGCGCAGGACGCGGTCGAGAAGCTCAAGGAGAACGGCGACATCCAGGTCGGCATCAACATCGTGAAGCGCGCCCTCGAGGAGCCGTCCCGCCAGATCATCGCGAACGCGGGGATCGAGGGTGCGGTCATCCTCAAGGAGCTCAAGGAGAAGGGCGGCAACATCGGCTTCAACGCGGCCACCGAGAAGGTCGAGGACCTGCTCAAGGCGGGGATCATCGACCCGGCGAAGGTGACGAAGTCGGCGCTGCAGAACGCCTCCTCCATCGCGAGCCTCATGCTGACGACCGAGGCGATGATCTCGGAGATCAAGGAGAAGGAGAAGGCGCCCGCGATGCCTCCCGGCGGCGGCATGGGCGGGATGTACTGATCTTGAACCGGGGGAACCCGCCGAGCGGGATTCCCCCGGGCCCCCTCCGCACGGGGGAGTGAACCGGGTGACCCGCCGAGCGGGATTCCCCCGGACCCCCTCCGCGTGAGGGATGCCCAGGTAGACACGGAAGACCCGACGGCCCGGCTTCTCGCGAAGCCGGGCCGTTTCGCGCCTGGGGCGGCTTCTCTGTGCCGCGGCGGGAGCGAGTCGTTGCGGACGTTCCGCGGGTCGACACGGTCCAGCGCGAAAGCGGGCGCGCCGGCCGTCGTCTCGCAACTGCGCCCGCGGGTCCGTCCCGCACGCGGCCGGCCGGTCGTCAGGCGGAATCGGCGAGACCCGGAAGGGTCACGCTCCGGGCACCAGGCGCAGCAGGTTGATCTCGTTGGAGGTGCCGAGCCGCGCACGCGACATGAAGGTGCCGGCCCCCTGCGAAACGAAGACGGCGGTCGCCCCCTCGTAGTGCAGCCCCCGGTTGAACGGGAACGCCAGCCCCGAAAGCAGCGTGAACGGGAAGACCTGGCCCGCGTGCGTGTGGCCCGAGACCATCAGGTCGATGCCCTGCTCCGCCGCGTACGAGGCGCCGACCGGGCTGTGGTGCATCAGCACCGACGGCAGGCCGCTCCTCGAGGCGAGGCCGGGCAGGACCGACCGGATCGTGCGCGCGTCGTCGGACGGGTGCATGTCGAAGGCGTCCTCGTCCGCGTTCATGTAGTCGAGGCCGACGAGGCGGAGCCCGTGGGTCTCGACGGCCTCGTTGTGAAGGACGCGGACCCCGTTTCGCGCGACCAGCGCGAACACGCGCTCCGGGTCGACGTACTTCTCGTGGTTGCCTCCGACGAAGTACGCCGGCGCCGTGAGCCCGGCGAGCGGCTCGAGGACGCCGGGCTCGAGCGCCGCCGAGGAGTCGACGAGGTCGCCGGTGACGAGCACGAGGTCGGGAGCGCGCCGGTTCGTCTCGTCGACGATCCGGGCGAGGTATGCGCGCCCGCGGTGGTGGCCGAGGTGCACGTCGGAGATCTGCATCACCGTGACCTCGCGCGCGAGCCGGGGCAGCCGGATCACGGTCTCGGCGACCGTGAAGGAGCCGGCCCGCAGGGCGCCGGCTCCCGTCGCCGCGACCGCGAGGGACACGGCGGCCACGCCGCTCCACGCGGGGGGCCGGGTCCACCGGAGCGGGATCGCGTGAAGGCCGAGAAGCGCGAGCAGCAGGAAGACGAAGAAGAGGAAGGCGTAGCCGCCCAGGAGGTTGACCACGCCCGCGAGCGGGTGGGCGAGCCTCGCCGTCCCGAGCATGGCGACCGCGGCGCCGACGACCGCGGCGGCGACCCCGAGCCGCAGCGGCCAGCGCCGCTCGAGCCCGAAGAGCGTCCGGATGCGGCCGGCGACGTACCAGATCGACGCGGCGAGCAGGGCGAGGACGGCGACGGGGATGCCGACGGCGAGAACGGTCTTCATCCTCTCACCGCTTCCTGGGGCGGGCGCTCGCGGCGTCCCTGCGACCCGGCCGGTCGCCGGGGAGGGCGATGCGGAGGGCGACGGCCATCCTGTTGCGATACTCGGCGGGCGTCGCGACGCGGTGCTTGAGGCCGTACGAGGTCGCGCAGAGCGTCTCCGCCAGCTCCCGCGGTCCGATCCCCGGGCCCGTGCGGCCGAGGCCGGGGTCCCCCGCGAGCGCCTCCGTCACGTCCGCGACGAACCGGCGTTCGTGCTCCGCGGGCGCGTCGCCGAGGAGGCTCGCGGCGGCCTCGAGGATCTCGCCGACGTACTGCTCGCCGAGCTGCCCGATGTGGCAGCCGTGAAAGGCCTCGAAGGCGCCGAGCACCCGGTCGAAGAGAGGGAGCTCCTCGCGGGCCAGCGCGGAGAGGTAAGCGGCTCTGGCGCCCTCGATGACCCCGAGGATGGCGGCCTGGAAGAGCGCCTCCTTCGTCTCGAAGTGCAGGTAGAGCCCCTGCCGCGAGAGCCCGGCCGCGCGGGCCAGGTCGTCCATCGAGGTCTTCCTGTAGCCGTAGCGAAGGAAGACCTTCGCCGCCGCCTCCAGGATGGCGGTCCGGCGCGCGCCGGAATCGGGTGAGGTCGTCACGGGGCCGGGCCTTCCTCCTCGCGAGCGGGCGGGACGCGGGGCCGGCGAAAGAGCGCGTTTCACGGAAGCGACTCTACACACTTGACAGACTAGAATCAAGATGTAAAGTCCGGCAAGTCGCGGGCGCCGTCACGCCCGGGACGACCCGGGAGACGCGGGTTCGCGAATCAGGGCCGCCTCTTCTCGCCGCGCCCGCATCACGCCCGAAAGGAGCGAAGATGTCGAAAGTCTGGTTCGTCACCGGCTCTTCCCGCGGCCTCGGCCGCGCCGCGGTCGAGGCCGCGCTCGACGCCGGCGATTCGGTGGCCGCCACCGCCCGCAGGCCGGAGCAGCTGGCCGATCTCGTCGAACGGCACGGCGACCGCGTCCTGCCGCTGGCCCTCGACGTGACCGACTTCGAGGGAGCGCGGAGGGCGGTCGCGGCCGGGCTCGAGAGGTTCGGCCGAATCGACGTCGTAGTGAACAACGCCAGGTACGGCGACGTCGCCGCCGTCGAGGACGTCTCCCGCGCCGCCGAGGCGCTCGCCGAGTCCGACCGGAAGTGGCGCGACGTCAGCGTCTCGACGGCGGGCTGACGCCGTGAAGATCGTCCTCTTCGGCGCGACCGGGATGGTCGGACAGGGCGTCCTGCGCGAGGCCCTGCGGGCTCCCGACGTCGACCTCGTCCTCGCCGTCGGGCGGTCGCCCACGGGCCTCACGCATCCTCGCCTCCGCGAGCTCGTGCACCGCGACTTCACCGACTTCTCCGGCGTGGAAGCCCAGCTCGAGGGGTTCGACGCCTGCTTCTACTGCCTCGGCGTCTCGGCGGCCGGCTCGTCCGAGGCCGACTACCGCCGCGTCACGTACGACTTCACGCTCGCCGCGGCGAATGCCCTCGCCCGGCGAAACCCGGCCCTGACCTTCGTCTACGTCTCGGGCGCCGGGACCGACGGCACCGCGAAGGGGTCCAGCATGTGGGCGCGCGTCAAGGGCGAGACCGAGAACGCCCTGCGGCGTCTGCCGTTCCGGGCCGCGTACATGTTCCGGCCCGCCTTCATCCGCCCCGCCCACGGGGAGCGCTCGAGGACGGCGTCGTACCGGGCCTTCTACGCGGCCACCGGGTGGCTCTTCCCGCTCCTGCGCCGGGTCGCCCCCCGCTACGTCACGACGACCGAAGAGGTGGCGCGGGCCATGCTCCACGTCGCGCGGGAGGGCGCGGCCCAGGCGGTGCTGGAGAACGAGGAAATCGTGCGGCTCGCGGGCTCGACAAACAGGTCCTCCTGATCGAGTCGCCGGACCCGGGAAGAGTGATGCCGCCCGGCCGCCCGGCGGCGTGGCGCTCCTCCGCGCGCAGGACGCGGTCGAGAAGCTCGAGGAGTCCGGCGACATCCAGGTCGGCATGAGCATCGTCAAGCGCGCGCTCGAGGAGCCCTCCCGCCAGATCATCGCGAACGCGGGGATCGAGGGCGCGGTCATCCTCGAGGAGCTCGAGGAGAAGGGCGGCCACATCGGCTTCAACGCGGCCACCGAGAAGGTCGAGGACCAGCTCGAGGCGGGGATCATCGACCCGGCCACAGTGACGAAGTCGGCGCTGCAGAACGCCTCCTCCATCGCGAGCCTCATGCTCGCGACCGAGGTGATGATCTCGGAGATCAAGGAGAAGGAGAAGGCGCCCGCGATGCCCCCCGGCGAGCGCGCCAGGCCGGTCGACTCCTTCCAGGGTCGCCTCAACCGAGAAACCTCAGTAGGAAAGTGCTGAAAGCAGAAGCATCGTTCTGAAACCTCTGCGTACCATCAGGTTACGAGCAAGAAGGTGGCGCAGAAGGAGAGACAGAACGATGCGCG
>JAKPXO010000237.1 GCA_029567505.1 Acidobacteriota bacterium
GGAGGCATGGCACAAACTGCCCGACGACCCGGCGGGTGTGCCGGCGGGCGAAGGCGTCTCCGCACCGGGCGTAGCCGGCGACGATGACCGCGGCGTTGATCGCGACGTTTCCGAGCGCGACGGCGATCCAGTAGCCGAGAAAGCGGGCTGCGTCTCCCTCCGGGACGAGCCTCGGCTGGAGCCACCCCGCGAGGAGCCCGACGACCCCCGCGATCGCGACCGGGACCGGCCGGTACCCTCGGAACACCTCTCCCTTGGCGATCTGCGCGTGAATCTCCTCGATCCGGTCGAGCGCCTGGGGGACGTCCACGCCGGAGAGACTACTCTGCGTTACAGAGTTGTCAAGGGGACTCGCGGTACTGCACCGGCGTCAGCCCCGTGACCGCCTTGAACTGGCGGGTGAAGGCGCTCTGGTCGCAGTAGCCGCAGGCGAGGGCGACCCGCGCGATCGGCGCGGCGCTCTCGCGCAGCATCCGGCGCGCCGCGTCGACCCTTACCTTGATGACGAGCTGCGAGGCAGAGAGGCCGAAGAGCGCGCGGACACGGCGGGAGAAGCGGCTCGGCGAGAGCTCGGCGAGTCGCGCGAGCTCTTCGACGCGGTGCGGGCCGCCGGGGCGTTCGTGGAGGAGGCGGAGGACGCCCGCGAGCCCCTCGAACCCCGCTCCGGGCTCCGGGGAACGGACGTCGCGCGACGTCCCGGCGAGGCCGGCGACCACGCCGTCGGGACCCCGGATCGGGACCTTCGTCGTGACGCACCATCCTTCGTGGCCGTCGGGATAGAGGTGGAGCTCGAGGAGGTCTTCCACGAGGCGACCCGTCCGACAGACATGGAGGTCCTGGGCGAGGTAGCGCTCTCCAAGCGGTGCCGGGAAGAGCTCCCGCGCCGTCTTCCCGAGGAGCTCCCGCTTCGTTCGCCGGCCGAGTCGCCGGACGAGCGTGTCGTTCACGGCCCGGTAGCGCCCCTCGGCGTCCTTCGCGAAGAAGACGACGTCCGGAAGGGCGTCGAAGAGCTCCAGGGCGAATCCAGCCGCGGAGAGCCCGACCTCCAGCGGGTCGGTCGCGGACGGCGCCGGGCGGCGGGGACGTTGTGCGGAAGGCACGGCGGAACCCGCCGGAATCGTACAAGACGCGCCCCAGCCCGCAGGCGGACGATCTCTGTGAGGAGGCGTCATGGCCGGCGCGCCGCCCGGGACGGTCGGGACGATCTTCAACGTCCAGCGCGGGTCGTTCCACGACGGGCCCGGTATCCGGACGACAGTCTTCCTGAAGGGGTGCCCTCTCCGCTGCCCCTGGTGCCACAACCCGGAGGGAATTGCCTTCGCGCCGGAGGTGCTCTGGAGCGCCGGGCGCTGCCTCTCGTGCGGGAGCTGCGCGGCGGCCTGCCCGCGGAACGCCGGGCCTCTTCCGGCCGGGGCCCCGCTCGGAAGCGACGGGTGCTCGGCCTGCCGCGGCTGCGTCGAGGCCTGCCCTTCCGCCGCGCGAGAGGTGGCCGGGCGGGAGGTCACCGTCGCGGAGGTCGTTGCCGAGGTCCTCCGCGACCGGGCCGTCTACGAGGAGTCGGGAGGCGGCGTCACCTTCTCCGGCGGCGAGCCGCTCGCCCAGCCCGCGTTCCTCCTCTCGGCGCTCGCGGCCTGCCGCCGGGAAGGGCTTCACGTCGTCGTCGACACCTGCGGCTTCGCCGCGCGCGAGGTCGCCCTCGCGGCGGCCGACCTCGCCGACCTCCTCCTCTGGGACGTCAAGACGCTCGACCCGAAGCGCCACCTGAAGCTGACCGGCGTCTGGCTCGCGCCGATCCTCGAGAACCTCGCCGCCGTGAGCCGGGCCGGAGCGAGGATCTGGCTGAGGCTCCCCGTGATCCCCGGCGTGAACGACGACGACGCGAGCCTCGCCCGCGCCGCCGCGCTCGGGGAGCGGACGGCCGGCGTCGAGCGCGTCAGCCTCCTCCCCTACCACACGACCGCGAGCGGCAAGCGGGAGCGCCTCGCGCGAGCGCACGCGTCCGCCCTCGCCGCGGCCGTCTCCCCGTCTCCCGAGCGGATGGCGAGCCTCACCGCCCTCTTCGCCCCGACCGGAATCCCGGTCACGATCGGAGGATGAGCCGATGAACCCCCGCACCGCCCGTCTCCGGCAGGAGAGCCTCGACGCGATCCCGACGATCTCCGCCGAGCGTGCGCTTCTCCTGACCGAGTACTACCGCGAGAACCTCGGCCGCCATTCGACGCCTCTCCTGCGCGCTCGCGCCTTCCACGACCTCTGCGCCCGGAAAACGCTCTTCCTCGGCGAGGGCGAGCTGATCGTCGGCGAACGGGGCCCGCGACCGAAGGCCGTCCCGACCTACCCGGAGCTGACGTGCCACAGCGTCGAGGACCTGAAGATCCTCGATACGCGCCCGAAGACCTGGTACCGCGTCCCTCCCGAGGTGATCTCGGCCTACGAGGAGACCGTCATCCCCTTCTGGCGCGGCCGGTCGATGCGCGACCAGATCTTCCCGGCGCTCCCGCCCGAGTGGCACGCCGCCTACTCGGCTGGCGTCTTCACCGAGTTCATGGAGCAGCGCGCGCCGGGGCACACCGTCCTCGACGACAAGGTCTACCGGAAGGGGATGAACGCCTTCCGGCGCGAGATCGCCGCCGCCCTCGCCGCCCTCGACTTCGCGCGCGACCCGGAGGCCGTCGACAGGCGCGAGCAGCTCCTCGCGATGGACGTCGCCTGCGAGTCGCTCGTCCTCTTCGCCGAGCGGCACGCCGCGCTGGCCGACGAGCGGGCCGCTCTCGAGACGGACGAGATGCGTCGAGCCGAGCTCCGGAAGATCGCCGACGTCTGCCGGCGCGTCCCGGCCGAGCCGCCGCGCGACTTCCACGAGGCGCTCCAGATGTACTGGTTCTGCCACCTCGGCGTCGTCACCGAGCTGAACGGATGGGACGCCTTCAGCCCGGGTCACCTCGACCAGCATCTCCTCCCCTTCTACCGGCAGGGGCTCGCAAACGGGACGCTGACGCCGGAGAGCGCCCGCGAGCTCGTCGAGTGCTTCTTCGTGAAGTTCAACAACCACCCGGCGCCGCCGAAGGTGGGCGTGACGGCGGCCGAGAGCGGGACATACACCGACTTTGCGAACATCAACCTCGCCGGCCTCCTCGCCGACGGCTCCGACGGCTCGAACGAGGTGACGCACCTCCTCCTCGACGTGATCGACGAGATGCACCTCCTCCAGCCCTCCTCGAACGTCCAGGTCTCGAGGAAGACGCCGGAGACGGTGTTGAAGCACGTCCTGCGCGTCGTGAGGAAGGGCTACGGATTCCCCTCGATCTTCAACGCCGACACGGTCGTCGAAGAGCAGCTGCGGCAGGGGAAGAGCCTCGAGGACGCGCGGGCCGGCGGCTGCAGCGGCTGCGTGGAGGTGGGCGCCTTCGGCAAGGAGGCCTACATCCTCACCGGGTACTTCAACCTCGCGAAAGTCCTCGAGCTCGCGCTCCACGACGGCGTCGACCCGCGGACCGGCGTCCGCCTCGGGCCGGCCACGGGCGCGGCCGGCCAGTTCGCGACGTTCGACGACCTCTACGCCGCCTTCGAGACGCAGCTGAAGCACCTCGTCGACGTGAAGGTCCGCGGCAACCAGGTGATCGAGCGGCTCTACGCGACGCGGATGCCGGCGCCATTCCTCTCCGTCCTGACGGACGACTGCATCGCGAAAGGGCGCGACTACAACGCCGGCGGCGCCCGCTACAACAACACCTTCATCCAGGCCGTCGGGATCGGGACCGTGACCGACGCCCTCGCGGCGATCCGCCGGCACGTCTTCGAGGAGAAGGGACTCTCGCTCGAACGGCTCGTCGAGGCGCTCGACGTCGACTTCGAGGGGAACGAGCCGCTCCGGCAGCGCCTCGTCCACCGGATGCCGAAGTACGGGAACGACGACGACGCCGCCGACGACCTGATGGTCCGCGTCTTCCGGACGGCTTTCGCGGCCATCGACGGCCGCCCCTCGGCCCGCGGCGGCACCTACCGCCTCGAGATGCTCCCGACGACGTGCCACGTCTACTTCGGGGAGGTCTGCGGCGCCTCGCCCGACGGCCGCCGCGCCGGCAGGCCCCTCTCCGAGGGAATCTCGCCCGTGCAGGGGGCCGACCGGAAGGGGCCGACGGCCGTCTTCCGCTCGGCCGCGAAGATGGACCACGTGAAGACGGGCGGGACGCTCCTGAACATGAAGCTCTCCCCGTCCGTCCTCGAGGGGGAGGAGGGAATCTCCCGCCTCGCGCAGCTCGTTCGGACCTACTTCCGCTCCGACGGCCACCACGTCCAGTTCAACGTCGTCTCCCGCGCCACGCTCGAGGCGGCGAAGGCCGACCCCGAGTCGCACCGCGACCTCATCGTCCGCGTCGCCGGCTACAGTGACTACTTCTGCGACCTCTCGGACGCTCTCAAGGACGAGATCATCGCGAGGACGGAACAGACAGAGCTGTGACGGACCCGTCTCCTGCGGCGAGAGGGTAGAGTCGGCCGGTGGACGAGACGGATCCGATCGCCGACGCGGCCGGCGCGAGCAGCGACGGTCCCGCGGTCCTCGTCACCGGCGCGACCGGCTTCGTCGGCGGCCGCCTCGTCGCCGCGCTCGCCGCGCAGGGCCAACGCGTCCGGGCGCTCACCCGGCGTTCGACCGGCCTCGAGGCGCTCGAACGGCCCGGGATCGAGGTCGTCCGAGGCGACCTCCTGGATTCGCCCTCGCTCGTCCGCGCCGCGGAGGGCGCCTCGCTCGTCTTCCACGCCGCCGCGCGCGTCTCCGACTGGGGGCCGCGCCAGGCGTTCTTCGCGGCGAACGTCGACGGGACCCGCAACCTCGTCGCCGCATGCCGCGAGGCGGGCGTCGCGCGCCTCGTCCACCTCGGCTCGCTCACCGTCCTCGGCCTCCCGCGCGACGGGCGCGTCCTCGACGAGCGCACGCTTCCCGAGCCGCCGGCCCGCGGCGACTTCTACACGGAGAGCAAGCTCGAAGGGGAGAAGATCGCCCGCGAGGCGCACGGAACCGGGGGCCTCGAGACGACCGTCGTGCGCCCCGGGGCGATCTGGGGGCCGGGCGACCCGAACGTCGTCCCGCGAATCGTCCGTCTCCTCCGGCGCGGGGCGATGCCGTACGTCGGCGGCGGACGAAACCTCGTCGGCCTCGTCCACGTCGAGAACCTCGTCCGCGGGCTCCTCCTCGCGGGCTCCGTCCCCGCCGCCGCCGGGGAGGTCTTTCACCTGACGGACGGCGAGGAGATCACCGCGCGCGAGGCGATCGACGGCATCGCCGATGCCCTCGGCGTTCCCCGACCCCGCGTCTCGCTCCCGTTCCCCCTCGTCCTCGCCGCCGCGGCGCTCGTCGAGGGAACGGCCCGGGCGCTTCGTCTCCGCCGCCCGCCGCCGCTCACGCGTTACGGTGCCCGCTTCGTGGCGTGCCACGCCCGTTACGACCTCGCGAAGGCCCGCCGCGAGCTCGGCTGGGAGCCGGCCGTCTCGTTCCGCGAGGGGGTCGAGGAGCTCTTCCGCTGACGGCGAGGCGTCCCGCGGTACCATCGGCGATGGGCGAGGGATGACCCGAAAGATCCGGATCGAGAGCCTCGGGATACGACTTCCCGAGAAAGTAGTGACGACCGAGGAGCTGATGGCCTCCTGCCGGCGGAGGCCTCGCCTCGACCTCGAGCGGATCACCGGCATCGTCACGCGCCGCGTCGCCGTCGACGAGCACGCGGCCGACCTCGCCGTCGGCGCCGCGCGCCGCGCCCTCGCGATGTCGCGCTACGCGCCGGAGGAGCTCGACGCGATCGTCTGCACGAGCATCTCGAAGCACAACCGCCCCGACGAGTTCACGTTCGAGCCGGCGACGGCCGTCCTCGTCCGCCGCGCCGTCGGTGCGAAGAAGGCCCTCGTCTTCGACGTCGTGAACGCCTGCGCCGGCCTCCTGAACGGCATCTGGGTCCTCCAGGGGCTCATCCGGTCGGGCGCGATCCGGCGCGGGATGGTCGTGAGCGGCGAGCAGAACATGCCCCTCGCCCGGACGGCGGCGCGCGAGGTGCGCCACAGCCTCGACGGGCAGCTCGCGGCGCTCACGCTCGGCGACTGCGGCGCGGCCGTCATCGTCGACGCCTCCCCCGACGATAAGGTCGGCTTTCACTGGCTCGACCTCGTCACCGGGGCGCGCCACGACCACTTCTGCTGGTCGAAGCCCTCCTCCCGCGGGAGCGGCGGCATCCTCGTCACGAAGGCGCGCGGCCTCCAGATCGAGGGGAACCGGAACTTCCCCGCCTACCTCAAGCAGGCGCTCGACGCGACGGGCTGGGACTGGAGCGACGTTCACCACGTCATTCCCCACCAGGTCTCCACACGCGCGATCCGGCAGGGAATTCGGGCCATCTCGCGCTACATGGGGTGCGACCTCCCCGACGTCTTCCTCTCTCACGCGGAGACGTTCGGGAACACGACGACCGCGAGCCACTTCCTCGCCCTCCACGACTTCATCCTCCGCGGGACGATCCGCTCCGGCGCGAACGTCGTCCTCGTGAGCGGCGCCTCCGGCATCGTCATCTCCCACGCGACCTTCACGTTCGACGACCTTCCCGAGCGCTACCTCGGCCACGTGAACGGAGCGCCGGCTTGAGGCGGGTGCGCATCGAGAGCGTCGGGGTGAGCCCGCCCCGGCGGGGCTTCTTTCGCTGGGGCGCGCTCAAGCACACCGTCGAGGCCGGGAAGAGGTGCCTCGCCGCGTCGAAGTACCGCCCGGCCGACGTCCGCGTCCTCGTGAACGCCGGCGTCCACCGGGACGGGCACGTCTGCGAGCCGGCGATCGCCTGCTACGTCCAGCACGCCCTCGACATCAACGTCGACTTCCACGGCCGGCGGACCCTCTCCTTCGACCTCCTGAACGGCAGCGTCGGCCTCCTCAGCGCCGCGCACGTCGTCTCGGCGCAGATGCTCGCCGGGGAGGCCGCCGTCGGGATGGTCGTCGCGGGCGAGGCGAACTCCGACCGACGCCCCGACGCCGAGTCGACGTTCCCCGCGAGCGGCGCCGCGATGCTCCTCGACCTCTCGCCGACGGCCGGCGCCGGATTCGGCGCGTTCGCCTTCGACACGCGCGAGGAGAGGGCCGACCTCTACACCGCCGTCGTGAGCCTGAAGGAGCCGCGCGGGAAGCTCCTGATCCGCCGCCGCGCCGAGCTCGAGGAGGCGTGGCTCGAGGGGGCCTCCTCCGCCGCCGCCGAAGCTCTCGAGCGCGACGGGCTCACGCCCGCCGACCTCGACCTCGTCGTCCCCGCGCAGATCTCGCCCGCGTTCCTCTCGCGCCTCCCCACCGCGCTCGGCGTCGCGAAGGAGAGGGTCGCGGACTACACCGCGACGCTTCCCGACACGCTCACGACCTCGTTCGTCCTCGCCCTCGACCGCGCGCGGACCGAAGGGGCGCTCCCCCCCGGGAAGAGGGCACTCCTCCTCGCGTTCGGCTCCGGCGTCACCGTCGGCGCCGCGACGTACCGCTCCTGAAGCTCGCCGCGCCCGCGGCGCATCCCCCGGTGGCGCCCGCCCCCTCGCCGCGGAATCGCCGTATCCTCGCCGCCCCGTGAACGCCGAAGCGCCCGAGAACGCCGCCCGCGCCGAGCTCGCACCGCAGGAGGCGGTCCTCCGTTTCCTCGAGTGCACGGGCCGCCCGTCGGAGGCGCGCCTCTACGTCGACCTTTTCCGGGCCCGCCCGCGCGAGCAGTTCGCGGCGATCGCGATCGACGCGCACGTCGTGGCCGAAGCCGCGGCCGGAGTCGCCCAGGACCTCCGCTTCCTCGCGGCTCTCGATCTCTTCCCCACGGTCGTCCTCGGCCTCTTCCAGCCGGCCGACGCCGAGCTCCACGCCGCGAGCCTCTGCCGCCGGCTCGAGGCGGAGGGGGTCCGCCACGAGGTTCTTTCCGCCGCCTCCGGCCGAGTCGCCGGGCGCCTCGAGGAGTGCGCCCGATCCAGCGGCGTCCCGCTCCTCGTCTTCCCTCCCGTGGAGGGCGAGGGACCCGAGGGACGGCTCGACCGCCTCAACGCGTTCCTTCACGAGCTCGGGACGCGGAAGCTCCTCTTCCTCCACCGTCCCGGCGGCCTCCGGCAGGGAGGCCTCCTCGTCCCGATCGTGAACCTCACGACGGAGTCCGATCGGCTTCTCGCCTCCGGCGAGCTCTCGCGCAAGGAGACGCTCATCCTCGAGCACGCCCGGCGTCTCTGCGAGGGGCCCGCGCCGCCGTCGTTCACGGTCGCCGTCACCTCCCCGCTGAACCTCCTCCGCGAGCTCTTCACGGTAAAGGGGGCCGGGACGCTCCTCCGCCGCGGCGCGCGGATCACGCGCCACCACGGCTGGGAAGGGGTCGACCTCGCGCGCCTTCGCGAGCTCCTCGCCTCGAGCTTCCGGCGTCCCCCCGCCGACTCGTTCTTCGCGAGGACGCCGAGCCGCGTCTACCTCGAAGAGGCCTACCGCGGCTGCGCCGTCCTCGTCGCGACGCCGCTCGGCGCTTACCTGACGAAGTTCGCGGTCTCCGCCGAGGCGCAGGGAGAGGGGATCGCGCGCGATCTCTGGGACGCCTTCGCCGCCGAGAGCCCGTCCGTCTTCTGGCGCGCCCGCCCCGCGAACCCGATCGGAGACTGGTACGCGAAGCTCTGCGACGGGCTCGAGCGCCTCTCCGACTGGACGATCTACTGGAAGGGCATCCCGCCCGCGTCGATCCCGTCGGTGATCGACATCACCCTCGCGCAGCCGATCGACGTCCCGAGGGACGGTCGCTGACGGCGTTGACACCGGAGAATCCGGGGCGGCAGGGAGGCGGGGGAACCCGCAGGGGAAGTGGAGCCGAAACCCAGACTTGAACTGGGGACCTACTGATTACGAATCAGTTGCTCTACCGACTGAGCTATTTCGGCCCGTTCCCTGCCAAAGAGCGCGGCGAGACGCCGCAAGGGACGCGCATTCTAGAAGCCGGCCCCCGGACGGTCAAGGCGTCAGGGGTCGACCCAGGGAAGCGTCGGGAAACAGAGCGGACCGATCTTCCGCTCGAGCTCGTAGACGACGCTCTCGCGCGCGTCGATCGAGCGGTCCATCAGCTCCTTGCGGAGCGTGGAGTCGGGCACACGGCGGATCGCGGCTTCCGCCTCGTCGAAGAGCGGCCACGTGAGCGCGTGGAGCACCTCGTGGAACGCGTGGCGGCGAAGCGCGGCGAGCGACTCCTTCGAGACGAGCTCGGGGTCGAAGCTGACGACCCAGACCTTCCGGTCCTCGGTCCCGCGCATGGAGCGTTCGATGTCGAGGAGGCCGAACTGCTCGTGGACCTCCCCCGGCTCGACGACGAACTCGAGGTCGAGCTTCAACCGCTTCTTCACGTAGTCGAGGGCCTTCCGAACCCGAGCCGCCTGCGTCCTCTTCACGATCGTTCCCCCGTGGCGAGCCCATTCTGCCCGAGGGAGGGGTGCTTGGCCACCCTTACCGAAGAACGCACAAACAGCTACAAATAAATGAGTTGCACCAATTGATCCACCGAATAATTCGAACTCGACTAGGGAAGCCGGACCCTCACGTCGACCGGACCGGCCAGGGGGGCCCCGTTCGAGGACGCGAACGAAAGCGCCCGAAGCCGGTCCGGAAGCGCAGGGGGCTCCGCGCCGGAGCCGCCGAAGAGCCGGACGACCTCGGAAACGCGCCCGGACGCCGTCAGTTCGAGCCGATAGCTGCCGTCGAAGGGACCGGCGAGGCCGTCGAGAGGGGCCGGGGCGGCCAGACGCAGCCCGGCGGACGACCTCCCGACGAGGTCGAGGCTCGGCCCGGGGCGCGCCGCGCCCGCCGCCGCCGGGGCCGCGGAACGGAGCCGCGCGCCTTCCGCCTTCTCCTGCGAGGCGGCTTCGGCCGTCGCGGCGGCCGGCCGAGGCGCGGGCGCGGCCGGCGCGGCGTGCTCGTCCGAGAGCGCGTCGCGCTCCGGCGAGAAGCGACTCTCTCGTTCGGCGGGAGCGGTGGCGGCCTCCGCGACGAGGACGGGCTCGGAGCGGGCGGCGTCGCGAGCCACGGCAGGCGGCGCTCCCTCGTTCGCGGCGACGGCGGCCGAGGTCGGCGGCGCGCCGGCGGACGTGGCCTCCCCCTACGCCTTCTCCGCGGGGCCGAGGTAGACGGTCACCCGTCCGTCGTCGACCGCCGGGGCGGGCGCGACCTTCACCTCCGCGACGGTCGCGGCCGGCTTCGGCGGGTTGCGCAGCGTCGCGATGAAGGCCACGGTGACGAGCCCCGCCGCGATGACACCGAGCGTGGCGGGCCGGAAGTAGAAGCCGTACCTGTGGAGCGACGCGGCGAAGCCCTGAGTGTCGGCCTCGACCTGCGAGCCGACGCGGGTGGCGAGGGCGAAGGGGGTCTCCGCGTCGGGCAGCTCTTCCAGCCGGTCGACGAGGCGGGCCATCGCGTCGTAGCGGGCG
>JAKPXO010000267.1 GCA_029567505.1 Acidobacteriota bacterium
GCGGAAAAGCTTCGCTTTCCCACCGGCGCTTGGAAAACGCGGTGCGTTTCCCACACGAATCAACCCCGCTCACCCCCCGGCAGGCCCCCGACCCCCTGCGAAACGGACATTTCTATCGAGTTCCAGGGGGTGACATTTCTATGGAGCCATGACAGCGTGACCCGGAGAAAAGTATCCGTGTCGGCCTCGCCGGCCCGGGACAGTGGCTTTACGGACCCGCCTCCGGAGGCTACCGTGCCGCCCCGTGAGCGCGGCCCCTCCCTCCGGACCCGACAAGGCCGCGGGAACGATCCAGGCGATGTTCTCGCGGATCGCTCCCCGCTACGACCTCCTCAACCGGCTCCTCTCCGGCGGCACTGACGTGGTCTGGCGGAACGAGGCCGCCCGCCTCCTGGCGCCGCGGCCCGGGGAAAAGGTCCTCGACCTCTGCTCCGGCACGGGCGACCTCGCCCTCACCGTCGCCCGCCGAGGCCCCGGGGTCCGCGTCGTGGCCGCGGACTTCACGTTCGAGATGCTCGTCCTGGGGAAAGCGAAGTTCCTCCGGCGCGGCGAGAGGATTCCCGAGGCCGGGGCCGACGGCCTCCGCCTCCCGTTCCCGGACCGCACCTTCGACGGCGCGACGGCCGCCTTCGGCGTTCGGAACTTCGAGGACCTCGACCGCGGCCTCCGAGAGCTCCACCGGGTCCTCGTCCCCGGCGGCCGGCTCGTCGTCCTCGAGTTCACCCCCGAGCCGACGGGCCTCTTCGCCCCCCTCGTGAAGTTCCACGTCCGGCGGTTCGTCCCGTTCCTTGGCCGCCTCGTCTCGAAGGACAGCTCGGCCTACCAGTACCTCCCCGACTCCGTCGGGAGGTGGCCCGCCCCCGAGGCCCTCTCCGCGCGGATGCGGGAGGCCGGCTTCACCTCCGTCGACGTCCGCCTCCTCTCCTTCGGCATCGCCGCCGCGCACGTCGCGCGGAAAGGAGCGTCATGACCGCCACGATCCTGGACGGCGCCCGCGTCGCCGCCGACATCCGCCGCGAGACGGCCGAGGCCGTCTCGGAGCTCGCCGCGCGCGGCGCCGTCCCCGGTCTCGCCGTCCTCCTCGCGGGGGAAGACCCGGCCAGCCACGTGTACGTGAGGAACAAGGAGAAGGGGGCGCGCGAGGCCGGCCTTCGGACCGAGACCCTCCGCTTCCTCGCGACCGTCACCGAGGCGATGCTCCTCGCCGAGATCGGCCGCCTGAACGCCGACCCGGAGGTCGACGCGATCCTCGTGCAGCTCCCCCTCCCGGCCGGCATCGGCTCCTCTCGCATCCTCGAGGCGGTCGACCCGGCGAAGGACGTCGACGGCTTCCACCCGTTCAACGTCGGCCGCCTCGTCCAGGGCAAGCCCGCCCCCGTGCCCTGCACGCCCGCCGGGGTCATGGAGCTCCTGCGCCGCGAGGACGTCCCGCTCCGCGGGACCCGCGCCGTCGTCCTCGGCCGGAGCGACATCGTCGGCAAGCCGATGGCGACCCTCCTGACGAAGGCCGACGCCACCGTCACCGTCGCCCACTCGAAGACGCGCGACCTCCCCGCCCTCTGCCGAGAGGCCGACCTGCTCGTCGCCGCCATCGGGCGACCCGCGTTCGTCACGGCCGACTACATCCGGGAAGGCGCCGTCGTCGTCGACGTCGGAATCAACCGGATCGACACCGCCGAAGAGGTCGCCCGCTGCTTCCCGGGGAACGAGGCGAAGGCCGCCGCGTTCGCCTCGAAGGGCTCGCTCCTTGTCGGCGACGTCCACCCGGTCGACGTGGCCGAGCGCGCCTCGCGCTACACCCCCGTCCCCGGCGGCGTCGGGCCGCTCACGATCGCCCGCCTCCTCGCGAACACCGTCGACCTCTGCCGCGCCCGGCGCCGGCTCTGAGCATGCTGCGCGTCGGCCTCACCGGCGGGATCGCCTCCGGCAAGAGCGCCGTCGGGTCGCGCTGGCGCGCCCTCGGCATCCCCGTCCTCGACGCCGACCGGCTCGTCCACGCCCTCTACGAGCCCGGCGCGCCGGGCGCCGTCGCGGTCGCGGAGGAGTTCGGGGCGGAGCTCCTCGACGAACGCGGCGCCGTCGATCGGCCCCGCCTCGCCCGCCTCGCCTTCGCCGAGCCGGCCACGGTCGCGCGGCTGAACGCCCGGATTCACCCGATCGTCCGCGTCGAGACCGACCGCTGGCTCGCGGAGCGCGAGGCCGAGGGCCACCCGGTCGCCGTCGTCGAGGCGACGCTCCTCGTCGAGAACCATGGCCGCGACCGGTACGACGTCCTCGTCGCCGCCTCGGCCCCCGAGGAGCTCCGCCTCGCCCGCGCCCTCTCGCGGGACCCGGGCGCCACCCGTGACGCCGTCCTCGCCCGGATGCGCGCCCAGCTCCCCGACGCGGAGCGGAACGCCGCCTGCGACGAGGTGATCGTCACCGACGGAACGCTCGAGGAGCTGGGAGAGAAGGCCGAGGCGGTCGCGGCGCGGCTCCGCGCCCGCGCATCCGGCCGCCGGGCCTGACGCGGGAGGCGGAACGGGCTACGGCCCGGAGCAGAAGTCGGGGCTTCGCTCCACGCGGCGGAGCTTCCGGCCCTCCGCGTAGTCCTTCAGCTCGGCCTTCGGGACGAGCTGGAGGAAGAGCTTCATCGTCGGGCCCTCGTCCTTCCCGGAAGCCTCGGATTTCGGGCGCGCGAAGACGTCTTTCAGCGCCTGGCTCAGCTCGGCGGTTGGGGCGACTCCGAGGAGCGAGGTCAGCTCCTCGCCCATCCCGAACGGCACGAGCCTCGAGGCCACGAGGACGTCGTTCAGCGCCTGAGGCAGGTCCCGCGACGTGCCCTTCCACGTCTCCTCGAGCCATCGCTGGACCGTCGGGACGAAGAAGTCCATCGGGACGAAGAACTCGAGCTCCTCGCTCCCGGCACGGAGCTTCGTCAGCGGCACCGTAAAGAGTCCAGTCGGGTCCTCCGGGACCCGGGGGATCGGGGCGTCCTTCGTCGGCACCGGCCCGATGAAGACCTCCGGCTCGACCGGCTTCACTCGCGAGTGGTAGCCGAGCTCGAGCGCGAAGTCCCCCTTCCGGCTCGTGACCCGGAGCCGATACAGCTCTCCGCGCGGCCGACAGACGACCAGCTCCCTCACGAGGGGCAGCTTCAGCGGGTCGGTCTCGCGCAGCTCGTACGAGAAGAGCGCGACGTCTCCCGCCAGGATCGTCCCCGTCCGGACCGGGCCGGACCAGGGCGTCGGTTCTTCGCCGCGCGCGCCGATCGCTGTCGTGAACAGGACCGCCGCGAGGAGCGGGCGGAGGCCCCGGGTCATCTCTTCGCCCCTCTCGTCACGCCGGGCGAGATCTCCGCGTCCGCCTTCAGGAACTCATCGACGGCAGGTTCTCTCGTCACGAACGAGAGCTCCCACTTCCGGTCTCGCTCGTCGGCCGCGACATCCCGGAAGGCCGCGGTGCACGGGCGGCCATCGCGGGCGTAGGCGTCCGGGGCGAGGACCGGCAGGATATTGCCCTTGGCGAGCATCAACATCGGGCAGCGGCCGACCGCATCGATCGCGGCCCGGATCGCCCGCAGCTCCTCCGGGCTGAAGACCTCGAGGAGGAGCTTCTCGACCCTCGCTCTCACCGCCGCGGCCCGGGCGTCACTCGGGTTCAGAACCAGCTCTCGGTCGCCGACCTGGAGGACCCCCGTGCCCCGCGCGAGCTCTTCCGACGTGAGCTGAGAGAGCTTCGGGTCCTTCCGGAACGTCACCACCTGTCGTTCCTTCGCCCCGATGAGCGAGAACGACCAGCTCGTCGGTGGGGCGACCGTGTACATCATGATGAAACGCACCTCCGGCCCGACGGACCAGAGCTGCACACCGCGAGACTCCGGGGCACTGGCCCTTGCGTGGGTCACGTCCATGACCTGGAGGATGCGGATCGGGTCGCCTATCGTCGATTCGATCTCGCTCCGGACGAGGACCTTCTTCTCCTCCTTCGCGAGCGAGGGCGGAGCGAGAAGGAGGGCGGCGAGGACGAGGACGACCGGTCGGCCAGCGAAGTCTCTCATCTCGGCTCGGGACGATACGCCACGCGAGAGTCCTTCACTCGCGACGACTCCTCGCCGCCGAGTGGGCACGTCCTCATCTTGAAGGCCGTTCGCTGCTATCGACACCGACCTCCCGGGCCTCCGGCGCCGGCCGCGTCCGGAAGGGTCTACGCTCCGGCGTCGGCCGCGCCCGACTCCCGCGCTCGGGCGGCGCTCATCGCCTTCGCGGAGACGACGAGCTTCGCGGTCCGGCTCGCCGGCAGCTTCTCGAGGATCGCCAGGGTCGCCTCGTCCCCCGCCCTCGCGTCGGCCCACGCGTACTTCTGGTCGGGCTTCAGCGTCCTCGGCGCACCCCAGTCCTCCCGGAGCTGGCGCTGGAGCGGCTCGAAGCCCGACGCCGGGAGCTCGATGACGGCCGCCTGGAGCCGCCCGCCCTGGTAGACGTAGGTGATCGATGTGAGGACGACTCTTCCGATCCTCAGCGAGTCCGTCGAGCGAGACAGGAATCGGTGCTCGCCATCCTCGGCGACGAGCTGCATCCCCTCGACCGGGGCGCTCCCCCAAGCGAGGTCCCGGAACCCGGGCGGGAGGCTCACGAAGTCGAGAGAGGCTCCTGAGCTTATCCCGGCCGACGTGCCGGAACGCGGGATCGACGCCGTCCGGGCCCTCTGGGCCACAGCAGACGGCCGACTCGCCGCCTCTTCGCGGGCCCTGTTCCGGCGCACGATGAAGACGACGACGGCGGCCCCGAAGACGAGAAAGGTCACTCCGAACCAGGGGTTTCCGAGAAGCTCGATCACGTGGTCCCCCCTCCCCCCGACTCGGGAGGATACCCCGAGCCGGCGGGAGATACAGGTACCGCGGAGCTCGGCCCGGACCTCCGGAGGGTCCCGGCCGAGGCCGGCTCAGCCCGCGTCTCGCCCCGCCCGATCGCCAGCTCCAGCGCGTGGAACGCCTTCGCCCGGTGCGAGCGGGCGTTCTTCTCCTCGGCGCTCATCTGGGCGAAGGTCCGCGTCTCGCCGTCGGGGACGAAGATGACGTCCCAGCCGAAGCCGCTCGCGCCGCGCGGCTCGGGGGCGAGCGAGCCGGCGACGCGCCCCACCGCGACGACGACATCTTCGGGAGCCGCGCCCGGCCAGGCGAGGCCGAGCGTCGAGACCGCCTCGGCGCGCGCATCGCCCCAGGCGTGCGCGAGTCGCGCGAAGCCCGCCTCGCCGACCGCGCCGACGGCGTACTTCGTCAGAGGGCCGGGGTAGCCCTTCCAGCCGGGAAGCGCGAGGCCCGAGTCCTCGACAAGGACCGGCACGCCGAGCTGCTCCGCGGCGGCGAGCGCCTTCGCGGTGACGACCTCGACGAAGTCGAGGGACTGGATCTCGGGGAGGTCGAGCGCCCGCGCCTCGACGGCGCGGCCGAGGAGGGCGGAGGCCTCGCGCGCCTTGCCGGCGTTCGAGGTGAGGAAGACGAGGTGGTCGAGGCTGGGGCGCATTCAGCGCGGCGCCGGCAGGGGGACGCCGCGGGCGTCGAGCTTGACCCGGTAGCAGGGCAGGCCGCGCGAAAGCCCCTTGAGCTTCACGTCGCCGAGCGGCTCGAACGCGTAGTCTTCGGCGGTCAGGCGGGCCGTCTCCTCGCCGACGGCGACCTCGTTCGGCCCGGCGACGTACTCCTCGATCCGGGCCGCGACGTTCACGGTGTTGCCGAGGACGGTGTAGTCGACGCGCTGCGCCGAGCCGATGTCGCCGACGACGACGTTGCCGGTGTTGACGCCGATCCTCACGCCGACGGGCGGCTCGCCGCGCGCGACCCGCTCGAGGTTCCAGGCCTTGACGTTCTCGACGAGCTTCGCGGCCGCCGCCACCGCGCGACGCGCGTGATCGGGCTGGACGATCGGGGCGCCGAAGAAGGCCATCACGGCGTCGCCGATGAACTTGTCGAGGGTCCCCCCCTGGGCGAAGATCGCGTCCGCCGCGTAGGTGAAGAACGTCGACAGGAAGCGCGAGAGCGCCTCGGGCTCCATCCCCTCGGCCGCGCTCGTGAAGCCGACGATGTCGGCGAAGAAGACGGTGACGTTCCGCGTCCTCACCCGCTCGATGACGCCGCTCGCGTCGGAGGCGATCTCCTCGACGACGCCGGGAGAGTGGTAGCGAGAGAGGCGCTCGCGGATCCGCTCCTCCCGCTCGATCCGGCGCTGGAGGCGCGCCCGCTCGATGGCGACGGCGGCGAAGTTGCCGAGGGCCGTCAGGAGGTCGAGGTCGTCGGCGGTGAAGCTCCCGACCCGCAGCGGCGTGTCGACGTGGAGCGCGCCGATGACCCGGTCCTGGTTCCACAGAGGGACGCACATCGCCGAGCGGATCTGCTGGATCCGGATCGACTGCCCCGCCTCGAAGCGGCCGTCGGCGAGGGCGTCGGAGGTGAGGACGGCGACGCGGTTCTTCACGACCGACTCGACGATCGTGTGGGAGAAGATCTCCTCGGCCTCTCCCGGCTCCTTGCCCCGCTGGCGGGCGAGCATCGGGACGAGCCCCCCCTCGTCCCCGACGAGGACGACGACGGCGCGGTCCACCGGCAGGTGCTCGAAGAGGAGGTCGACGACGCGGCCGAGGACCTCGTGGACCTCGCGGGCGAGGATCAGGGTCTTGGCGACCTGGACGAGGATCTCGAAGATCTTGCTCCGGGCGACGGCGGAGGTGGAGCGCTTCCCGGAGGCGGTGAGGGCGTCGCCGTCCTCCTCGGGGACGTAGTCCTCGAGGTGGAAGTCGCGGTTGAAGTCGGCGATCGACCGGATGAACGTGGAGGACGACTCCCCCACGACCGGGACGGGCGGGAGGGGCCGGACCGCGGGGGTCTCCTCCCGGACGGTGAGGGAGAACGTCCCGACGGTCAGCACGTCGCCGGGAACGATCGGGGAGGAGGCGACGAACTTCCCGTTGACCTTCACGCCGTTCGTGGAGTTCTGGTCGATGACGACCCAGGCGCCGTCCTCCTGCCGGATGACGGCGTGCCGCCGGGAGACGGAGAAGTCGTTCAGGACGATCTCGTTCTCGCTCGACCGGCCGAGGAAGACCTCGGTCCCGGTCAGGCGGAAACGCTGCGGTCGGCCTTCGACCTCGTAGACGAGCTCGTGCATCGGGGCGGTGACGCGATTATAGGAGGCCGCCGCGCGGCGCCGCCGCTCAGGGGGCGACGGGATGGAATCGGACGCGCACCGTCTTCATGACGGCGATCGGCCGGCCGTCGAGGCGCGCGGGCTCGTAGACCCAGCGACGCACGGCGTCCGTCGCGGCGGTCGTCAGGCCGAGCGGCCCCTCCTGGACCGCGAAGACGCTCCCGATCGTGCCGTCGCGCTCGACGACGACCTGCAGAACGACGTCCCCTCCGACCCCGGCCTTGCGGGCCGCAGCCGGATAGGCCGGCTCGACACGCGTCTTCAGGACGGGGGGCGTCGCCCCGAACGGGAGCGCCGTGTACGGCTCGGCCGAGGCGTCGGCGGCCGCATCGGCGCCGAGACCCCCGGCGGGGACGTCGCCCGGCCCGCCGGGCTCCGGCGTAGCGGCGGACTCCGGGGCCGCGGGGGCCGGCATCGGCGGCGTCGGAACGACCGGAGAAGCGTAACGAACGGAGTGCGCGGGGACGAACGCGAGGTCGATGCCGAGGAGCCGGACGCCGAGGAAGTCGTGGTCGGCGAGGACGACGTCGACCGGGTCACCGTCCTCGAGCTCTCCCCAGCGCGCCGCGCCGAAATCGGGGGCGAGGTAGACCGGGCAGGGGGCGACGATCTTCCCCGGCACTGTCGGGAAGCGCCCCACCGCCTCCGCCCGCCGCTCGCGCGCGGCTTTCTCGCCCGAAGTCTCCCAGCTCCCCGACTCGATCCAGCCGTTCCGGCCGTCCTTCGTCGTGACGCGGGCGAACGCCCCTTCGGACGCCTCGACCTTCACCTCCGCGCCGCGCCGGAGGAGCGCCACCGTCGCCCCCTTCGCCGAAGGCTCGGCCCGAAGGGGGACCCGAGAGAGCGAGACGAGCGCGGCGGAGCCCTCCGCCTTCGCCGGCGGCGCCGGCGGCGGCTCCTTGCCGCCGCACCCGGCGAAGAGCGCCGCGAAGAGGGCCACGGCCCCGAGGGGGGCGCGCATGCCGCTCAGCCCAGCCGCTCTCTCACGAGGGGCATCGTCATGCAGCGCGGGCCGCCGCGGGCCCGGGCGAGCTCGGTCGTGGAGAGCTGGATCGCGACCTTCTTCGTCCCGTTCGGGTCGATCTCGCGCCGGCCGAGGAGGAGGTCCTCGTCCCGCACGATCTCGTAGCCGTGCCGGTCGAGCTCCTCCGCCGTCTTCTCGTTCCGGTCATAGCAGACGATGACCCCCGGCGCGACGGCGAACGCGTTCGCCCCGTCGGTCCACTGCTCCCTCTGCTCGTCGATCGGGTCGCGGCCCCCGCACGGGATCGGCTCGAGGTCGAGGCCGCGGCGCTTCAGGGCCGAGAGGAAGTCGTGCTCCGGCGTCCAGGTGATCTCGTCGTGCGTCAGGTCGACCGAGTAGACGTCGGCCTCCTCCGCCCCGCCGGCGAGGATCATCGGGGAGTAGCAGAGGCACTCCCCTTCGGAGACCTGCGTGAAGACCGTGTCGAGGTGCATGCAGGAGCGCTCGTGCGGGAGGGCGACGACGACGATGTGCCGCACCGTCGAGCCGGCCTTCTTCAGAGCCTCCGAGAGGCGCTCGATCGTCGTCTCCTCGGTCCGCTCGGAGTAGCCGATCGCGAGGAGGTCCTCGCGAAGGACGAGGACGTCGCCCCCTTCGATGTGGGGCCGCATCCGCGCGTAGGAGACGTTCTTCCCCCACGCGGCCCGGAACTCGTGGAACCAGAACACGCCGTCGGGGCGGGAGAAGCGCGGGTGGTGCTCGAAGACGGCGCCGGAGACGAGCGGCTCGCGCAGGCGCGCCGGAGTCGCCATGGAGCCCCGGACGAGCCGGTCGCCCACCGGGATGACCGGGTCGCGCTGGAAGTAGTAGTTCGAGATCGGCGGGAGGAGGAAGAGGGAGTCGATCGAGCCGGTGATCTCGGGGTGCGGCTGCTCGATCCCCTCGACGAGGGCCGCCGCGAGGCGCTCCGGCGGGAGCGCGGCGAGCCGATCGGTCACGGCCGGCCCGAGGCGAAGCGCGGCGTCGAGGTCCGCGAGGACGCGGCCCCTCCGGTCGGCGTCGGCGAGCACCTCCTCGAGGAGGTCTTGGATCTCGAGGACCTCGGCGAAGAGGCGGAGCACCTGCTGGAACCGCCGGTGCTCCTCCCGCGCCCGCGCGCCGTGCAGGATGTCGTCGAAGAGGAGCTCCTGCATCATCCCCGGGGTCATCCGGTCGATCTCGCGGCCGGGCTGGTGGACGACGACGGAGCGCAGGCGACCGATTTCGGAGTGGACGGCGATCGGCATGGTGGCACCCCCGTGGCAGCCGCGGGAGAATACCAAGCGGAGACGAAGATGAGCGAGGACGTGGAGTTCATCATCTGCAACAACTGCGAGACGCCCTGCTACTCGTTCGAGCTGGACCGGAAGGGGAACGTCGCCACCGCGTTCTGCGCCCTCTGCGGCGCCGACGAGGCAAAGGACTTCCGCCTTCCCGAAGCCGAGGACGTCGAGGACCAGGGTTGAACGCAGACGCCTACGAGAACCCTCTCACCGCGCGCTACGCGTCGGCCGAGATGTCCGCGCTCTTCTCGGCGCGGCACAAGTTCGCGACGTGGCGCCGGCTCTGGCTCGCGCTCGCCGAGGGGGAGCGCGAGCTGGGGCTGCCGATCCCCGAGGCGGCGATCGCCGCGCTCGCGGGCCGCCTCGTGCCGACGGACGAGGAGCTCGCCGCGGCCGAGCGCTACGAGCGCGAGACGAAGCACGACGTCATGGCGCAGATCCACGCTCTCGGGGACGCGGTCCCCGAGGCGCGCGCCTTCCTCCACCTCGGGGCGACCTCCGCCTTCGTGGGGGACAACGCCGACCTCCTCGTCCTCCGCGACGCGCTCGCCCTGCTCGAGCGGCGCGTCGTCCGGGTGATCGCGCGCCTCGCCGCGTTCGCCCGCGAGCACGCCGACCTCGCCTGCACCGGCTGGACCCATTTCCAGGCCGCGCAGCCGACGACCGTCGGCAAGCGCGCCTGCCTCTGGCTCCAGGACCTCGTCCTCGACCACCACGAGCTCGAGCGCCGCGCCGCCGAGCTTCGCTTCCTCGGCTGCAAGGGGGCGACGGGGACGCAGGCTTCGTTCGTCGCCCTCTTCGGAGGCGACGCGGAGAAGGCCGAGCTGCTCGACCGGAAGGTGGCCGAGAGGATGGGCTTTCCGAAGCGGCTCCTCGTCTCCGGCCAGACCTACACCCGCAAGCAGGACGCCCTCGTCCTCTCGGCCCTCTCCGGCCTCGCCGCCTCGGCCTCGAAGTTCGCGCACGACCTCCGGCTCCTCCAGCACCTGAAGGAGGTCGAGGAGCCGTTCGGGGCGAAGCAGGTCGGCTCCTCGGCGATGCCGTACAAGCGGAACCCGATGAAGTGCGAGCGGATGAACGCCCTCGCCCGCTGGATCCTGACGACGGCCGAGAACGGCTCCTGGACCCACGCCACGCAGTGGCTCGAGCGGACGCTCGACGACTCCGCGAACCGCCGCCTCGCCCTCGCCGAGTCGTTCCTCGCGGCCGACGCCCTCCTCGTCCTCCAGGAAGCGGTCGTCGACGGGCTCGTCGTCCACCCCGAGGTGATCCGCCGCCGCCTCGCCGAGGAGCTTCCGTTCCTCGCCACCGAGAACGTCCTGATGGCGGCCGCGAAGAAGGGAGGCGACCGTCAGGCGCTCCACGAGCGGATCCGCGTCCACGCGCAGGCCGCGGGCGACCGCCTGAAGGCCGCGGGAGGCGAGAACGACCTCCTCGAGCGGATCTCCTCCGACCCGGCGTTCGGCCTGTCCCGCGAGGAGGTCGCCGCGGCGGCCGACCCGCGCCTCTTCCTCGGCCGCGCACCCGCGCAGGTCGAGGAGTTCCTCGCGGCCGAGGTCGACCCGCTCCTCGCGGCGCGGGCCGAGGCCCTGACGGGCCGGGCGGTCGAGGTGACGGTCTGAGGCTCGCGGCGAGGACGGCGTCGCGCGCGCCGCTCGCGGCGCTCGCGGTCGCGGCGGCGTTCCTCCCCGGCTGCTCGTCCCGCCCACCGGCGCGGGGAGCGCCCGACCTCGCCGGGGAGGGAGTCGAGCGCGGGCTCGCCTCCTGGTACGGAGCCGAGTTCGCCGGCCTCCCGACGGCGAGCGGCGAGATCTTCGACCCGACGCGGATCTCCGCAGCGCACCGTGCCCTCCCGCTCGGCACGATCGTCGACGTGACGAACGAGAAGAACGGCCGGAGCGTCCGCGTGAGGATCAACGACCGCGGCCCCTTCGTCGCCGGCCGGATCGTCGACCTCTCGCGGGCCGCGGCTGAGGAGATCGACGCCGTCCTCGACGGCGTCGTCCCCGTGACGCTCTCGGTGGTGACGCTCGGCTCCGGACGGCGGACGCCGCGCGGACCGGGCGGCGCCACGACGACCTGGGCGGCGCTCCATTCGCCGCCGTTTCGCAGGTACTGGTAGGACAGCGCGCCG
>JAKPXO010000301.1 GCA_029567505.1 Acidobacteriota bacterium
CGGTGCGTCCTCCCAGGAGCAGGCCATGACCGCCTGGTCGACGGGCTTCAAGGCCGTCCAGTCCGGCGTCACCGTCCAGTACAACTCCGTCGGCTCCGGCTCGGGCCGCAAGAACTTCCTCGCCGGCCAGGTCGCCTTCGCCGGCTCGGACGCCGCGCGCTACGGGACGTGGCAGCGGCTCTCCTACGGCTCCAAGGACGTCAAGGAGCTGACCGTCTTCATCGACCGCGTGAAGGCGAGGATCGAGGCGCAGGGGAAGCTCGGGTCGAGCGCCCCGGCGGCGCGGGCCGCGGCGACGCCGCTCGCGGCCGTCTGGGAGAGCGTCTGCACGCCTTCGGGCTACGACGCGCTCGACGGTCTCGATGCGGAGAGGTTCGCGAAGGCGCGGGAAGCGTTCCTGAAGGCCCCGCGCCACGAGGAGCTCCGTCTCACGGGGACGAAGCACCCCGACTCGACGGCGCACCGCGCCGAGCAGCTCGACCGCGCCCTCCGTGCCGCGCCGGCCGGCCCCGACCGCGCGAAGCTCGCGCTCAAGCACCTCGAGTGGAACCCGCTCGTCGCCGCGCGCCTCGAGTACGAGGAGACGGTCGCCGACCTCCTCGGTCCGTGCAGCGAGGCCCTCCTCGACTTCGAGGGGCGGCAGATCAGCCCCGAATGGCTCGACCTCCCGGAGAAGGTCGTCCTCGCGCTCCTCCGGCTCGGGGTCGTCCCGGGGGAGGACCGGCACCTCCTCTTCCGGGTCCCGAACCCGTTCATCGAGCAGGACGAGGAGAAGATCGTCCGGATCCTCGCCTCCGTCGCGAGGGCGAACGCCCTCTTCCACCTCGCCTGCGAGAAGGTCGGGGTGGCGCCTTCGCAGAACGCGATCCCCGAGCTGACGGTCCCGCAGGTCAACTCGATCGCCGAGATCGGCGCCGTCGTGAAGATCGGGACGCTCTACCGCGCCGCGATCGCGGGCCTCTTCGCCGACGACGGGCACGGCGACACCTTCCTCCGCGGGCGGATCCCGGAGGCGCGCCGGGGAGAGATGGCCGCGAAGCTCGATTGGGTCCGGCTCGTCCCGCTCTGCGAGAACGTCGGCGCCCTCGCACGCCTCCCCGAGTTCCTCGAGGCGTTCTACGTTTCCCTCGAGAGGGGGCGCGCTCTCCCCGACGTCCCGACGGCCGCCGTCTTCCGGACGCGCTGGGACCGCGACGAGGCGGTCGTCCGTGTCTTCGTCGCCATGTCCGACACCGCCGAGCAGAGCGGAAAGGTCGCGACCGACGCGGCCGTCACGCTCGCGCTCGCCGGGCGCGAGGAGGCCGAGAAGAGGCTCGCCACTCTCGCTGGGAAGGCCGGCGAGCCGGCGCCGCGCGTCACGTTCCTGATCGGCGCGGGTCGCGCCGGATTCCGCGGCGGCTTCGACCCCGGCCACCCGGGGGTGATCCGGCAGTTCGCGCGGGCCGACGGCGTCACGATGCAAGGCATCCGCGCCGACGACCCGCCCGCCGCCGAGCGCCTCGCCGCCGCCTTCCGCGCCGCCGTCGCCTCGCCCGCGCCGTCGCCCGCGATGACCGCCACGGACCGGGACGCCTTCGGCAAGCTCCTCGAGGCGGGCGTGAAGGCCCACACCGAGACCCTGCTGAGGATCGCGCCGCTCCTCGCGCCGTTCGGCGGCCTCGTGCCGCAGACGCGCGTGCGGATCCGCGCGACCGGCTCGGTCAGCTACGGCCGCTCGATCCCGACCTACCCGGAGGAGTGGGGCGGCGGGACGACCCTCCCCGACAACCGTGACCTGCGCGACGCCTGGCCCGAGGGGGTCACCCTCCCGCGCGCGATCGTCTACAACCTCGGGTCGACGACGCTCGGCCTCCCGGCCGTCACGAGCGACCTCGCCGTCCTCGACCGGCGCGGCGCCGTCCTCCTCGAGCGGCACGTCCCCGGCTACCGCGAGATCGTCGCGAGCGAGCTGCCGTTCTTCGTGCGGGACGCGGCCGGGCTCGTCTTCGGCCGGAAGCTCGCCGAGACGACCGCGCGCCGGTGCCTGCGGGCCGCGGCGGCGCTCTGGGTCGACGCGCGGACGCGCGAGGACCTCGTGATGCCGACCTGCCTCTTCGCCATGGAGTACCTCCGGTGGCTCGCGGAGGACTCGGAGAGCTGGGACGAGACGAAGGAGCACGAGAGCCGGACGACGCGCGCGGAGGAGCTGATCCGCGAGACCTCGAGCGCCGCCTTCTCGGCGCTCTGCGCCGAGAGGCCGGGCGAACGCTGGCCGGCCCTCCAGGGATTCGTCGACGCCGAGGACGCGACGCGCCTCCTCCTCGCCCGCGAGCTCCTGCTCGAGGAGAAGAGGGAGTTCGTCGACCTCCGAATCGAGGGGTGGCTCCGGACGCTTCCCGAAGCGCTCGCCCGGGAGCTGCGCCGCGAGTGGGCGCGGCTGCGCGAGCTCGGCAAGGACGACCTCGAGCTCGACGCCATCGAGCGGCTCGTGGCTCTCGAGACGCTGCGCGGGAGCCGCGGGGCCTGACCGCAGGGGGGAGACGTCCTTTCCGCCCTCGTCCGCGGGAGGCAGGTATCCTCTCGCGCCCGCGGCGCGCCGCGAGAGAGGGAGGCGGCCCGTTGCGCCGGCGCTGGGAAAAGAGGCTCGGGAGTCTCGCGCGATTCGCGGCGCGCCATCAGGCCGTCTTCTGGACGCTGCATTCCCTCTGGGCCCTCGGCTGGGGCGTCGCCTTCGTGATCGTGGGGCGGGAGCGGCCGGAGCTGCTGCGCTGGGGGCTCGTCTCGATCGGCGCCGTCTGGGGGAGCAGCCTCGCGCTCCCCGCTCTCCTCTCCGCCGGCTGGCTCGCCGCGGAGCGAAAAAGGCCGGCGCGCCGGCTCGTCCTCTGGGCCCAGAAGTGGCTCCTGCAGGGGCTCGCGTTCTTCCTCCTGCCGCTCTATCACCGAAGCGCGCTCTACACGCCAGGACAGACGGCCTTCATGGCGCTCCTCGCCGCCGCCGCCCTCGCGGCGACGATCGACGTCGTCTACGACGACGTCGTGGCGCCCCGGCGACCGCTGCACGGGGCGCTCCTCGCCTTCATCGCGTTCGCGACCGTCAACGTGACGCTCCCGATGATCTGGCGGACGGGCGGCCTCTGGAGCCTCGGGGCGAGCGGACTCCTCGCCACGGCCATCTTCGTCTCCTTCGTCGCCTCGTCCGGAAGGGACCGAAGGCTCGGACGCGCGGCGCTCGTCGGAGCCCTCTTCCTCGCACTCGTCACACTCGGTCGCCCCGCCGTCCCGCCCGCCCCGCTGCGGCTCGTGAGCGCCCGCGTCGGCCGCGCACTCGCTCCGAACGGCCTCGACGTCGCCTCGCCCCTCCCGTCGCTCCCCGCGGGGCCGGGCGGCCCCCTCGTCGCCGTCGCTGCCGTCTTCGCCCCCGCGGGCCTCGACGAAGGGGTCCGCCACGTCTGGGCGCTCGACGGCCGGGTCTTCTTCCGGTCTCGCGTCATCGGGATCACCGGCGGCCGGCGGGAAGGGTTCCGCTCTCGTTCGGGGGTGACGGTCGGCCGGCTCGCGCCCGGGCAGCGTCTCCGGCTCGACGTGGAGACGGCGCACGGGCAGCTCGTCGGCAGGGTCGAGCTCGTCGTGACGGGCGCGCCTCCTCGAGACCAGCCGTCGAGCGGAGCGAAGCCTCTATGATCCCGTGCCGATGAGGTCCGTCTCCCGCGACATCGTGCTGAACGCGTCTCCCGATCGCGTCTTCACGGCCTTCACCGACGTCCCGGAGGTCCTCGCGTGGCTCGCCGACGCGGCGGTCATCGGTCCGCGCGTCGGCGGGAACTGGGCCCTCGGCTGGTACGCCGACGAGGACTCCGAGGACGGCTACCACGTCTTCGGGACGTTCGAGGTCTTCGAGCCGTCGAGCCGCCTGGTCGTGAAGGACCTCCGCTTCTCCACCCCGGAGGGCGAGCCGCTCGAGGGGATGCGACTCTCGATCGAGATCGCCTCGGAGAACGGCGCGACGCGCGTCTCGCTGCGGCACGAGGGTGTCGGCGAGGGAGCCTCGTGGGACGGCTACGCCGCCGAGCTCGGACCGAGCTGGGAACGCTCCCTCGCGGATCTCCGCGGCTGGCTCGAGGAGGGGCGAAAGCTCCCCGGACGCTGAGCGGGGGCGGTACACCCCCATCGTGCTGCTAAGGTACCGGCATCACGAACCCAGGAGGTCTTCCATGAGAGCTGCCCGTGTCGTCCTCGTCGTCGCGGCCTTCGCCGCCGCCTGTGGTCCGCAGGCGAAGAAGCCGGAAGCTCCCGAGGCGCCCGCCCCCGCGCCCCAGGTGGGGGAAGGGGCCGCGCCGGCGGCACGGTCCGAGGCCGCCTCGGATCCCTGCGCGGTCCTCCGCGCGCCGATGACGCGGCACGACGCGGCTGGGTCGCCGCTCGCCTTCTCGTTCGAGATGCCGGAGGGATTCGTCCCGAAGGACTTCTCAAAGGGGGAGACCGTGAACGTCGACGTGACCCGAGACCTCGACGGAGACCGGGACGACGAGTACGTCCTCCGGCTCGCCTACTCCACGAAGCCGGTCGCCGCCCCGGAGAAGCTCGTCGAGGTCTGGAGGAAGCTGCCGATGACCGTGAAGGTCCTCGAGAAGAGCGTCGGCGGCCGGACGATGTACGTCCAGCGGACGAAGATGGGCGAGATGTCGGGCTTCGTCGTGCTCTACCCGATCGCCGGGAACGCGACCGGCGCGTATTCGGTCCTCGGCGGCCTGACGGCCGCGCCGAAGCCGTGCCGCGACGAGGCGGCCGAGGTCCTCGAGCGGATGCTCCTGAGCTTCGAGCCGAACCCGAGCATCGGCCCGATCCCCCAGGGCTGAAGGACGCCTCGCGATTCCGTACCATCTCTCCTCGCGCGTCGCGGAGGACGGCGGGGCGCGAGGAGAGAGGAGACGCCATGGGCGACGGAGCCTGGGTGAAGGAGCTGAAGGTCGGGATCACGGTCTGCGATCGCGACGGGACCGCCCTCGAGATGAACGACCGGGCGGCCGAGACGTTTGCCGCGGACGGCGGGCGCGACCTCGTCGGGAAGAGCATCCTCGACTGCCATCCGCCGCGCGCGAGAGAGCTCTTCGAGGAGCTCCTCCGCACGGGCGGAACGAACGCCTACACGATCGAGAAGAACGGGGTGAAGAAGCTCATCTACCAGGCCCCCTGGTACGAGAACGGCATCTGCCGGGGAATCGTCGAGCTCTCGCTTCCGATCCCGTTCGACCTCCCCCACTTCGTCCGGAGCTGAAACCCGGGAGGGTCGACCCTCGACGATTAGGAGGAGGGGTCTGGTCTACACTCTACACTCTGCTCGACAGCAGAGTGTAGAGTGTAGACCAGACCCCTGGCTCAGGGGGGGGCGGCTCAGGTGGCGGGGCGGTAGCTCGAGAACTCGAAGCGGAGCTCGCGACGGAACGGGAGGACCATCGCGGCCGTCGCCGTGATGAGGATCTCCTCGCGGCAGGGGGCCCAGAGGCCGGGAAGGACCTCGCGCGTCTCGTAGAGGAGACGCACGCCCTTGACCTCGAGGAGCGCCCCACCGAGGACCCGGACGGGCCGCGTCAGCCGCCCGTCGATCTTCCGGACCTGGATCTCCGCGACGTCGATCCAGGCCGTCCCCGCGAAGGCGTTCAGGACGCGGTCCCGGATCGTCCTCGCGACGAGCCCGGGCTTCGGCCGGAACGCGACGACGAAAGTCGGTCGGCCGTCGATCCGCTCCTCGCCCAGAAGCCGAAAGTCGAGGCGATGGTAGAGGTCGAGGAGCGGGACGCGGCCCGACAGGAGCTCCTCCTCGTCGGAACGCGCGCTCCCCGGCTCGAGCGCGGCGCGTTTCCGCTTCTCGTCCTGACGCCGCGCCTCCTCCCTCTCCGCCGACGTCGCCGCGCGGTCGTCGACCTCGAGGAGCTCCCGGGCGGCGAGGCCGCGCCGGTCCATCACGACGACGTACCGTCTCCGCTCGGACGTCTTCCTCCGTCCCCCCGCGTCGAGCTCCGTCTCCACCTCGACGCGCTCGAGGGCGATCCGCCCCGCGGCCACCTCTCCCTCGCGCTGACGGGCGGCCGCCTCGAGGACGAGCGCGTCGACGTCCCAGGCGCGCGCCGGAAGGGCCCCCGCGAGGAGGATCGCGCCCGCCGCGAGCGGCGCGAGGAGGCGCCCGGAACGCGCGCCCGGCACGCCCGTCAGCCTCGCGCCGGCGCCTCGGCGCTGGCCTCCTCCGCCGGCCGGGGCGGGAGGACCGGCTGCGGCCCTTCGAGCGGCCGCGGCTTCCAGACGTACGTCAGCGCGTTCGCGAGCTCGGCCTTCCACCAGCGGATGAGTCCGTGCCACAGCATCACGTGGGCGGAGCTCCGGAGCGAGAACCCGACGAAGCCGGGGCGGCGCCCGGCGTTGTGGTTCCCGTAGATCCCGAGCGCCTTCTTCCGTTTCGCGATCGAGACGAGGCGCTGCTGGTAGAAGCGCATCGGGACGAGGCCGACCTCGGCGCCGTCGCCGTAGTACGGCGGGATCCCGAGGCGGCCGGCCGATTCGGTGTAGACGGGCTGGACCGCGACGAGGTAATAGAGAGCCGTGTCCATCAGGAACGCCGTCGTCATCGTGTCGTAATCGCCCATCAGGTGGTACTTGTCGCGGTAGATCGCCTCGTAGAAGTACTCGAAGAACCGCGCGTACTTTCGGTTGTGGTCCTCGTACTCCTTCGCCATCTCCTCGCGCGGGGCCCCCGCGAGCGCCTTGAGGATCAGCTCGACCCGCATGTGGACCGAGAAGCTCATCTGGTCGAGCCCGGGCGAGTAGAACGGGTCGAGGAAGCCGCCCGCGTCGCCGACACAGGTCCAGCCGTGGTCGATGAAGCGGTCGAGGAAGTACGGGAGTGTGCCGTAGTAGCGGCAGTCCCCCTCGACCGGCTCGGCGTTCTCGAGCATCTCGCGCGTCAGCGGGTTCGCGGAGAGGACGCTCGTCAGCTTCTCGAGCGGTGTCGACCCCTCGGGGCGGACGAGCCGCGTGTCCCAGACGAGCCCGACGCTCGTCTCGCCACCGCGGAGAGGGATGAACCAGACCCAGTAGCCCCAGCCGGTGAAGTGGTTCGTGGCGAGCCTTCGGGAGGCGACGACGCTTCGGACGAAGGGATCGGCCGGGTCGGTACCGACGACCTCCTTGCCGTCGAGGTCCTTGACGCCGCGGTAGCGGACCCAGATCGAAGAGGTCGGGTGGCCCTCGACCGGCCGGATGCCGCCCCGCTTGCGCGCGAGGAGCGCCTGGCGCCCGGAGGCGTCGACGACCCACTTCGCGCGGACCGTCACGCGCGTCCCGTCGGCCTTCTCCACCGTGACCGAGCTTCCCGCTTCCCCGCCCAGCGAAACGTCGACGACCCGGGCGGGCCGCCAGACCTCGCTCCCCTCCTCGGCGGCGAGCTTCAGGACGTGCTCGTCGAGGACGGCCCGGTCGAGCTGGAACCCGGGAGTCCGCGCGAGCTGCGTGGGACCGACCTCGGACGCCTCGCGCAGACAGGTGACCTTCTCGTTGTGGAACCAGTAGCGGAAGGCCTGCTTCGGCAGGTGCTCGCGAGAGAGATGGTCGTAGAGCTTCAGGACGCGCGTGAGGAAGTAGGCGGAGATCTCGACGGTCGACTCCCCCACCTTCCAGTCGAACGCGTCCGACTTCTCCACGACGAGGACGCGGAGACCCGGCCTGCGGCGGCGGAGGAGGATCGCGGTCGAAGCGCCGGCGATCGCGCCCCCGATCACGACGACGTCGAACTCGCCCGGAACGGGCGAAGAGACCTGTCCCACTTGCGGAACCTTTTCCGTCCGATTCATGGGCGGATGATATTGAATGGGGGCCGCACCCCACGAAGGATGTCGAACCGGCTACGCTGCAAGCACTTGCGCCGAACGAAGCCGGGCCAGACCGATCGGGTCGGGGGCCTCGTTCGGGAAACACCGTCCCCGCCGCTCCGTATCCAGCGAGTATGGACCACGCCCGACGCTCCGCTCCGCGGTTCCTCGCCGTCGCCGCGCTCCTGGCCTTCCCCGCGCTCCCGGCGTTCGCGTCGGGGCCGGCCCCGACGCCGCCCCCGGCCGCCAGCGACGGCCGCTGGTTCGACAGGGGGATGGAGCTCCACGAGGAGGAGAAGTGGGACGAGGCGATCGCCGCGTTCCGCCGCGCGATCGAGACGGGCGAGCGTGTCGGGGCCTCGTCGTTCAACGTCGCCTGCGCGTACTCGCGCAAGGGCGAGAAGGAGCTCGCCTTCGAGTGGCTCGGGCGGGCCGAAGAGGCCGGGTTCGAGCTGCGGCGCCATCTCGACGACGACGACCTCGATCCGCTCCGCACGGATCCCCGGTTCACCGCGTTGAAGGCGAAGGCGCGGGCGGCCCGGTCGGGGCGGAGCGCCGAGAAGTGCCGGGCGGCCGTCGTCCGCTACGACCAGCTCGCGGGGCGGGGGTCAAAGGACGGCCGAGCGCTCTTCGACAACGGGCAGGACCTCCTTTCGTGCGGGGAGCTCGACCGCGCCGCCCGGACCTTCATGGCGGCCGCGGAGGCCGGCCGGCGGGAGGGGACCGCGCTCTACAACGCGGCCTGCGCCCGCGCGCTCGAGAGCCGGAACGCGGAGGCTCTCGACCTCCTCGAGCGCGCCGTCGCCGCCGGCTACGACGGAACCGGACACCTGCGGCGGGACGACGACCTCGACTCTCTCCGCGCCGAGCCACGCTTCGCGAGGATCGTGAAGGACGCCGAGGCGCTCTCCCTCGGAGACTTCCCGAGCCTCGGGGCCCGGCTCCTGCGTTCCCAGATGGTCGCGGAGGCCGACGAGGCCGCGGCGCGGTTCGAGCAGTACCTGCGAACGAACCCGAGGAGCGGGCGGGCGTGGTGGAGCATCGGCAGGGTCCGTCTCGCCGCCGGCCAGGACCGGGAGGCCGTCCACGCCTTCACCCGGGCCCTTTCCCTCGGCTACCGACGCGGCGTCACGGCCTACGACCTCGCCTGCGCCCATGCGCGGCTGAAGGAGCGCGATGCCGCGTTTGCCCGCCTGTTCGAGGCGATCGACCTCGGCGCGGCCACCGCCGACCACGTCGAGGAGGACGACGACCTCTGGAACCTCCGGCGCGACCCCCGCTTCGAGAAGGCGATCGCGAGAGCGCGGGGAGCCCGGGCCCGGCGCTGAGGGGCCCCGGCTCCCTTCCGGCCGGGAACGGACGGCGCGCCACCGGGGCGCCGTCCACCGAGGGGCCTCGCGCCGCCCTCCCGCGAAGTCGTGGTACTCTGAACCTGGCACATTCGCCACTCTCCGCCTCCTCGCTCTCCGAACTTCGGGCAGACGGCGCGGCAAAGCGTAACGAGCAGGCCCCGTCCCCCGCGCGCTTCCGACTCACCTATCTCTCCACCAGATCGTCTCCGGACGACCGAGACAAGACACGAGGACTCACGATGAAGCTCTACGTTGGAAACCTCTCCTACAACACGACCGACGCCACCCTCAACGACCTCTTCGCGCCGTTCGGCCAGGTCGAGTCCGCCCGCGTCATCACCGACCGCGACAGCGGCACGTCGAAGGGCTTCGGCTTCGTCGAGATGTCGAACTCCGACGCGCAGAAGGCGATGGGCGCCCTCAACGGCCGCGAGATCGACGGCCGCGCCATCCGCGTCAACGAGGCCAAGCCGCAGGAGAACCGCGGCGGCGGCGGCGGGCGCGGCCGCTGGTAGTCCCGGACGTCACGTCCGGCCCCGGTCGTCGTCCGCGGGGGCCCGGGTCACCCGGGCCTCCGCGGGCCGGCCGCGGGAGCCGAGGAGAGCGCCAGAGATGGATTTCGGAATCGGGCTCCTGATCGCCGCGGCGCTCGCCTTCGGCGTCTACCGCTTCGTCGTCGCACGCACCCGCCGCGAAGCGGAACGGAAGACGCGGGCCGACCGCAAGGCGAAGGTCGCCCGGGACGACGCGAAGGCGATCCAGCGGGCCATCGACGCCCGGCGCTGATCGGGAGCGCCCGCCGCCTCGTGGCGGGCCCCCGTCCCTACGTCATCCGGAGAAGAGACGCCCTCTTCCTCTCGTAGGCCTCCCCGAGGCCGAGAGAGAGCGCCACGTCGCAGAGGCGGAGCGCCTCCTCGAACTCGGCTCTCTCGCTCCGGAGGGCGATGCCGCGCTCGAGGAAGCGGAGCGAGGCGACCTCCCTCGAGAACCGGCGCCCGAGGTCCTCGCGTGCCACCGCGAGGTATCTCTCCGCGGACGCCAGCGCCTCCAGCGCCTCGTCCTCGTCGTCGGCGTCCGCCGCCAGGAGGGCGTACGCGAAGAACTTCACGCCGTTCGGCATCGAGTCGGACGACGCGATGACACGCGAGACGTACTTCGCCCCCTCGTTCCGCAGCGACGCCTCGCGATGCCCCGTGAGGAGGTCGTCGAGGCGCTCCTCGGGGCTCTTCCGGCACGGCTCGATCCGTTTTCCCATGGGACGTGAGAGTACGCGAGCGCGGGCGCTGCTAGACTCAGGAATTCCGATGAGCAAGGTCCCGTCCGCCATCGCCTCCGCCGCACTCGCTCTCGTCCTGACGTCCTGCGCGCCCACGGCGCGCCCGCCGGCCACCGCACCGGCCGCGACGGCCGCCCGAGCGAGCCGCCCCACCGACGAGCTCCACTGGGTCCGCGGCTCGGCCGAGTACCGGGCCGTCACGATCCAGACCTTCCGGGCCGCGCTGGAGGCCGCAGAAGAAGCCAGCGCCGGCCGTCCCGCCGGGAGCTGGGCCGTCTGCGTCGACGCCGACGACACGATCATCGACAACTCCGGCTACGAGGCCGAGCTGCAGGCCGCGGGCCGGACCCACACCGACGAGGCGTGGGTCGCCTGGGTGAAGAGGCGGGCACGGCCGGCCGTCCCCGGCGCCGCCGCCTTCCTCGCCGGGGTCCGCGCGCTCGGCGGCCGGGTCGCCGTCGTGACGAACACGCAGGCGTCGCTCTGCGACGACGTGGCGGCGAACCTCGTCCTCGCGGGCCTGCCGTACGACGTCCTCGTCTGCCGGCCGGACGACGCGGGCGACCGCAAGGAGCCTCGATTCCGGCTCGTCACCGAGGGGATCGCGCGGCCCGACCTGGGGCCGCTCGAGATCCTCGTCTGGGTCGGCGACAACATCCAGGACTTCCCCGACCGGAGCCAGAAGCTGCGCGACGAGCCCGAGAGCGCGTTCGGGGAGTTCGGCGTCCGCTACTTCGCGCTGCCGAACCCGATCTACGGGACCTGGGAGAAGAACGGCCCCCGCTGAGCGGGCGGTTTGACGCCCCGTCGAATCGGCTCCAGACTCGTACGAAACGATCACCCGGAGAGCCGCGGCGCGGCCCGGCGCGCCGGGAGAGGGGACGCGAATGCCGACGATCAGCACGCGGAAGTTCATCGCCCTTCGAAAGCTGACCCGCGCCCTGGCGGAGACGCTTCGCGCCGACGTGCGCAGCACGCTCATCACGATCGAGCCGCTGCTCCGTCCGCGCGCGGTCTTCGGCGAGCACGTCCAGGGGCACGGGAAGGAGCTCGTGAAGGGCGCCGACCGGGCCTTCAAGGACCTCGTGGCCGACTTCGCGGAGGTCGCCGGGAGCAAGCCGTTCCACCTCCCGAAGGAGCTGAAGTCGCCGTTCGAGGTGATGAGCGCCTCGCTCGAGATGCAGCCGGTCGAGTATTCGTACACCGCCCGCGGAGAGCGCGAGGGCAAGACGGTCCGGATCACCTCGCCGCTGAAGTGGGTCGTCAACTACCGCGACTACGGCCTCGACGAGCTCAAGCGCGTCCTCGCCGACCGCAACCGGACCGAGGAGCAGCTGAGGCGCTTCGTCCTCCACTTCCTCCTCGTCGAGCACGTCTTCACGCGGCAGACGGGGATCCGGGAGATGCTCGACGCGCTTCGTCTCCCGGTCGTGGTCGAGCGGCGCCCCGAGTTCGGGAACCTCCCGATCACCTGCGTCACGACGGCCGTCTCCACGTACCGTCCCGACGACGAGGTGATCATCGAGACGACGGAGATCTCGGGGAGCGAGGAGTTCGAGGAGTTCGTGAAGGTCTCCGACATCTCGGGGATGAAGGACGCCCTGAAGGAGAAGCTCGTCGAGCTCGTCCGGACGCAGGGGCCGGAGCTCCTGGACGAGGCCTAACGCCTCCGGTCGGCTCCCGCCGCGCGAGGCGTCCGCTCCCCTCCGGCCCCCGCTCCCGTTCAGCCCTTTCGACGCAGCCAGAGCCCTCCGCCGCGGCTCCGCTGCCACTGCGGCAGCTCCTTGAGGAGCGCCCCCCGGTGGGAGGTTTCCAGGAAGCTCGCGAAGAACGCGATCTCCCAGGAGGAGCTGTTGAGGAGGAACGCCCTCCAAAGGTACGCCTCGTTGAAGGCGCGTCCCTCTGTCACCCACGCGCTCGGGTACTCGAAGGGCCAGAAGACCCCGTCGACGTGGACGTGGACCCCTGCCTTCAGCCTCGGGACCACGCGGAAGAGGAGGTGGTTCACGTCGCTCCCGGTCTTCGAGACGTGGCTCGTCTCGACGCAGAGGACGTCGTTGGCGCCGAGCGACGTGAAGGTGTCGTAGGGGACCTCGTGGACGCGGGCCGGCAGGAGCCGGACCTTCTCCGACTCCTCCCGACCGAGGATCGGGCGGAGCCGCTCGGCCTCCGGGTCGACGACGGTGATCGCGATCGACCGACCGCACACGTGCTCGTTCAGGTCGAGGAGGGTCGGGACGAAAGGCCCGGCGCCCGCGCAGACGACGCGCCGGGGACGGAGCTTCCGGAGGAAGGCGTGCAGCAGGGCGACGTCGGCCCACCCGTACGAGGGGTCGTCGGGGTCGCTCCGCCGGCCCTCTCCCGGCGGCGGAAGGGCCGGTTCGGCCCCCCATCTCTTCATCTCCCGAATCAGGTTCAGCTGCGGCTCGACGAGCAGGTCGAGACCGGGCAGCTCGTCGGGAGGACGCCCGAAGAGCTCGCTCTCGCGCCGGCGCACGTCGTCGAGGTCCGGGATCGGGGACCGCGGGTCGCCGGGCGGGACCCAGAGCTTCCGCGTCGTCTCCCGGGCCCGGACCAGCTCCTCCCGCTGCGTCGCGACGGTTCCGCGGAGCTCCTCCCGCTCGGCCTCCAGAGCGAGGATGTAACGGTGGATCTCCTTCAGGACCGGCAGCTGCCGCCCCACCTTCTTCAGGAAGCGGATCAACGGGACCTCCTTGCTGTGAGGGAACGAGTCTAGCGCGCCCGCCCCTATACTCGAGCCCACCAAACGTCGAGGAGGCCGCCCCAGATGTCGAAGCCGTTCTCCTTCGGTGCGATCGACGTCCGTCTCGAATCCGGCTCCGAGCCGCGCCCGGCGCGCGCGGAGGACGGCGCCCCGTTCCGGATCCTCCTCGCCGGGGACTTCTCGGGCCGGCGGGCCCGTGGTCTCGTCGAGACCGGGACGACCCTCGGCGAGCGAAAGGCGTTCCGCGTCGACCTCGACTCGCTCGACGCGACGATCGCCCGCCTCGAGCCGCAGGTCCGCCCGCGCGACGGCGACGTCCTCCGCTTCCGCGAGCTGGACGACTTCCTCCCGGACACCCTCTTCTCGCGCATCGCGCGCTTCGGCGCGCTGAAGGACGCCGCCGCAGCGGAGTCACGCCGGCGGGAGACGGCGCGCCCGGCCGCCGGTCTCCTCGACCGCATCCTCGACGGGACCCCGCAGGAGGAGACGCCCGTCGTCGAGGCCGGCCCCGACGGGCCGACCGAGCTGATGCGGGCGATCCTGGGGAGCGCGGCGTTCCGGGCGCTCGAGGCGAGCTGGCGCGGCGTCGACTTCCTCGTCCGGCGGCTCGACGTCGACGGCCCGCTCACGCTCCACCTCGTCGACCTCTCTCCCGAGGAGCTCCGCGCCGACCTCCTCGTCGGCGACGACCTCGGGCGGACGGGCCTCCACCGCCTCCTCGTCGAGAAGACCGTGGGGACTCCCGGCGGAGAGCCCTGGGCCGCCTTCGTCCTTCTCGACTCCTTCGGGCCGTCGCGCGAGGACGCCGAGGCGCTCGGACGCCTCGCGCGGATCGCCGCGCTGGCAGGGACGGGCGTCCTCGCCGGGGCCGACCCGGGACTCGTCGGCTGCGCCTCGCTCGCGGCGACGCCCGACCCCGACGACTGGACCGAGCCGGCGGGCGAGGGGGCCGAGGCCTGGACGGCGCTCCGCCGGCTTCCGGAGGCGCGTTTCGTCGGCCTCGCGCTGCCGCGCCTCCTCCTCAGGCTCCCTTACGGGAAGGAGACGAACGCCGTCGACGCCTTCGACTTCGAGGAGCTCTCCTCTCCGCCGGAGCACGAGCAGTACCTCTGGGGCAGCCCGGCGCTCGCGACGGCGCTGCTTCTCGGGGAGGCGTTCCTCGAGGACGGCTGGAGCCTCCGCCCCGGGTCGGCGCAGGAGATCTCCGGCCTCCCGTTCGCGCTCGTGGAGGAGGACGGCGAGAAGCGCGCCGTGCCGTGCGCCGAGGCGCTCTTCACCGTCCGGGCGATGCAGGCCGTCGCGGAGAAGGGGCTGATGCCGCTCCTGACGATGAAGGGGACCGACACCGTCCGCCTCGCGATCTTCCAGTCGATCGCCGAACCGCCGGCCTCTCTCGCCGGGCGCTGGAGCTGACCGGGCCGCGCGGCGCCGCCGTCCGATCGCCGCGGAGCCGTCGGTCCTCTGCGATCAGTCCCCGATGAGGACCGACGTGCAGCCGGCGACGATCACCCCGCCGTGCGTCGTCTGGTCGCCCACACGTGCCGCCGGCATGTAGGCGATCAGACACCTCGCGGCGCCCGTGGTGATCATGTCCATGGGTCCGGCGCACGTCGCCGAGTCGCCGACGCGCGCCGCGGGAAAATATCCGATCAGCACGGTGCCCTCGGCCTTCTGGATCGGCCCGCCGGTATGAGGGCTCCCGTCCGGGTTCGTCATCGGACAGGTGTGCATGTCGAGCAGCCGCGCGGCCTGCGCCATCGCTCCCCTCCTCAGCTCGACTTCTGGCCGGTCTTCGCGTCGTCCGCGGCCGTGGGGACCTTCGGCTCAGCCCTGTCCGCTTCGCCGACCGGTTCCGGATCGAAAGCGGTTCCTTCCCCTCGGCACCCACCGCTGTTGATCATCACCATGGTGCCGACGATCGTGACCCCGGACGAGGTGATCCGGATGAAGTTGTCGCCCTCTCCGATCGCGACGTCGGGCGCGGCGATGAGGACCCGCTCCCGGCTCGAGTACGTTGCGGCCCCGTCGCCCCGGATCGCGACGCGCTGGTGGCCGAGGATTCCGAGGTCGCCGTTCGCCTCGAGCATCTCGGCCTCCCCGACGAAGGTGCTCCGGCACCTCGAGATCCGGATCTCCGCGTGCCCTCCGACGGTCCGCTTCTCGCTTCCCGTCACGTAGACGTCCAGGTTCCCGCCCCCCTCGTCTCCCCCGACGGTGAGCTTCGCGTCCCCCACCTTCTCCTGGAGCGTCCCGAGGACGGCGACGTGCTTGTCCTGGAAAACCTTCTCCAGGTAGCTTCCCTTCCTCTCCCCGTCGTCCTTGCCCCCCACCGTGACGTGCTTGTCGTTCAGGACGCTCTCCCTCGAGTCGTTCTTCACCCTCACGTCGAGGTCCCGCTCGGCGTGGACGAAGACCTGCTCTGCCCCCTTCGCGTCGTCGAAGCGGAGCTCGTTGAATCCGTTCCCCCCCGTCGTCGTGCTCGTCTTGATCCCCGAGACCCGGTTGTCGTTCCGATGCTTGCCGTCCGGGCCCTGGCCGAGGTAGGGCGGCATCTGGTCGGCGTTGTAGACGGTCCCGACGATGATCGGCCGGTCCGGGTCGCCCTCGAGGAAGTCGACGATCACCTCCTGGCCGATCCGCGGCCAGAAGGAGGATCCCCATCGCCGCCCCGCCGCGAGCTGGGCGACCCGCACCCAGCAGGACGCGTCCTCGTCGTGCTTCCCGTCCCGGTCCCAGTGGAACTGGACCTTCACCCGACCGTACCTGTCGGTGAAAAGCTCCTCCCCCTTCGGCCCGACGACGACGGCCGTCTGGCTCCCCGGCACGACCGGCTTCGGCGTCCGCCGCCTCGGCCGGAACGGGAGCGCCGACGGGAAACAGGTGAACTCGTTCGCGTAGGCGAGCTCCTCGTCCTTCCCCGAACGGTAGTCCGCCCCGAACGTCGCCCGGTGCGTCACCGACGCGAGGACGTACGCCCCGTCGCCCGAGAAGTGCCTCTTGAGCGTCAGCGTGTGGCCCGCCGCGAGGTGCTTGACGTTGCTCGAGCCGCGGATCTCGACGGCGAGCGCCGCCTCCTCGTCCATCCGGAGGCCCGCCGTGCGCGCGTTGTCGTGGAAGATCTTCTGCAGCTCGTCCTGCTGCTCCCCGCCCGACCGGTTGATCCCGTCGAAACGCTGCGCGTACTCCCCCGGCCAGTCGTAGAGCTCCCACTCGTCGGAGCCCTCCACCGCGAGCGGGTGCGCCTCCCGCCCGGCGGAGACGGAGGCGAGGATCGGCTCCTCCGCCTCCAGGTGCTTGTGCGGCAGCTCGAAGCAGTGGTCCCAGAGGACGCACCGGACCGATCGTGCCTCCTGGGCCCGCTCCCAGGCCCAGATCCTGTTCTCGTCGCGGGTGCCCCCTTCCAGCTCCTCGTAGATGAGCTCGCTCTCTCCCGGCAGCTCGGGGAACTCGGAGGAGGCGTCGGCCACGACCATCGTGTGCGCGCCGTCCTCCTGCCGGAAGAAGTAGAAGATCCCCTCCTCCTCCATCAGGCGGGATGCGAAGTTGAAGTCGGTCTCCCGGTACTGGACACAGTAGTCCCGCTTCTCGTACGTCCCCTGGAGCTTCCAGTCGGCGGTGACGCCCTTCATCACCTCCTTGAGGATCTCCGGCACCGACATCCGCTGGAAGATCCGGCTCCGCGCCCTCCGCGAGAGGAGCTGGAACTCCGGCACGAGCTCGGCCCTGTAGAGCGTGAACGTGTCGTCGCGGCCCGCCTGCGAGAACCGCGTGCAGACGCCGTTGAGGTGGTGCTCGCTCGACTCGTCCGGCAGCTGGAGGTGGACGGTCACCTTCTTGCCGAGGACGCCGTCGAAGGGGACCTTCGCCTTGTTCTCGGCGATCATCTCGAGCCGGTAGCGAAACGGCCGGGAGAGCTCGTCCGTCCCCTCGAACGACTTCAGGAGGAGGACGTCCTCGCCGATCGGGGTCGTGACGCGGATCTTGCGGTTCTGCTGGACGTAGCTGCCCACGCGATACCCCCGTTTCTTGCCCGCCGCCCCCGTCCCGGTCCCGTTCTCTCCAATATGGTCCCGGATCCGCTCGGGCGCGACGCCTTTCGGGCCGCTCGGGCGTGCCCCGCGTCACGCCGGGCGACGTTCGCGTGCCCGCACGAGCGACGGCTTCTCAGCTCCCGCCTGTCCGGCCGCCTCACGCCCGTCCCTGCACGGACGAAGGGCCGGGACCGCCTGCGCGGTCCCGGCCCTCCGACCCGCTCCGGCGGGGAGGGGTCAGGCGACGTCGTAGGCGAAGGCGCCGCCCTCCCCCACGCGGATGTGGACCTTCGAGATCGACTCCCCCTGCGCCATCCGCGCGAGGAACTCGCCGGAGAGGTCGGGGAGGACGGTCCTCGTGAGGATCGCGTCGACGTTGCGGGCGCCGCTCTCGACCTCCTTGCAGCGGCTCGCGATCTCGTCGATCACCGCGCCGTCGTACGTGAAGGTCGCGCCGTGGTTCTCCATGAGGCGCTTCCCGATCCGGCCGAGCTGGAGCTTGATGATCAGCTTCATCACGGGCTCGGAGATCGGGTAGTAGGGAACGATCGACATGCGGCCGAGGAAGGCCGGCTTGAAGACCTTGTCGAGCCCCGGCTTGATCGTCTCGACGATCTTCTCCGGCGTCGGCGCCGTGTCGGGGTCGGCGCACATCTTCATCATCGCGTCCGACTCGGCGTTCGTCGTCAGGAGGATGACGCAGTTCTTGAAGTCGATCTCGCGTCCCTCCCCGTCCTCCATCTGGCCCTTGTCGAAGACCTGGTAGAAGAGCTCGAGGACGTCGGGGTGCGCCTTCTCGACCTCGTCGAGGAGGACGACCGAGTAGGGCTTGCGCCTCACGGCCTCGGTCAGGACGCCTCCCTCGCCGTAGCCGACGTAGCCCGGAGGGGAGCCCTTCAGCGACGAGACGGTGTGCGCTTCCTGGAACTCCGACATGTTGATCGTCACCATGTTCCGCTCGCCGCCGTAGAGCGTCTCGGCCAGCGCGATCGCGGTCTCGGTCTTCCCGACGCCCGACGTGCCGACGAACATGAAGACGGCGATCGGCTTGCGCGGGTCGGTGAGCCCCGCGCGGGAGGTCTGGATCTTCTGGGCGATCGCCGCGAGGGCGTGGTCCTGGCCGACGACCCGCTCGCCGAGGAGCTTCGCGAGGTTGCGGACGGTCTCGATCTCGTCGGCCTGCATCTTCCCGACGGGGATGCCGGTCCAGCCCGCGATGACCTCCGCGACGGCCTGGGCGTTCACGTCGGCCTGCATCATCGGCGTGTCGCCCTGGACGGTCTTCAGCTCCGCCTTCAGACGGTCGAGCTCGCCCCGGAGCCCCTCGAGCCCCGCGACGTCCGCCCCGCCGACGGCGGCTTCCAGCTTCCCGCGGGTCTCCTTGATCTGGTTGACGAGCTCGATCTCCTTCTTGCACTGCTCGTCGAGGACGGCGAGGCGGGCCTCGGTCTCGGCCTTCGCGGCCTTCGCCTTCTCGATCCGCTCGCCGTGCGCCGCCCCGGCCGCCGCCTCGCGCTCGAGGGCGTCGATCTCGGCGGTGAGCTGGTCGATCCGGCGCCGGCAGTCCTCGATCGGGGCCGGGGTCGCCGCCTGGCTGATGTTCACCTTCGCGCAGGCCGTGTCGAGAACGGAGACGCACTTGTCGGGGAGCTGGCGCCCCGAGATGTAGCGGTGCGAGAGCTTGACGGACGACTCGACCGCCTCGTCGAGGATCCGGAGCCCCCCGTGGTGCTTCTCGAGGTTCTTCGCGAGGGCCCGCATCATGACGATCGCGATCTCCTCGCTCGGCTCCTCGACCTTGACGACCTGGAAGCGGCGGGCGAGGGCCGCGTCCTTCTCGAAGTACTTCTTGTACTCGGCCCAGGTCGTCGCGGCGATCGTCCGGAGCTCGCCGCGCGCGAGCGCCGGCTTCAGGAGGTTCGCGGCGTCGTTCTGTCCGGCCGTGCCGCCCGCGCCGATCATCGTGTGGGCCTCGTCGATGAAGAGGATGATCGGCGTCGGCGAGGCCTTGACCTCGTCGATGACCTGCTTCAGCCGGTTCTCGAACTCGCCCTTGATCCCGGCTCCGGCCTGGAGGAGGCCGAGGTCGAGCGTCCTCACGGCGACGTTCTTCAGCGGCCCGGGGACGTCGCCCTGGGCGATCCGCTGCGCGAAGCCCTCCACGACCGCGGTCTTCCCGACGCCCGCCTCGCCCGTCAGGATCGGGTTGTTCTGGCGCCGGCGCGTGAGGATGTCGATGACCTGACGGATCTCGAAGTCGCGTCCGAGGATCGGGTCGATCTTCCCGGCGCGCGCCTTCGCGGTGAGGTCTTCCGTGTACTGGTCGAGGGACTTCGTCTTTCCCGGGACGCCCATCGCGACGTCCGGTCCGCCCGCCGCGCCGGGCGCTTCCGAGAGGGCCTGCGCCTCGCGGTCCTCCGCGGAGCCCTTCACGACGTCGGGGAACGTCTTCGTGAGCTGCTCGACGGAGATCCCCGCGAGGTCCTTCGAGATCTCCCGCGTGAGGCGCGAGAGGTCTTCGTCGGTCAGGAGGACCTGGACGAGGTGGCCCGACCTCACGCGCGAGGCGCCGTACTCGATCGAGGCGACGACCCACGCCTTCTCGATGAGGCGGGGAATCCGCGGGGAGAGGGCGGGCGTCCGGGCATTCCCCGTCTTGAGGCGGTCGAGGGCGCGAACGACGTCTTTCGCGAAGCGCGACGCGTCGATCTCGAAGCGCCGGAGGACCTTCGCGAGGTCCGTGTCGGGCGCCTCGAGCAGCTTCAGGAGGAGGTGCTCGACCTCCACGTCGTAGTTCGTCCGGGAGAGGCAGAGGCCCGCCGCCCCCTCGAGCGCCTGCCGGCAGGTGTCGTTCAGCCGGCCGATCAGGGATTTCAGGTTCACGCTCATCTCGTCGTCCTCCCGCGCAGGGGTTTCGTCAGTTGTCGACCGGAAGGACGACGTCTCCCGCGTCCTCCCGGGGCGTGTCGGTGGTGATCCACGTCGTCCACCCGAGCATCGGGGGGAGCGCGGCGTTCGAGTCGAGGGAGCAGGGAGGGACCTCCTCCTTCCGAAGGACGAGCTGGACGTCGTAGTCGAACTCGAGGCCGGCGAGGAACCGGACGAGCTCCGTGAGGGGGCGGAACGCCGGGCCGACCGGCAGGAACGAGACGAACGCGGAGAGCGGCAGCGGCCCGAGCCGGACGCGGAACTTCGACTGCGAGACGAAGACCGAGGAGCCGGCGACCAGCGTCCGGCCGAGCTCGGAGTTCGCCGCGCCGAGCCGCGTGACGTTCTCCTCTTCCATCGGGAGCCACTGCCCCTGGAACTGGACGATCCCTGCCGGGACGCGGAAGTAGTCCCTCAGGACCGACGCGATCGCCTCGCCCGAATGCGGCTTCTGGGCAATGAGGCCGGCGTAGAGCAGGAGCGCCTGGTCCCGCACCGTCATCCGGCCGCGCAGGCCCGGGGTCCCCATCCCGATCAGGTCGAAGAGGTACTCGGTGAAGGAGTCCTCGCCCGACCGCTCGAAGGCGATCGGGAACCGGTACTTCTCCCACGCGCGGTAGAAGAGCGACGTGAACCGGTGGTGGAAGAGGTCGAGGAAGGACCAGAGCGCCGTGTCCTTGTAGGAGACGCGCTCGCGCACGAGCTCGGTGTAAGGATGCGGGAGGACGCCCAGCGGCCCCGTGAGGCCGATGAAGTTGACCGTCATCTCGGGCGGCCGGTCCTCCTGGCCGGGAGGCGGGGCCTTCAGGTCGACGATCTCGCTGGGAGGGAACGCGAGCGAAGGGTGCGTTCGGAACCGGACGATCTCGTTCCCGGGCCTCACGGCCCGGCCGACGCCCTCCTTCTCCGGCGAGGTCCGCTCGAGCAGGCGAACGGCCTGGAAGAAGGAGAAGCGGTACGGCTCGGAGAAGAGGAGGTCCTTCATCCCGCCTTCAGAGGACGATCTGCTCGCCGGCCCGCGGCTCCCAGCGGCGGACCACGCCTTCGCGCTGGCGGCTCGTCAGGACGAGCTGGCTGAAGGAGTTCACGGAGGAGTAGAGGCCGAGGAAGCGCTCGAGCACCTGGGCGAAGAGGAAGATGCCGGTGCCGACGAACTGGTTCTCGTCGAGTTCGAGCGTGACCTCGACGCCGCGGACGAAGCTCGGCTGCAGGACTCCGATCGAGCGGAGGACGCGGCGGGCGCCGACCTTCGTGATCCCGGCGATCTGCTGCCGCGTGACGGAGGAGTCCGCGAAATCGTAGAGGCGGAGGATCTCCTGCAGCGCCTCGGGCCCCTGGCCGTCCGCCCGCTCGACGAGGGAGAGGAGGTTCAGGGAGAGGTGCGAGAGGAGCCTCCATTGCAGGCCTCGGCGGAGCGGCGGCCGCACGGTCGGCGTCGGCCGGCGCAGGCACCGGATGCCCGAGAAGACCCCGGCCCCTTCCAGCTGGAAGTCGGCCTCCCCGCCCTCGAACGGGAGCCGCGAGGGGAGGTCCCGGTTCGTGCAGAGCGTCTCGACGGTCAGCGTGTCGGCGTCGACCTCCGCCGGGTCGAAGCCGAGGTCGACGAGCGAGAGGTAGGCGTCGGTCCCGTCGTCGTCCTTGCGGGCCGACGGACGGCGGCTCATGTACCAGAACGCGGGAGCCTGGCCCTTCTCGAACCCGTGCCGGTACGAGTAGAACGGCTCGTAGCTCGTGACCTTGTCGCCCCCCTTCGCGACGCTCGTGACGGCCTCGACGGAGTAGACCTCCATGACGTCCTGCCGCCGCACGTCGGGGATCACGCGGTACTCGGGCTGCAGGTGCGTCAGCCGGATCGGCTCGGCGACCTGCCGGAAGAGGTTCGCGACGGGGGTGCAGTTGAGGCGGAAGGTCTGGGCGGTGACGTTGCGCTCGAGCGGGAAGTCGCGGTCGAAGTAGAGGAGGATCTCGAGGACGTCGTCGAAGTCGTCCCGGGCGGCGCCCGCGAGGCCGTTCACGTCGAAGAAGAAGAACTTCTCCGGGAACGCGAAGTACTCCGCGAGAAGGCGATACCCCAGGAAGGAGCGGTCCGTGTAGGGGAGGAGCCCCTCGTCGCGGCCGAATCCGACGCCGGCGACGGAGGTCTTCGGGAGGCGGACGGGCGACGGCACGTCGCGCGGTCCGCCCGGCCGGAGCTCGACGGCGACGAGGTGGTTGTGGATCAGCTCGTGGAGCGCGTAGACGAGCTTTCCTTCTCCCTGGAGGAAGAAGCGGAGAGAGTCGAGAGGCTTCTCCTCCGACTCGGAGACCTTCTCCTTCAGCTCGCGCAGGGGCGCGCCGCCGAACGTCTTCAGCTCGAGGCGGAGGACCGTCCGGACCCCCTCTTCCGGCCCGACGCCCGGGATCGGCAGCTCGAAGCGCGCCTGGCGCATCTCGACCGGCCAGATGCGGACCGGGTAGGCCGTCCGGAACCGGCACGACGTCCCCGCGACGGAACGGGAGTAGAGCATCGAGCCGCGCGGGATCTTCTGTCCCGACTGGAGGTTGACCTGTGACGGGTCGAGGACGAACTGGACGATCGACAGGGACGGGATCGGCGCGAGGAGGTGGGGATAGAGGACGTTGAGGAGCGACTCGGTGATCTCGGGGAACTCGTCGTCGACCTTCAGGTGGACGCGCGAGGCGAGGAACGCGAACGCCTCGATGAGCCGCTCGACGTGCGGGTCCTCGCAGGTGTCGGGCTCCAGCTGGAGACGGCCCGCGATCTTCGGGTACTTCTCCGCGAACTCGGCCCCCATCTGGCGGAGGAAGGAGAGCTCGCGCTCGTAGTACCCGAGGAGCTCGTCGCGCATCACTCCCCCTTCACGCGGAACTCCCCGCTGCCGATCTGGAGCAGGGTGTCGAACGAGACCGGCTCGGGAGCCGGGTCGACCTTGAGCCGGCCGTCGATGCGGAACTTCAGCGAGAGGCCCGGTCCGGGCTCGGGGTCGACGGTCACGACGACGCCCTCGAGGCGCGGCTCGAACGTCTCGAGGACCCTCTCGACCGCGCGCCGGAGCTTCGCCTTGTCGGCCGGGCTCCGCCCCGACAGGGCCGTGATGTCGGGCAGCCCGTAGACCACGATGGAGGACCAGACCTCCTTCAGCTCGGGCGGCACGACCGCCGTCGCCCGCGTGTTGAGGAGCCACTCGAGGTCGCGCCGGACGGACTGCTTGAGCAGGCGCAGGTTCTTCACCCGCGAGGCCGGGGCCTCGCGCGAGTACTCGGGCTCGTAGTCGATCAGCCGGTCCAGGACCGACGGGCGGACACGGATCTCGTTGTCGAACCGAGACATCTCGGGCGGACTCCTCGGGCGGACGAGCGGTGGATCGGCCGGACGGCGAAGACCGCCGTCCGGCCGGGTGGGGCTACTTGCGCGCCGAAGCGGGCAGGTCGGCCACGAGGCGGAGCGAGACCTGCAGCTCGTCGAGCTGGAAGTGGGGCCGGAGGAACGCCACCGCGCGGTAGGCGCCGGGCTTGCCGGGGATCTCGGCGACCTCGATCTTCGCGTCGCGCAGCGGATACCGGGCCTTCGTGTCCGCGGACGCCGTGTCGTCCGGAGAGACGTAGTTCGAGATCCACTGGTTGAGGAACATCTCGCAGTCCTTCCGGGACATGAAGCTGCCGACCTTGTCGCGCATCATGGCCTTCAGGTAGTGCGCGAAGCGCGAGACCGCGAAGATGTGCGGGAGCATCGTCGAGAGGCGGGCGTTCGCGTTCGCCGAGTCGAGGTCGTACTTCTTCGGCTTCTGCGCCGACTGCGCCCCGAAGAAGGCGGCGTAGTCCGTGTTCTTGCAGTGGACGAGCGGGATGAAGCCGAGGTCCGAGAGCTCCTTCTCGCGCCGGTCGGTGATCGCGATCTCCGTCGGGCACTTCAGGGCGACGTCGCCTTCGTCGGTCTGGAAGGTGTGGACCGGCAGCCCCTGGACGAGGCCGCCCCCCTCCACGCCGCGGATCGCGACGCACCAGCCGTACATCGCGAACGCCTCGGTGAGGCGGGTGCCGAAGGAGTACGCCGCGTTCCCCCAGAGGTACTTGTTGTGGTCCTTGCCGTCGACGTCCTCCTCGAAGTTGAACGTCTCGGTCGGGACCGTCTCCTTGCCGTAGGGGAGGCGCATCAGCGTGCGGGGCATCGTGAGGCCGACGTAGCGGGAGTCTTCCGAGTCGCGGAAGGAGCGCCACTTGGCGTACTCGGTCCGGTCGAAGATCTTCGCGAGGTCGCGGACCTCGGTCATTTCCTGGAAGCTCTCCCAGCCGAAGAGCTGCGGCGCCGAGGCCGCGATGAACGGGGCGTTCGCCGCCGCCGCCACCTGGGCCATCTTCTCGAGCAGGAGCATGTCCTGCGGGTGGTTCGAGAAGTAGAAGTCGCCGATGAGCGCGCCGAACGGCTGGCCGCCGAACGTGCCGTACTCCTCCTCGTAGACCTTCTTGAAGACGGCCGACTGGTCGAACTCCGCCGCCCGCTCGAGGTCCTTCAGGAGGTCCTTCTTCGAGACGTTCAGGACGCGGATCTTCAGCATCACCGACGTCTCGCTCTCGTAGACGAGGTGGTGCAGGCCGCGCCAGGAGCCCTCGAGCTTCTGGTACGGCTCGGAGTGCATGATCTCGTTGAGCTGCGCCGAGAGGAGCCGGTCGATCTCGGCGATGCGCGCCTGGACCGACGACTCCAGGTTGCGCGAGAGGACCATCTGGCCCTGCATCGCCTGCTGGACGAACTCCGCGATCATGTCGCGGGCCTGCTGCGTCTGGCTCTCGTGCTGGGCGAGGCGCCCCTCGTCGATGATCTTCGAGAGGAGGTCGATCTCTCCTTCCTGCTCGCGGGCGATCGCCTGGGCCTTCGCCTTCTCCGCGCCGCTACTCATTGCCGTCCCCCTTCTTCGGCCCCTCGGGTGAGAGGCCTAGAGCGCTCGCGAGCTGCTGCTGGCTCCCGGCGTTCTGGAGGACGTCGTTCAGCATCTTCTCGAGCTTCTCGTTCCCGTCCGCCTTCGACAGCAGGTCCGAGAGGCGCTGCCGCGCCTCGACGAGCTTTCGGAGCGGCTCCACCTGCTGGACGACCTTGTCCGGCTCGAAGTCCTCGAGGCTCTGGAACTTCAGGTCGACCGCCATCTTCGATCCGTCGCCGGCGAGCTTGTTCTCGACGGACGTGGCCACGCGCGGGGTCATGCCGGCGAGGACCTGGTCGAAGTTGTCGCGGTCGATCTCGGTGATCTTCCGGTCCTTCATGCGCGGGAGCGGCTGCTCGGGCTGGCCCGAGAAGTCGCCGAGGACTCCGACGACGAAGGGGAGCTCCTTGAGCTCGATCGCGCCACCGATCTCGACGTCGTACGTGATCTGGACGCGCGGCGGCCGGACCCGCTTGAGTTTCTGCTGGATGCTTTCCTTCTTCACCATGAGCGTTCCTCCCTAGAAGTCCGTCGGCTTCTGCGTTCGCCTGCTGTCGCGTCTATTCGGTCCCGGGCCGGATCCCGAGAGTCTCCTTGATCCCGTCCAGGACGTTCGTGTCCCTGATCACGTCCGCGAGCCACGTCTCGAGCGGCATCTGCCCCCACGAGATCGCGCGCTGGACGAGGTAGGAGACGGGGCTGTGAGGCTCGGTCTGGCGGAAGAACTCGGCCACCTCGCCGAGCCGGGCGAGCGCCTCGCCCCGGCTGCGGAGCGGGCCGGCGGGGCCCGCCGCGCGGTACACGGCTCCGGCCGGGACGTCGCCCGCCTCCCCGGCGTCCGCCGCCCCCGGCGCCGACGGGTCCGGCTCGAGCGCCCGCTTCTCCTTGAGGATCCCGTCGACGACGCGCCGGACCTCCTCGAGGGCGACCTTCAGCTCGCCGAGGCCCGGCGTCTGCCGTCCGAACCTCTCGTCCATGACGCGGTCGAGAGCCAGGTACTCGTCCCACGCGACGGCGAGCGCCTTCGACGCCTCCTCGTAGAAGACCTTCGGCGTCGACGACTTCGCCTTGCGGAAGTCCTCGCCGCTCGTCTTGTTCTCCTCGGCCGCCTGCCGCTTCAGCTCCGCGAGGCGCGCCTGCGCGTCGTGGTCGAGCGGGCCGGCGGTCGCCTCGGGGACGTCGAACGGCCGCGACTCGCTCCACTCGAGCCACGAGTAGTTCATCCCGGGCGCGCGGGTCATCGGCGCCTTGCGCAGCGCGAGCGCGACCTGCCGGTCGAAGAACGAGAGGACGTTCGCCCGCCCTTCCATGTCGCCCTCGTCGATCTCGGGGTAGCAGGTGTCCCAGTAGTCGGCGTGGAGCCCCTTCATGAGGCGGATCCCGTCGCGCGCGCCCGCGAAGCCGTGCAGCATCGTGAGCCCCTCGGCGAGCCAGGCGGCGACCTGCAGGTCTTTCGTCTTCGTCTGGAGCGCGTCCGTCGCGAGCGCGACGGCCTCGTCCCAGTCGGCGACCTTCAGCTCGCGCTTCCAGTCGCCCTGCTCGAGCTGGTCGTCGGCGCGGCGGGCCTCCCGGATCTCGTCGTAGAGACCGGAGTACTGGAGGCTCTCGCCCGACGGTCGGTCGTCCGACACCGGGGCGAGGAGCCGTTCGAAGTCGAGGAGAGGAGCCTCCGACGACATCTAGATGCCTCCCAAGGATTGCGAGTTGGTGTTACTGTAACCGACTCAGCAGTCCCTGTCATCTCGTCAGCCCCGATCCCCCGGGCCGGTCTCCGCGCCGGTCGGAGGCGGGGCCCAGGAGGTTCGTGATGCCGACTCCCAAGGAGCTCCTCGACTCGGGGAACCTGAAGGCCGCGATCGAGGCCCTCACCCAGGAGATCCGGGACTCGCCCGCCGACCCGCAGAAGAGGACCTTCCTCTTCGAGCTCCTCGCCTTCGCCGGCGAGTGGGACCGGGCCGAGAAACAGATCGTCGCGGCCGCGGGAGCCGACGCGCCGTCCCAGATGGCCGCCGGCGTCTACCGGGGCCTCCTCCAGGCCGAGCGCGAGCGCGCCCGGGTCTTCGCGGGGAAGGCCCGCCCGCACTTCCTGCGCCCCGTCCCGCCCGGCGTCGAGAAGACCCTCGCCGCGCTCGGACGGATCTCCGAGGGGGACCTCGCCGTCGCCCGCACGCTGCTCGACGAGGCCGAGGAGGAGCGCCCGGCCCTCGCGGGCCGACGCGGCGAGAGCGCGTTCGAGGACCTCCGCGATTTCGACGACCGGATCGGCGGCGTCGTCGAGATGGTCTTCCAGGGGAAGTACACCTGGTTCCCGCTCGAGTTCGCCAGGAGCCTCGAGCCGAACGCCCCGAAGAAGCTGCGTGACCTCATCTGGCCGGGAGCGCGGATCACGGCCGACGACGGCACGAGCGCGGACGTCTTCCTCTTCGCCCTCTACCCGGGCTCCGCCGCGCACGAGGACGACCTCGTGAAGCTGGGGCGAATGACCGACTGGAAGAACCTCTCCGAGGACCTTCAGGCCGGCCTCGGCCTTCGCTCGATCCTCGTCGACGGCGAGGACGTGAGCCTGCTCGAGCTCGGCCCGGTCGAGTTCGACGAGCGCGAGCCGCTCCCGAGCTGAGCCGGAGGCGGCGTGCGTCCCGTTCCGGGGTGCACGCCGGCCCCCCCGCCAAGAGAGAGCCGGCCTCCCGCGAGGGAGGCCGGCTCCGTTTCGACGATGGTCCAGAGGGAGAAGGCTGGCCTCAGCCTCCCTTGTTCGCCTTGAGGTCGTAGTGCGTCTTGATGGCGCCGCCGAGCGTGCCGTCCGCCTTCTGCTCCTTGTACTCGAACTCGATCTTGGCGAAGTTCAGGGAGATCGAGTCGATCGGAACGACGTCGCTGTCGCCGCTCCCCCCCGTCTGGTAGGACGAGACGAGGAGGTCGGTGAACGTCAGCTTCAGGTACTCCTGCTGGTCCTTGCCGGCCTTGCGCGCGGTCAGGATGGCCGACTTGAGGTGCGCACCGTTCGCACAGTGGAGAACGAGCTTCGGCGTCGCCTTGTTGATCCGCATCGTGAACGAGAAGTCCTGCATCTGCACCTTGCCGGCGCCACCGCCGCCGCCGTACTGCATCGAGCCGGACTGCGACGCACCCCACGCCCACGACAGGACGTCGATCTCGCCCTTGTGCTTCTCGTCGGCGCTCTCGCCCTCGATACCGTCGATCTTCAGAAAATAGTCAACGAGTCCACCCATGTTTTGCTTCCTCCTTTCGGCAGCTTCCGGCCTATAAGATGGGTGTCGTCCCGCAGGAATTCAAGGCCCGCGAGCCGACCGGGCACATCGGTGTGACCTCCCGCACCTTCAGGTCTCCCGCCCCTCGGGCCGCAGAAACGCGGCCAGGGGACGGTCCCAGCCCTTCGGGCGGCTCGGGGTCTCGGGAGACTCGCCGCCGTCGGCGGGCTTCGGCGCGCTCTCCGGCGCCGCGGGGACCGCCTCCTCCACGAACTCGTGGTCGGACCTCTCCGGGTGCAGCAGGAGGAAGTCCTCGGCGCGCAGCTCCCGGAAGAACAGGACGGCCCGGGACCGGCCGCCCGACCGGCAGACGAGGACGCCCGACGGAGTCCTCCGGCCGAAGGCCCCTTCCGTCTCGAGCCAGGCCAGCCAGAGCTGCATCTGCACCGTCGCCGGCAGGAGGTTCCCGACCGGGACGCGGACCGCGCCCGCCCCGTCGCCGGCCGGGGCGTCGCAGGCCGCCCGCAGGCGAGCGAGGAACGACGGCCACGACTCGGCCGCGCCCTCGCCGAGGAGCGACTCGGCGAAGTCCCCGAGCGTGACCTCGCGGGCCTCTTTCTCGACCCCCTCGGCGACCTTCGCCGGCCGCTTCACCGGCACCTCGATCTTCGCCCCGCGATACGCCTCGTAGAACGAGGCGAGCGTCCGGCCCGCCGCGTAGGTGCGCCGGATCTGCGTCGCGCGCTCCTCGAAGACCTCGAGGTACGACAGCGCGACGAGCGGGTCGGCGATCGCCTTCCCCTGCGGGACGACGGAGAAGAGCGTGAACGGGAAGCGACGGAGGCCGCCTTCGTCGTGGCTCCCCCAGAGCGCGCCGGCGACGGAACGCCGGCCCCCGGGAAGGGGCAGAAGGAACGTGTGGAGCGGGATCTCCGCCTCGCGGTACTCGTCGTCGTTCGCCCAGCGGCGGCTGAACCCGTTCCCGAGCCAGTCGCGGAACTCCTTCGCGCCCTCCTCGGTCAGGCCGCTCGAGATGAAGTCCTTGTAGATCGGGAGCTTCCCGTAGAGATGCAGGGCGCAGGTCTCCATCCTCGGGGGCCCGTCGGCGCCCGCGAAACCTTCCTTCAGCTTCGAGATGAGACTCCACGCTGCCACTCGGTCACCTCGCTCCTTCGGAATCGGATCGAAAAGGGACGGACGGGGCCCGGAGCGTCCGGGCCCCGCCCGAGAGCGGTCAGTTCGGCAGGATCGGGGGCATCGGCTCCTCGAACGCGAGCTCGAAGAGCCCCTCGAGCGGCTCGGTACGCTGCACCGCGTTCGGGATGACGACCCGGATCGTCCAGATCTTCTCCTTCTCCCGCGCGCGCTCGGGGTCGTCGGAGTCGTCGCGCCGGTCCCTCTCCTCGCTCGCGACGCGGACGAAGTAGAAGAAGCGGAGCGGCCCGCCGTACGCCTCGAGGCTGCCGGTCCAGCCAGAGCCCGACTGCTCGTCGCGGCCGGTGATCGACATCGGAGCGTCCGCCGGACCGAGGCGCCAGACGTAGGGGCTCGGCTGCCGGCCCGTCTTGAAGTCGGTCGACGGGCGGACGACGACCGAGCGGTCGAAGAGGAAGAGGGAGTTGATCCGGTCGCCCATGAAACGCTTGCCCGGGCTCGGCGAGAACTGGAGAGGCCGGATCTCGACCTTGTGCTCCTTGATGACGGACGTCGAGCGCCCGCCGCCGAAGAGGAAGAGCTGCCAGCCCCGGCCCACGGCGAGGAGCCCCCGGCCCGCGTCGCCGACGAAGTCGAACTGCGGCTCCCATCCCCAGAGGATCGGGTTCAGGGCGTACTCGTCCGCGAGGGCGCCGACGTCGGTCAGGATGCCGGAGAAGTGGTTCTGGCCGATCGTCGCGAGGTCGAGCCGGTAGGTCGCGGTGTTCCCGCTCCCTCCCGGCTTCAGCGACGAGCCGGCCGCGTAGGCGACCCTCTCCTGCCGGAGCTGGCTCTCCCTGACGAACGGGAACTGGCCGAGGCACTGCTCGCGGATCTTCCGGACGACCGGTTCGGCCGCCTGCTGGAAGGAGGGCTGGATCGCGTCGCGGATCAGGTTCGCGCCGCGGTTCTCGACGGCGATCAGCTGCCGCCCGTAGGAGCTTCGCCGGACGGCGGGATTCCGCGAGAACGCGTGGAAGCCGCGGAGGGAGACGCCGTCCTGTCCGAGCGAGAGCTGCCGCCATGCCTTCAGCTCCTGCTCGGGGAGCGGGACGACGTTGTTCTTGAAGAGGTTCGCCGCGGTGACGAGCTCCGGCGGCGCCTTCGCCGGACCGGTCGACCTGCGCGGCGCGGCCTTCCCCTTGAAGTACGCAAGGATCGAGGAGAGCCGCCGGTTCGAGGCCGCGAACGTCTGGACGTCGTCGAAGGCCAGCGCCCCCGACATGTCGGTCACCGGCGCGTCGCCCCCCTGGGCCTCGGGGCTCCAGCGCGTGATCGCCGCCTGGAACTCGCGCCAGGACGTCGCGCGGAGCGCTGAACCGGGCACGATGAAGCCGCCGCCCCCGCCGCCCCCGCGGCCGGCGAAGCGGTCGACGTAGCGGCGGAGGTAGTCGAGCATCGCCTCGGCGTGGCCCTGGGCGAGCGCGTCGACGTCGGGCCGCGTCGAAATGGACGAGGCCTCGGCGAAGGAGATGTACGAGACCCCGAGCGGGACCATCTGCTGCGCGTGGTTGCGCGTGAAGCAGACGTTCTCGAGGCAGGCCGGACCGACCGACCGGTCGAGGAACTGCTGGGTGTACGGGAGGACGCGGTAGACGAGGGCGAGGTCGGCCGTCCGGGGGAGGAACGTCGCGAGCGCCGTGTCCTGCCAGAGCGTCTTCTGCTCCGCCGGGATCGCCGGGATCGCGGTGAGGTTCGCGACCGCCTTCGCCTTCGCTTCGACCTGCTTCTTCGTGAACGCCTCGAGCGTCGCCTTCTGGTCAGCCGGCGTCGACTTCCGGGCCGCCTCCTCGACGACCGCGGCGGGGTTCTCCGTCGCCTCGAACGCCGCGAGGTCGGCGAACGCCGTCGCGTCGGCCACCATGGGCGAGATCGCGGCCGCCGACGGGCTCCAGCCCTTCTTCGCCGGGTCCTGCGCGTCGGGGACGACGAGGTAGGCATAGGCGAGGACCTGGACCTCGAGGTTCTTCCAGTCCGAGTCCATCTGCCCCTTGATCCGGCTGCGGGCCTGCTCGTTGACGACGCCCGGCACGACCGTCGTGAAACGCATCAGCTGGGTGTAGTCGGCGTCGAAGTTCCTCTTCCAGTCGTCGGGACCGGCTCCCGGGAACTCCTTCGACCCGGGCCGGACGGTCGCGAGGTGCTTCGTCGTGTCGTCGTAGACCCTCCGGAACTCCTTGCCGGTCGCCGCGACGCGGTCCAGGTAGCCCCGCGAGGACGGGTCCTCGACCTTGAGGAGCTCCGAGTAGCGCTGGACGTACTGGGCGAGGAGCTGGTTCAGGCGGAAGTCCCAGCGAGCGAGGTTCGCGACGCTCCAGTACTCCTCGAACTTCTTGAGCGCTCCCGCGGGATCGGGAACGCGGATCAGCTCCGGGTCCTTCGGGGGGTCGGAGGGGAGGGCCGCGAGGATCTCGTCGGGAGTGCCGCTCGAGCCGATCGAGGCGACCCACTCGTCGATCTCCTTCGTCGCGGCGGTCCCGGCCGTCCCCTTCGTGTTCTGGAGGAACGCGAGCAGCGGGATCAGCTTCAGCTCCGACGCCGCCACCAGCGGTTTCTGCTCGGCGCCGAGGGCCCCCTTCTTCACGGCCCACCACTTCATGTGACCGTCCAGGGCGGAGAAGAAGACGCGGTAGTCGTACGGGCCGGCCCAGTCGAGGCGGGCCATCCGCGCCTCGCCCTCCGCCATGAGCGGGTTGACGACGCGCTCGTAGGTCAGGCGCTGGTTGATCTTCCCGAGGAGCCGGAAGAGCTCGCCCGAGGAGGCGCGCTGGAAGAAGAGCGCGAAGAGGAAGGGGCGCTGCCGGATCGCGGCCTGGTGCTTGTAGATGCTCTCGGCGATCCCGTAGGCCTCGCCGATCGAGCACGCCTCCTTCTTCTCGACGCACGCCTGGGCCTTCAGCGCGGTCTCGCGCATCGGCTTGACGAACTTCCGCATCGCGACGTACGGGAGGATCATCCCGAGGAGACAGAAGATCGGCAGGAAGATCGTCACGGCGCGGATGACCCAGCGGGTCGTCTTCTCGCGCTCGAGGGCCGCCTTCGTCCGCGCGATGAGGCCCTGCTCGGGGAAGACCTTCTTCTCGTAGAAGTCCTTGATGAAGAACGCGCGCGAACGCTTGAAGATCTGCTCGAGGTTCTCGACGATCCCCTCCGCCGAGCTCCCGAGGAGCTCGCGCGTGGCCCGGGCGATCGGCTTGCCCTGCTGGACGCCGGAGGAGAGGTAGAACCCGCGGAAGACGAACGGGTCGTCGTAGCGCGTGTCCTGGAAGATCCCCTGGAAGTAGCGCTTCAGCGAGTCGCGGAGGGCCCGGAGCTCCTCCGGGAAGACGAAGATCCGGTCGACGTTCTGGACGATCTCCTCGTTCGCCGTGAACTTCATCCGGAGCTTGTGGACCCGGGTCAGGATCTCCTCGTACGCCTCGTCGAACGTCGCGAGGACGTACGGCTTGTCGGGGCCGACCGGGTTCGACCAGCCGACGAGCTGCCGCTGGTCGACCGGGTCGAGCTTCGAGAAGAACTCGGAGAAGCCGAGGATCCGGTCCGCCTTCGTGACCATGATGAAGATCGGGAAGCGGATCTCGAGGACCCGCTGCAGGTGGAGGAGCTTCGTCCGGATGTTCGCGGCCTTCTTGTCCTGCTCCTCCGGCGTGTCCTCGAGGAGCGAGGTCGCCGGGATGACCACGAGGACGCCGTTGATCGGGCACTCCTTGCGGTACTTCTTGAGCATCTTCAAGAAGGTCGACCACTCGGTGGCGTCCGGGGCCGCCTCCTCCTGGAACGTGAAGCGGCCGGCGGTGTCGAGGATGACGGCCTCGTTCGCGAACCACCAGTCGCAGTTGCGCGTCCCGCCGGAGCCCGAGAGGCCGTCGCCGCCGACGGGGAACTCGAGGCCCGAGTTCTTGAGCGTCGTCGACTTGCCCGACTGCGGCTCGCCGATCAGCAGGTACCACGGGAGCGAGTAGACCTGCAGGCCGGTCGCCTTCAGCTGGGCGAGCGACTCCGTCCACTTCTGGGAGAGCTCCTTGACGGCCTCGCGAACCTCCTGCTTGGAGGCGCCGGCGCCGCCCTGAGCGTCGCGCGCGAGGTCCTTCTCGAACGCGCCGCCGCGCGCCTTGTCGCCCTTCTTGACGAAGACGTCGAAGGCGGCGATGAGGAGGGCGATGAGGATGAGCCCGCCGATGACGGCCCACCAGAGGTGCCCGAAGCCGAGCGCCCGCGCGATGACGAGGCAGACGGGCGAGAGGAGGACGACGATGCCGAGCGTCTTGATCGGCTTGGGAAGGCGGTAGAGGAGGTCGAGAAACTCGTACATGGGGCCCTCAGATCACTCCCATCGCCTCGGCCACGCTCTTGACCTGGCCCACCAGCGTGGCCCAGGCGATGAACGTCAGGATCCAGAACCCGATCAGGACGCTGAAGCTGATGATGGCAACGCGCCCGAGCGTCACGACGGGGTTCAGCCTCTTCCCCGACGTGGCCATCACCGTGTAGGCCTCCGGGGTGATCTTGTCGCTCTGGCTCGCGAGGTACTCCGAGAGGAGCCGGTAGGTGTTCTTCCGCACCTCGGCGAGCTTCTCGGGCCGCTCGCGGTACTTGCCGCGGAATCCGAGCGCGAGCCCGGCGTAGACGATCGAGCCGAGCTCCACGTCCTCCGGCCGGAGCTCCTTCGCGATCGCGAAGTACTGGTCGCCGCCGATGTTCGAGCGGAAGTACTTCTCCTCGAGGAGGCGGTCCTGCCAGTCGCGCGCGAACTCCCACCCGGAGTGGATCAGGATCTCGTCCGCGAGGACGACGAGCGGGTAGCGCGCCTGGTCGTAGAGCGCCTGCAGCCGCGGGTCGCTCCGCACCGCGGAGGCCTGCTCCCGGAAGATCTCGTCGAGGTCGGCGGCCACGTCCTCGATGTCGGCGCGGACGCCCTTCCTCACCTTCTGCCGGAACGACGACAGGAAGAGGAACTCCTTCGCCGCGACCTTGAAGAGCTCGGTCGTGTAGTCCATCTCAGCTCCCGGGCTTGGTGATGATGTAGAGCGAGAACTTCAGCTTCGGGTCCAGGGCGTCGGAGAGGGCCACGTTGCGGTCGCGAACGACGTTCGCCCAGTACGGCCCTTCCTTCTCGATCTTGAAGTAGAAGTAGTCCTCCCTTTGCGGGAGGCCTGCCGGCGTCCGCTTCAGGAGCTCGAGGTCGAGCCCGAAGAGCCGGCGCTGGCGCAGGACCGGGATGTCGCGCACCGTGCCGAGCTTCATCGTCACGATCCGCCCCCGCAGGTCCTTCTCCTCCATCTCGGCCTCGATCGCGAGGAAGACCTCGGTCTGGGAGGCGAGCCACTCCTCGAGGAGGTCGGCGACGAGGAGGTCCTCGCGCAGGACGAAGTCGACCTTGACGAAGCGCGAGGCGACGATCTTCTCGAGGAGCGCCTCGATCACGCGGCACGTCTCGTGGAAGCACGGGCCGAGCTTCTCGTGGTCGTAGACGGGGATCCGGACCGGGACTTTGCCGTCGTCGAAGATCGAGAGCTCGCCCGCGAGCCGGGCGAACTCCGTGTAGACGTGGAACGGGTGGATGCGCGGGATCTTCGTGAGCTGCTGGAAGAGGAACAGGAAGCTCCCGAGGATCTGGAGCTTGATGATCGCCTGCCACCCCGAGGTGCCGTCGGAGGTGATCGCGAGACGCCCCTGGGCCACGTCCGTCAGGAGCAGGCGGTGCTTCGCCTCGATCCGGTTCGTCACGCCGTCGCAGAGCGCCTGGATCGTCCGCGAGGCGCCGAGCTCGGTCAGCGACGGGATGAACTCGCGGGAGAGGACCGGGAAGTTCCTCCCCGAGCCGGAGCGCTCGACGACGGCGACCTCGAGGCACTCGTAGCCCTCCTGGCTCTCGGCGCCGAAGAAGAGCTTGCCGTTGCAGCGCCTCACCCCGACGGGCTGCGGGTTGCCGCCGGTGTTCTCGTCGAGGGCCTCGGCGTTCTCGGCCACGTAGCGCCGGTCGACGCCCGCCGGCCCCTCGCCCGGGGCGAAGGTGTTCGGCGCGGTCTCGCGCATCACCGGGACGCCGACGAAGACGCGCATCCTCCCGCTCGCCTTGTCGAGCTCGTTCTTGAAGCTCCGGGGCGAGATGCGGAGGGTCGAGTCGGACGACAGCGCGGTGCCGTCCTTCAGCTTGAGGGAGACGTCGCGGATCTCGAAGACGAAGTTCTCGAGCTGGTCCGGCGCCACGTCCAGCGACTGGAGGCCGAAGTAGAACGGCTGGATTCGCTGGATCTCGCGCTGGAGCGCCTCCTCGCGGTAGCGCTCGGCCGTCTGGAGGTGATGGGGCCGGAGGAACATCCCCTCGGCCCAGAGGACCTGCGGCGTCTTCTTCATGGGACCCCGTTACCAGCGGCGCTCGACGGCGAGCTCCCGCTCGAGGACGGAGACGAGGATCTTCTGCCCCACCCACTTCTCGCGGGAGAGGACGACGACGTGTTTCGTCGGGTCGGGGTTCTGGAACTTGTAGTCGGCGATCAGGACGAGGTAGCGCTCTCCCTTCGAGAAGGGAACGGAGACCGTCTTGTCGCACGGTCCGGCCCCTTCGCCGGTCGTGAAGGTGACGGTCTGGATCCGGTTCTGGCCCTGGATGTTGAAGCGGGTCTGGTCGTAGAACCACTTCTCGCCCATCTCCTGGATCTTCCGGGACTCCTCCTCCGTGGCGCGGATGACGTCGACGGCGAGGGCGAGCCCGCCGTTGATCTGGGCGCCGCAGCGGAACGAGATCGTCCCGACCTTCGACGCGCAGCCGGTGAGCGCGGGGAAGGCCCCGAGGAGCAGGCCGCAGGCGGCGATCCGGAGAAGGAAGCGGGACGGCGTCTTCGTCATGAGTGTTCTCCTCGCTGTGTCTTCCTGAGCTTCTCGAGCTCTTCCTTCGAAAGTCGGGCCACGCCCTGGAGGATCTGGTCGTTGACCAGGTCGGGAGAGAGGTCCCGGACCGCGATCTTGTAGAGGTCCCACCACTCGGCCGCCTCGCCCCGCAGCTTCCAGCCGGCGCTCCGCGGCGCGGACTCGATCGTGACCGGGTTGATCCGCTTCCAGAGCCGGTCGAACCACTCCCCCGGGGCCTGGTGGAAGGCCGCGAGAATCGCGACCTGCCACTTCTTGAGCTCCTCGAGGTACTCCTCCACGCGCTGGATGCTGACCGGCTTGCCCTGCTCGATCCCGTTCAGGAAGTGCCGGAGCGTCTCCTTGAAGCCGGGGAGCTTGAAGGCCATCGTCTCGTTCCCCGGCATCGTGAGGGACTGGATGAGGCCGAGCGTCATCCCCTCCATCGCGAGCGCGTACTCGATCACTCGGCGGAGGACGACGACGTTCCGGTCCGCCTGCGCGAGCTCCTCGCCGTGGACGAGCTGCTTGAGCGGGAGCGGTCCGGAAGACGCCGTCGACGCCTGGGCCTTCCGGCGCTCGACGCCCTTCGACGGGCTCTCGTCGACGCGCTTCCTCTCGACCTCCTCGAGCTTCCGGCGAAGCCGGGTCACCTCGGGGTCGACGGCCGCGCCCGCCGGCAGGACCGGGAAGTGCCGCCTGAGGAGCTCGAGGAAGCGCGTGCGCGACTCTCTCGGGAGCGGGGCGAGCTCCTTCTCGACGCGCTTCTTCAGCTGCCGGCGCCGGTCGTCGGAGGTGCCGAACCGCAGCTCCCCCGCCAGGGCGAAGAGCTCGTCGGCGAGCTCGCGCGCCCGCCCGTCGAGGAGGATCTCCGCCGGCGTCCGGGGGGCGCCCCAGGCGAACGGAGCGGGCCCGGGCGCCGGCACGGCCGATGGGGGCGGCGCGGGGAGCGGCTCCGGCTCGCGCGGCGGCTCCGGCCGCGCCGCCGGAGCGGCTTCGGGCTCCGGCTCGTGGCGCCGGGCGGGAGCCGGGGCGACCGCGGACGACTCCGGGGAGGCCGGGGGAGGAGGCGGAGGAGGGGGCGGAAGCGTCCGCGAAAGCGGGGACGGCCCGCCCTTCGCCGTCGCCTCACCGACCTCCTCCGTCAGGAGCGTCGTCGCGCGGCCTTTCCCCGCCGTCCCCTTCATCGAGGCCCGCCCCGTCAGCTCCCGCTCCGCGGGTCGTGCGGCCGGGGCCTTCGCCCCGGACTCCCCGACGAATCCCTCCGGCACGGAGGTGATCCCGCAGGCGGTCAGCCAGTCGCCCACCGGTCCGAACCTGTCGGCGACGAGGCCGGCGAGGACGCTCCGGGCGGCCCAGCGGACCGCCTCGTCGCCGGAGACCCCGTCGGGGACCGCCGTGCGGGTGCCGTCCAGGAGGCGCGCGACGCGGGGAGAGACGACCGCGGTCTCGAAGCTCCCGGTGAGGTTCACCGGCTTGACGAGGATCTCCGCGATCCAGCCGAGCGTGTCGCGGAAGAAGGGTTTGTGAAAGAGAGCCTGACGGACCTCGGCCGGCCGCACGCCCCCGCTCGCGAGGAGCTCCTCGATCTCCGGGTCGCCGAGGGCGAGGATCGCGTCGAGCAGGTGGCGCGTGTCGACGTACCCTTCCCGCCGGCCGGCCGCGCATTCGGCCGCCGCCGTGAGGAGCGGCTCGACGGACGCCCCCTCCCAGTGCGTCACGGCGAGCGGCTCGAACGGCGGCGGCGCCGCGAGCGGGCTCGTCAGGTAGACCTGGACCGGCGTGAGCGAGACGAGGAAGATCTCGCCCGACTTCACCTCGGTCTCGGTCGTCACCGCCTGCTGGGCGGCGAACGTCCCGTTGGAGCTGCCGAGGTCCCTGAGGAAGATCCGCCCCTGGGCGAAGCGGACCTCCGCGTGGGAGCCGGAGACGCCGGCCGACACGGAGAGGACGAGGTGGTTGCGCTCCTTCGTCTGCCGGTCGAACGGGAGGCGCCCGATCCGCACGAGCTGCATCGCTTGCCGCGCTTCGGCGGCGTAGCGGAGCCCCTCCATCGGGCCGAGCCAGACCTCGAGCGTGAGAGAGCGCGGCGGGACGCTCACGCGCACCCCCCGGAGAAGGGGCGACACGCCAGCACCTCGAACGAGGAGACGGACGACCTGTCGGACACAGTGGCCGGATCTTACCCTCGGTCCGCAAACCCTGCGACCCGGTCCGGCGTCAGGCGCGCGGCGCCGTCTCCGATTCCGCCTCGAGCAGCTCCGCGAGGACGTCCTGGATCTCGAAGTGGAGCGGCTGGCGATGGACGAGGAGCGCCCGGAGCTCGGCGACGACCTCGTCCGTCTCCCGGAGCACCTGCTCCACGCGTCCCGTCGGGTCCTCCGCCACGAAGTCCCCGGGACCCGTCGCGATCGAGAATCCCGGGATCCGCGTCAGGAGGCGGAGCGCCAGGAGGAGCGCCCTCTCGAACAGGGGCGGCGGGATCGCGTTCGGCCGGCCGGGGACCCGGTCCTCCTCCTTCCAGAAGACGCGGGAGCGGTCGAGGAGCGTCGCGGTCGAAGCCTCGGCCGCGAGGGCCGCCTTCACACGCGCGAGCGCGTCCCCTTCCTTCGACCGGGCCGCCGTCGCGGCGGCCCGCTGGACCCCCTGGAGCAGCTCCGGCAGCTCGGTCCGCTCGCCGCCGGCGAGGGAGCGCAGGAGGAGGACGCCGAGGGAGTGGAGGTCGGACGGCGCGCCGAAGCGCGGGTAGACCTTGTAGCGCGCGCCGGGGAGGCGGACACCGAAGGAGCGTCGCAGCCTCTTCACCGCGGCGTCGTCGAGCTCGACCGGCTCGGAGACGAACGTGAGCTCCTCGTACGAGGCCGGGACGTCGGGCTTGCGCCTCACGACGAGAGCGTCGATGCCGAGGCCGAGCGCTTCGTCGGGGAACGTGACGTGGATCCAGTCGGGCTCCTCCGGCCGCGGGAAGAGTCCGTTCGGGTCGCTGAGCCGCCCTTCGACCTTCACGCCGAGCCCCGCGTCCGCCGGCTCGATCTCGGAGAGGTAGACGTCGCCGGGACGCCGCGAGGCGAGGCGGAACTCGAGGATCTCGGGCGCCGCGTAGGGGAACATCGGCTCCGGCGGCGGCACGACGACCTCGACGCCGAAGGACGACGTCCGCGAGGCCGCGGAGAGCCCGTGCAGCCGCACCTGGAACGTCCAGAGAGCCGGAAGCGAGGCGCCGGCGCCGTAGCTGTCGAGGAGGACGTGCCCCGGGTGCAGGTCGAGGTGCGGCTGTCCCGTGGCGCGGTAGAACGCGAGGAGGCCCGCGGCGAGCTGCCGGAAGGCCGTCATCTTCAGGTAGAGGACCTCGATCGCATCGACTCCCGAGCCGTCGTGCCCGTAGAGGAAACGCCCCGTCGGCGGGAGCGACGCCCGCAGCCATTCGATCCGGCGGCGGGTCGATTCCGTCTCGAGGGTCTCGGGCGCGGCCGGCGAGACGAGGTCCTCCTCCGTCCGTCCGCCGACGAAGTCGGCCCACTCGTCCCAGCGCACCGGGGAGAGCCCGCTCACGAGGAACGGAGAGGGGCAGAACGAGAAGGGGCTCCAGCGCGCGGCGAAGTCGTTGAGCGAGCCGCCGCCGGCCGCGCGGAGACGGAGCGCCTCCTCGGCCGACTCCCGGGAGGCGAACGCCTTCACCTGGCCTTCGTCCCAGTCCCGGAGCAGCGCCCGGGAGAGCCCTTTCAGCAGCTCGTCGGGCCCGCCCACCGGGACGTCGGCCTCGCCCGGGAGGGGCGAATAGGAGAAGACGGCGACGACGCGGTCCGTGGTGGCGCAGCCCGCGCAGCCGACGAGCCTGTGGAGAGATTCCAGGTACGACGGAAGCCGCCTCTCGCGCAGGAACTGCTCGTCGGTGAGGAGCTCGAGCGGGCGGCCGCACGAGGCGCACGGCGGGATGAAGAACGTCCGCGACGGCTTGTCGTAGACGAGGGCCGGGAGCGTCCCCTCGGGACCGCCGTCCGGCTGCAGGAGCCTCGGGAAGTACGGGCTCTCCGCCCGGAGCGCGCGCATCCGCTCCCGCTCCGCGTCGAAGCGCGCCACGAGGGTCCGGTTCGTCGGTCGCGCGGCGCTCTCGGCGAGAGCGTCCGGGAGGACGTTCGGGAGGAGCTTGACGGCGACGAGCTCGACGACGCTGTCGGCGTCTCCCTTGAGGGCTCCGAGGTAGACGCGGCTCGTCCCCTCGTCCGCCGAGAGCGGCAGGGGGACCGGCCCTTCCTCGGCCCCGCCCGCGAGCGGTCCGAGGACGAGGTGGAGCCCGAAGGGCGACGGGGCGTCGCCCGGGGGGAGGAGGCGGGCGGTGGGAAGGCCCTTCACCGGGACCCTCCCGCCCGCCGCGCCGTACGGACGTTCGGCACGCGCGCGCTCACCACTGAAATTCCTCCGGAGACCCGAGTCTACCCTTCCCCGCCCCCGGCCTCGCTCCCGGCCGACCCCGTCGGTCGCCGCAGGAGGCGGGCGAGGAGGACGAGGAGCGCGACGACGGCCCCGACGAGCGCGACCCAGAAGACCCTCGACCCGGCGGAGGGCGCCACGGCGGGGAGCGCCTCCGGCGCCAGCTCCACCTCCGTCGCCGGGGCGCCGAGGAGCCGCGGGGCCAGGAGCTCGAGGTCGTAGCGGGGCACGGCGAGGCCCGGCCGGCCGGCGAGGAGCGCGAGAGGGCCGTCCTCGCGGACGAAGCGGAGCCGGTGCGCCGGGAGGAGCAGCGCCGCGCGCGAGAGCGGGAGTGGAGCGTTGTCGCCGTCGTCGATCGAGACGAAGAGCGTCCCCCCGGTTCCCGGCGGCAGCTCGAGGACGAGGCGCGGCGCCTCGCGCGCCGGGTCGGCGCTCTGCCACGAAGACGAGGTGATCGCGGTGAACGTCCCGGCCGTCTCGGGCCGGCCGCCGAGGCGCTCGCGGAGGAGGACGACGCTTCGCGCGAAGACCCGCGCCGTCGTCGTGAGCTCGAGGCGTGAGGCGGGGAGGTCCTCGTGCGGGAGCTCGATCCTGTGGAACGAGAGCCTCCCGCCGGTCCCCTCTCCACCGCGGGGACGCGGGTCGTCCACCCGCTGCGGGGCGGGGAGCCGGACGACGAGCGGCTCCCCGAGCGTCTCGAGGAGATACGGCACCTGCCGCCCGTCGGCGGAAGCGATCCGGACGTCGGCGAGGCTCGGGCTCGCCGCGAGCACCGCCGCGTCCAGCCGGAGCGCCGTCAGGCCGGGCGGGCCGGGCGGGATCGGGCGAGAGACGCGGAACGCGTCGCGCTCGAGCGCCGCGCCCGCCGGGACGGCCGGCGGCGCGGACGCTTCGGCAACGAGGGCCGGACGCGGCCGCTCCTCTCCCCAGGACGCGCTCGCCGGCGGCGGGGCGCCGCGCCTCGTCACGGCGGGCCGGGCGGCCTCGAGGTCGTACCTCGGCCGTTCGAGCCCCGGAGCCCCGTACCGGGCCGCGAGGGGCGCGCCGTCCGGGCTTTCGAAGTAGACGAAGGGGAGCCCTTCGAAGAGGGCCGTGACCGAAGCGAGCTCGAGGGGCGGGTTCCCCGCGTCCTCGACGACGAGCTCCAGCTCCGCCTCCGTCGGGGGAGTGAGGGTGATCGTCATCTCGGCCGCTGCGGCGTCCTCGCGCTCGGCCCTCCGAAGCGTCGCGGCGCCCAGCTCGTACGGGACGAGGCGCCCGTCCGCGAGTCGCGACTCGAGGACGCGCGCCTCGCGCAGGACGTTCCCGGATCGGACACCGACCTCGAGAGCCGACAGCGGGAGCCCCGCGGCCGGAAGCCGCAGCCGGTAACGGCTCCGCCCCGGCTCGCTCTCCCGCCTCTCGAACGAGACCTCCGCCCGAAGCGTCTCCGGCGTGCCGCCGGTCCCGGCCGCGCGCGCCTCGACGCGGGACGGGGTCGGGACCCGGCCGCTCTTCGCGTCGTTCCAGACGAGCCGGAAGAACCGGTGCTCCCCCGCGGGGAACGCGACGACCGTCCGCGCGAGGCCCTCTTCGGGCAGGTCGAAGAGCGTCCCCTCCGCGACGAGAACGGCCCAGCGCGCCCGGTCGCCGCTCCCCTCGAGACGGAGACGCTTCAGGAACGGCGCCGGGATCCCGTGGACGCGAAGGCGGTCGACGCAACGGAGCGCCCCGAGGTCGGCCTCGAACCCGCTCGCCGTCTTCGTCGCGGCGATCGGAAGGAGCGTGGCGGGGAGCCACTCCGGCTCGGATCGGCCTGGAGAAATGAGCAGGTAGGGCACCTCGCGTCCGGCGGCGTCGTGGAATCGGAGGTCCGAGAGCAGACCGCTCCGGGAGCGCGCCTCGGAGCCGGCGAGGAGCGGGACGTCCACGTCGAGGCGATTCGGTCCGGGCGCGCCCGGAAGGACGGCCCGCTCGTGCCGCGGGGACGACACGGGACGGACTCCTTCGGCCGCCGCGCCGGGGAGGGCGACGGCGAGGAGACCGGAGGCGAGGATCCGGCGGATCGGCGTCATTCCTTCTCCCGCGGGCGGAGGACGAACTTCTGGATGGCGATCGCGACGAGCGAGAGCGAGATCGCCAGACCGACGAACGACGCGACGCGGTAGAGCCCGCCGAGCCGCCCGAGGTCGTGCAGGAACGCCTTGAGGACCGTCACGACGAGGAGGCCGAGCGCCGCGGCGCGCGCGGCCCGGCTCTTCCCGACGATGCCGGCCGCGAGGAGGCCGACGCCGAAGACGGCCCAGGCGAGCGTGTACGCGAGGTCCTGCGCGAGCGACGTCCCGCGCGCGAGGTGAAACGTGAGGGTCGGCCCCTCCGCGAACCAGTCCGCGATCTCGATATTGACGAGAGCGAAGAGGAGGACCGTCCCGAAGGCGACGTCGGCCGTCGAGACGCGGAGCCGGCCGTCCAGGAGATCGTCGGCGGTCCCCCGGAGGAATCGCGCCGCGACGAAGAGCGCGACGGCCGCCGCGAGGTAGGTGTAGAGGTACCAGTTCCAGATTGGCGTCGCGCTCCGCGCGTGGTACGAGAGGACGGCCTCGTTCAGGACGAGGCGGACGAAGACGACCGCCGCGAGGCCGCCCGACGCGAGCAGGAGCCCGCGGTGCGGCACGCGCGTGTAGAGCCACGCGAGCGCCGCCGCCTCGAGCGCCCAGCCGATCGTGATCCACTCCTTGTCGAGCTGGAGCGGGACGGCGACCGTCACGAAGGCGAGGGCGGCGCCGGCGACGAGCGCGAGCCGGCCGAGGTCGCGCGAGGCCGGAGCCTCGATCTTCAGGAGCAGGACGAGGAGAAGCGCGAGCGCGGCGGCGATCACCACCGGGAGGACCCCGACGAAGCCGTCCCAGCCCGCCTCGGCGAAGCTCTTCCGCGCGAGGAGGAAGAACGCGCCGCTCGCGAGGACCGCCGTCACCCAGGGCGCCCGGGCGGAGGGCGCGCTCCGCGCCGCGAGCGGCGCGTGGACGAGGAAGAGGAGCCAGAGGAGGCCGGCGAAGAGGAGGCGGGGCACGGCGACGTCGGCGCCGGGCTGCGCC